>DBXB01000075.1 GCA_002309155.1 Bacteroidales bacterium UBA1223 | reverse complement strand
GTCACGATTAATCAACTTAACATCTTCACAACCTATCACCTTATCAACATATCACCTTATCAACATATCAACGTATCAACATATCAACGTATCAACATATCAACGTATCAACATATCAACGATTAACTTTCCATTTCTTCCCATTGTTTTACTTTATTTTTTATAGTCGTTACTAAATTATGCCGATTATATCGTTGATGTCGTTGATTCCATGACGGTTGCAGTAATCTTCAAGTCCGTCGATAATCTTCATTGTCACCGCAGGGTCGATAAAGTTGGCGGTGCCCACCTGGACAGCTTTGGCGCCTGCCATCAGAAATTCCAGGGCGTCAGTTGCCGAGGCGATTCCGCCGAGACCTATCACTGGTATCTTCACAGCATGAGACACCTGCCATACCATTCTGACGGCAACGGGTTTCACTGCCGGACCCGAGAGTCCTCCTGTAATGGTGCTGAGGTAGGGGCGTTGCTTCTCTACGTCGATAGCCATACCTAAGAGAGTGTTGATAAGACTTACGCTGTCGGCTCCGGCGCCTTCCACAGACTTGGCTATCTCTACGACGCTGGTGACATTGGGAGTGAGCTTTACTATCAGAGTCTTATGGTACACCTTCCTCACCTCGCCGACCACCTGTGCAGCCATATCGGGGTTGGTGCCGAAGCCCATGCCACCTTTCTTGACATTAGGACAACTGATATTCAGCTCGATGGCGGGAATCTTGTCCAGTTCGTCGATCATCGCCGCAGTCTTGCAGTATTCCTCAATCGACGAGCCACTGACATTGACGATGATATTTGTCTCTAAGTCCTTGATTCTATGATATACCTCTTTGCAAAAAGTCTCAACTCCCACATTCTGCAGTCCTACGGCGTTGAGCATACCCGAGGGTGTCTCAGCCATTCGGGGGTAGGGGTTGCCCTGGCGACGTTCGCCGGTAGTGCCTTTGACGATGATGCCGCCAAGTCGGTTCAAGTCTATGAAGTCGGCGAATTCCTCTCCATATCCGAAAGTGCCGGAGGCTGTCATCACAGGATTCTTGAGGGTGAGGTTATGTATTTTGGTTTCAAGCATTGTTGATGGGTTTTTCTGGTTGTACTGGTTTAACTGGTTGTACTGGTTTTTCTAGGTTTTCTAGAGCTTCTAGATTATCTAGAGTTTCTATGGGTTCTAGAGATTTATCCACTTTGTCAGTTTTTTGGCGTTGAAGACGGGACCTTCCTTGCAGACGCATTTGTGACCCTCGTCGCTGTCCACCACGCAGCAGAGGCAGGCTCCGATGCCGCATGCCATCATGTTTTCGAGCGAGACCTCGCACTCTATCCCTTTCTCAAGGGCGTGGCGAGCCACAGCCTTCATCATGGGTGTGGGGCCGCAGGTGAAGATATGGTCGTAATCTTTCGAAAACAGACTGTGTTGTGTCACAAGACCTTTCTCGCCCATACTGCCGTCTTCGGTCGCAATTCCCAGTTCTCCGTAGGGTTTGAAGGCATCCCTGACGGGAATCATCTCTGCGGAGCGGCCTCCTAGCAGGATAGTGGGGCGTATGCCTTTCTCCGACAGACATTTGCTAAGATGGAGAAGAGGGGCTATGCCTGCTCCGCCACCTACAAGAAGAACCTTGTCGCCCACGATGCTGAACCCGTGTCCAAGGGGATAAACCAGGTTAAGACTGTCGCCCTTCTCGAGTTTCGAGAGGGTTGCGGTGCCTTTGCCCACAACCTGTATAAGCAGGGTGAGGGTGTTGTTCGCTATGTCGACATCGTGAATGCTTATGGGGCGGCGAAGCATGACCTGCTTGTTCCCGGGTACTTCGACCTCCACAAACTGTCCGGCGACGATCTCCGGCAGTTTGTCGGGATGCTTCAAGGTTAAAGAGAAGTATTGGCTGTTGAAGACCTGCTTCTCGGCGATGATGAATTCAGTGATATATTTTTTCATTAAGATAAGGGGTTTTGTAAAGGTTACAGTTTAAAGGTTAAAGGTTACAGAGTTTTTCATCTTAACAACTTAACATCTTAACCATTCACAATTCACCATTCACGATACTTACCTTCGATTTCAATTGTCTGATTCTATTGGCACTCTGTTTGATTCTCTCGGCAGGAATGTCGCCTTTCTTTACCATATTATATATCAGCTCCACAGTTTGAGGCACCACGTCGGCGTTGTAGTCCTTTCCGTTGTTGGAGAGACAGAGCATGTCGGCGCCGGCGAGGATAGCCCTCTTCACAATCTCCTCATAACCATATTGGTCAGTCATGGCACCCATGGCGAGGTCGTCGGTGATGATGACACCTCTGAAATGAAGGCTGTCACGCAGCAGTCCCGTCAGTGTGGGCTTTGACAAGGTGGCAGGATAGAGGCTGTCGATGCGGGCGTTGAAGACATGCGTGGTCATCACCATCCTCACATCGCTGTTCTTTATCAGAGTCTTATAAGGTTCCAACTCTACCTCTTTCCATGTATCGCTGACATCGGCAAGTCCCAGATGGGTGTCCGACTTCGAGCTGCCGTGACCGGGGAAGTGCTTCAGGCAGGCTGTCACGCCATTCTTCTGTTGCTCGTCTATCCATATCTTGGCGCAACGGCTCACCTTCTTGGCGTTGTTGCCGAAACTACGTTCCAGTTTGCCGATGATGGGGCATGCGGGGTTGACGTTGATATCCACGCAAGGTGCAAAATTCAGATTGATGCCAAGGTCGTTCAGTGTCTTGGCAGTCAGGTTGGCGTAATACCTCACGCTGTCGTCCCCCTGCTGGGCAGTCTTCTGTGCCGAGGCGAAGGTCGGGAAACCGTACTTTTCTTTCAGTCTCGACACCATTCCGCCTTCCTGGTCTATGCTGATAAGGAGAGTCTCATCAGTCAGAGCCTGCAAGTCACCACAGAGTTTCTTGAGTTGTTGTCTCGAACTGATATTGCGGGGTCTGGATTTTGAGGGTGCGTCATATTCGAAAAGGATGACACCGCCGATATGGTAGTCACGTATGTCGCGGACTATGTGACAGTCGTCCGTAAGTTCTGTGCCACGGAATCCCACCAACAGCATCTCGCCAATCTCTTCCTTCAATTTGTCGTCCTGGGAAGGCTTGGGTTGTGAGCAGCAGGTGAGTGATGCCAGACAGAGTGTCAGTAGTAAAATCTTTATTTTCATAAGCTGTCGAAAGGTATTCTGTTGATGATGGAACGGCCAAGGGTCACCTCGTCGGCATATTCCAGGTTGTCGCCCACGGCGAGACCGCGTGCGAGGGTGGTCACCTTGATTCCTGGGAACGCTTTGAGTTGTCGGTCGATATAGATATTCGTTGTGTCGCCCTCCATGGTGGTTGGCAGTGCAAGGATTACCTCCTCTATCTGTTCAGGTTCAATGCGGTCTATCAGTTGCCGGATGGTAAGGTCGTTGATGCCGATACCGTCAAGTGGCGATATCACGCCGCCCAGCACATGGTAGAGTCCCGTGTATTGTCCGGTGTTCTCTATAGCCATCACCTCTTGGATGTTCTCCACCACGCAGACCACCTTTTGGTTCCGTTTTGGACTGCTGCATATAGGACAGACGGGGGTGTCGCTGATGCAATGACAGCGGCTGCAATAGTGGGCGTCATTTTTGAGTCGCGTCAAGGCGCCGATAAATGCCGCGAAGTCGCTGTCGCTGCTGTTCAGGAGATGCAGTGCGTAGCGCATTGCCGAGCGTTTTCCCACGCCAGGAAGAGTAGCGATCTCATCCACAGCAGTCTCAAGTATTTTTGAAGGTATGACCATAATATTATTTAACGGTGCAATGGCTTTTTTATTGTTTAATTGTTTAATTGTTTAATTGTTGATATGTTGATATGTTGATAAGGTGATAAGTTGTTAAATTGTTTAATTGTTTAATCGTTTAATTGTTGATAAGGTGATAAGATGATAAGTTGTTAAGATGTTAAGTTGTTAAGATGTTAAGATGTTAAGTTGTTAAGATGTTAAGTTGTTAAGATGTTAAGATGAAAAACTCTGTAACCTTTAACCTTTAACCTCTAACCTGTAAACTTTACTAATCGCAAGTAATTCAGTATGATAGGCTGAATTTCCTCTTTTTCCCTCTAAATAACGGTTATTTTGAGTCCCATTTTGCAATATTATGCAACATTATGAATCATTATGCACTAGGGTTTGACAAAAATAATAACAGATGAGTTAAATTTATTTATTGTGAAAATCAGTATAATAGCATGTCTTTATCAAAAAAAGTTGAAAAAAAATTTTCATGTATCGGAAATAGTTGTATTTTTGCAACCTCAAATCAAGAAAAGAGAGTTGTTTGAAACGTTGAGAAAAGCCGATGTAACTCAGTTGGTAGAGTAGCTGATTTGTAATCAGCCTGTCGGGGGTTCGAGTCCCTTCATCGGCTCG
>DBXB01000064.1 GCA_002309155.1 Bacteroidales bacterium UBA1223 | reverse complement strand
CAGTGCGACCTGTCGATGGGTCTGGAGCATTTCCGTACTCCTGTCAGTAAAGGTATCGAGATTATCGAGAACCTCCGCGGACATACCAGCGGATATGCCGTACCGACTTTCGTGGTTGACGCTCCCGGTGGCGGTGGCAAGACTCCTGTCATGCCTCAGTATGTCATCTCGCAGAGTCCCGACAAGGTTATTCTTCGTAACTTCGAGGGTGTCATCACCACATATACCGAGCCCCGTGAGTACCACGAGGAGTGCCACTGCCCGGCATGTGAGGAGAAACGTCGTGTCGACGAGGGCGTGGCATCGCTTCTCGAGACCGACCGTATGGCTCTTGAACCCAGCCACCTCATGCGTCACGAACGCAACAAGAAAAATTGAGTTGTGAAATGAACCTTTCAGTTCATAATTCATTTGACAATAATTTCAAATCAGGATTATGGCATATGATGTCATGTGCCATAATCCTGTTTTTCTGTTCTATGCTTGCTACCCCCGTCAATGCCCAGGATGTCTATCCTATGTATTACCCGTGTCGTTGCGAGACCGGCGAGTGGGGTTATGTTGACAAAGACAACGAATGGGTCATTCGACCGATGTACGACGCCGTGCTATATGAGACCAACGGTGGCATGTATCCTGTCTCTGTCGGTGGTAAATGGGGCTTTGTGGGTGTCAGTGGTGAACCTCTCACCGAGGTCGTCTATGATGCCGCTGTCTGTGAGATAGATTATCAGAAAAACAACTACAAGGTCTGTTACGCTGCCCTGCGTCGCAAAGGCAAATGGGCGTTTATCGACGTTCAGGGTAAGTTCGTCACTGAATTCAAGTACGACGAGGTCCTTATCCTCAACGGGAAATATATTATCCGCAAACGTGAAGGCAAGAAATTACGCAGCGGATACCTCTCTGATGACGGTAAAGAGGTTTGGAACGATTGATTATCGCCGTGGTCTGCCCACATATGCAACATCTATTCAAAAGTCATATCGCCACTGGTCTTATGAGACTTTCAGGATTTTGGCTGCTCTCGAGGTTGAGGCGATGTGTGGGTATTTTGATTTTGGGGCTATCGCTGACCGCCGTCTCTGTCCCCATACATGCTCAGGTTGCCGGACTCAACACTTTGTCTTTACTTCAGACTCCCTCATCGGCAAGAACGGCCTCTCTGGGTGTCGACTTCCTCTCGGTGTTCTCTCCTCAGGACTTGAATGTGGGTATTGACAATCCCTCTTTGATAAATAGTGGCAATCACCGCAGACTGGTCCTCGACTATGTCTCCCTCTTCTCGGGTGGTAACTCAGGTACTGTCGCCTACGGTTATGATTTCAAGAGATTCGGAGTTTTTATTTTCGGTTTCCATTTCAACGGTTATGGAAAATTCGACGCCTATGACGAGATGGAGGTGGAGCAGGGGACTTTCTTTGCCTCTGATATCGCCATCTCTGTCAACTGGGGTCTGAACATCGACTCCAACTTCTCGCTGGGCGCATCCCTCAAGCCAGTCTATTCTCAGTATGAGTCTTACAACGCCTTCGCTCTGGCGCTCAATCTGGCTGGAAGTTATGTCTCCGACAGCCGTCGTTTCGCTGTCACCCTGCAGGCCCGCAACATAGGCAGCCAGCTGGCTACATTTGATGGAAGTGTCGAACCTCTGCCTTTCAACCTCGCGGCATCGATGTCCTATAAGTTGAGTGACGCTCCATTCAGGTTCTTTTTCCAATTGGACCATCTGACCCGATGGAAGCTTCATTACACGGATGACCTGAATCCTGAGACGGTCATCGACCCCTATACCGGAGAAGAGGTGTCAACTCCCTGGTATGACAATATCTCAAAATTTCTAAACCATGCCTCCCGCCATGCCTCTCTGGGTGTGGAATTTGATATCAAAAACCTCTTCTTCCTCCGACTTGGCTATCGCTTCCGTCAGACTTTGGAGATGTCTGCCAGCGACCGCACCAATATCAATCTGAGTGGATTCTGCTACGGATTTGGTTTGAAGACCAAGAAGTTCGAATTCTCTTTCGCCCGTCGTAACTATCATCTGGGTCAGGCCCCCAACTATCTCTCCCTCTCTTTCAGATTATAGTTACGTGAATGGTGAATTGAAGAGCTAGACGCTCTAGATTATCTAGAAACTCTAGAAATTCTAGAAAACCTAGAAATTTTTAAACTCTTTAACCTTTGAACTCCCATTTATTATGACTCGTCTATTGTTTCTTGTAAGTCCCCAGACTAATCCTTATTGGAATGTGGCTGTCGAGAACTATCTCGTGGCACAGCAGACACAAGACTGCATTGTCCTCTATTTGTGGAAGAATCGCAGGACCGTTGTCGTGGGTCTTAATCAGAACCCTTTCGCTGAGTGCAATGTCGACGCACTGATTAACGATGGTGGCTTTGTGATGCGTCGCACTACCGGCGGTGGTGCTGTCTATCATGACGACGGCAATCTGAACTTCAGCTTCGTCGCCCCCTACGACTTATACGATCAGAGTCGGCAATTTGAGGTTATCTGTGGAGCCTTGCGGGAATTCGGTCTGCAGGCCGAGTTGAGTGGACGCAACGATCTGCTTTGCCAGGGTCGCAAATTCAGCGGTAACGCTTTCTCCAAAGGTCGCTACCAGCGACTGCATCACGGCACCCTTCTTATCAAGGGTAATATGGACGACTTGCAACGCTATCTGAAGGTGCGTCCCGCCAAGTTACTGAAACATGGAGTGGCGTCGGTGCAGAGTAGGGTAGTGAATCTCTCAGAACTGGCGGATGTCACCAGCGACAATATCGTGGCACCACTCCTGCTCTCTTTCGAGAACGTGTATGGTGAAAAGGCGACCCATATCTCGTTCGATGAATTGATACAGAGGGAGGAGGTCTGTGCTCTGTATGAAAAATACAGCAGCGACGAGTGGCTATTCCGCCACTGGCGATCCTTCTCCGCCACCAAGTCGGCTCAATTTGAATGGGGTGTGGTGGATTTGTCGCTATCTGTCGAGGATGACATCATCATCCATGTGCAGATCGCCTCCGACGCCCTCGACCTGACCGCCCTCGATGATGCGCGCAGAATACTATGTGGCGCTGATATAAAAAAGCGCCCTCCTACGGAGAGCGCTATTGTTGGCGACATACTGTCGATGGTTTACTAAAATATGGTTTAAGAGTTTAAGGATTTAAAAGTTTAATCGTGATCGGTGACCTGTGACCGGTGACCCGTTCTATCGAATAATCAAAATCATTTGTCCCTTAACTTCCTTTAGCTCCTCTTAACTCCCCCCAAAAAACTCCCTTATTTAAAACTTAATCATATCTTTAAACTTCACCTCCTGAATTTTGCCGTACTTGCCGAGATTCTCGAGGTCGAATTTCTTAGCATTGCCACTGATGACGATAACCAAGGGACGTCCTTCAACGTATCTCTTGTGGAAGTCCTTGAGGTCTTCGAAAGACATTCGGTTGACTTCATCGGTTATCTCGCTACGGTTGTCCTTATCGGTTTTCTCTTCCTCGACCAGATAACGGTAGGTGCCGGGCAGTGAGCGGAATGTGATATAGTTGGAGTTGCGCACAGAGATGAGATAGTCTTTCGAATTGTCAAATTTCTCCGGGCGTTCAGGGAAATTAAGCATCAGGTCGCGCACAGCCTCGATAGCGTCGTTTGTCTTGTCGCATTGCGTGCTCACGTAGCCGAGATAGTAGCTGGGCGTGCGGTTGAAGCGGTCGTAACGGAAGCGTCCGTAGGTGCTGTAGGCCAGTGAACGCATCTCACGAATTTCCTGGAAGAAAATGCCAGCCATGCTGCCACTCATGTATTCGTTGAACATCAGGCAGTCGGCGCGATCTTCCTCGTAATTGAATTTTTCCGAAGGAATGTACATGTCTATGTCGCTCTTGAGGAACTTCTTGTTGGTGGCATAGAACACGGCACCTTTGTCGAAATCACGACGCTGACGAACTCGCTTGGGCATTACTGTTACTTCTTCGCGCACCAACTCGTGCTTCTTAAGCAGTTCAGCCACCTCTTGGGGATCTTTATTACCCACGTAAGTCACGTAACCGTCACGGCCAAAGAGATTGTCTATCAGTGCCACCAAGTCCTCGCCTTTCATCTTCTTGATTTCTTTGATGGTGGCATGGTTGATATATTCTGAGCTGTCTCCGTACATCACGTATTCGAAAAGGGCGTTACTCCAGATGTCGGCATCGTTCTTTGCCTCTCTCTTCGACGCTTGGAGGGCTTCGACGAGGTTCTCTAATTGTTGCTGGTCGTGACGCGGGTTGCGCAGTTTCAGCATCGCCAACTCGAGTATCTTCTCCATGTTCTCCTCTGGTCCGGAAATGCTGAAATGACTGTAGTCATTGCCACTGCTCAGACTGAATGAACCACCGAGGCAGCTCATCTCGATGCGGAACTGTTCGGGAGTCATGTCGACATTTCTGCCGTCGACTGTGCAATTAGCGCCACCGGCACCGATGGATGAGAAGTAGTTCATTGCCTCTTCGATGTTGTGGTTGTCGAATGAGCCGTAGTGATAGTTGATGTTGAGGCTGAATAGATTGTTCTTAGGGTTCTTCGAAGCGTAGAGTGTGCAGTTCTCGCTCACAGGTACTGTCTCTACCAGGCTCTTGTAGTCAAGTGTCTGGGGCTCGATTTCTTTAATCTCTCGACTTGCGATATGTTTTGCAAACTCTGTTTTCTCGCCTGTGTTCTGAGCTTCAAGGTGATCCCAGTCGGGTTTTATGGACCCACCCTTCTTCGGGAATCCCATCTTGGAGCGGATGATGGTGCAGTGGTCTTGGTCGTAATATTTGTTTACGACAGCCATGATATCCTCACGGGTGATTTTCTGAAGGCGTTCGCCTTCTTTGAACCATTCTTCATAGTTGCTCTCGTTCATCTCGAGACTTTGGATGAGGTTGGCGATACTGCTGTAAGACTCTAGTTGACGCTGACGTGATATGAGACGGCTCATCTTGATGCTTTCGAGGAGTTCCTCACTGAAACGCCCCTGCTTGATGGAGTCTATCTCTGCCCAAATGAGATTCTCTGCCTCCTCGTGTTTCTGACCTATCAGCTTAGGGACATAAATCATGGCATTGACGCCGGCATCGGAGAGTGTCATGCTTAAGAGCTGTGCGGCCATAAGCTTGCCCTTGGTTGCCAGCTCGTCGAGACGGCCATTGCCGCCGCTCAGAATGGCGCATGCTATATCGAGCAAGAGCTCGTCGGGATCGTTGTGTTTCACGGCAGGGAAGAGCATGAGACCTACCTTGACGGGGGTCTGCTTGACCTCCTTCACGATACGGCTATCGAATTTGGGGAGCTTGTAGGTCGGCTCCTCGACTTTCTCGCCACGAGGCCAGATGCTGAAATATTTCTCGGCCATCTCAAGAGCCTCGTTACTGTTGAAGTCGCCGACAAGGATCAGAGCCATGTTGGAGGCTACATAGTATTTGTCGTAGAACTTTTTCATTGCCGAGGGCTGGGGATTCTTGAGATGCCAGTCATGACCGATAACATCGCGGCTGTAGGGGTGTTCGCCGAAAGCCTCAGTGAAGATGTTGCGCTGGAAGGTGTACATCAGTTCGTTGGCATATATATTGCGCTCCTCGTAGACGGCCTCCAGTTCGCCCTGGAAGAGGCGGTAGACGGGGTTGCGGAAACGCTCGGCATATACCTCCATCCAGTTCTCCAGCTGGTTGCTGGGAAGGGTGTTATGGTAGCAGGTGACGTCGAAACTGGTAAATGCGTTGAGACCAGTGCAACCCATCTGTTGGAGGATGGCGTCGGTCTCGTTGGGAATGGCGTATTTGCTGGCTTCGATGTTGAGGCGATTGATTTCGAGCTGTAGTTCGTGACGCAGTTCAGTATCATGCGTGGCTTGTATCTGGTCGTAGAGGTCGCTGATACTGTCCAGGATGGGTTTTTCCTTTTCCCAGTCGGTGGTGCCGATACGGTCGGTGCCCTTGAACATGATATGTTCGAAGTAGTGAGCAACTCCGGTGGCGGCAGTGTCTTCATTCTTTGAGCCGGCATGGACCATCACGGCGCCGTATATTTTGGGCTGTGAATGTTCCTCAACCATGATGACCTTAAGTCCGTTGGAGAGATAGTGAGTCTCTACTTTGAGGTTCTGTTTCTGTGCGACGGCAATGCCACATATCGCGACAGACAATATGAATAGGCAAATACGTTTCATTGAGAATGGTGAATTGAAAATTTATTTCGATTAAACAATTAAAAGACCCCCCTTAAACCCCTATAGTTTTGCCTTGAGGTATCCTGGCAGTTGGTCGATTGCTATGCGCTCCTGCTGCATGGTGTCGCGGTGACGTACGGTGACGGCGTTGTCGGTCAGGGTGTCGTTGTCGACGGTTATGCAGAACGGTGTGCCTATGGCATCCTGGCGGCGGTAGCGACGGCCGATGGCGTCCTTCTCGTCATACTGCACCATCATGTCGGGCATGAGCAGGTGCTGTATCTCTCTGGCTTTCTCCGGCAGTCCGTCTTTCTTCACCAGCGGCAGTACGGCTGCTTTGTAGGGTGCCAGGCGTGCAGGCAGACTGAGCACGGTGCGGATAGTGCCGTCTTCCAGTGTCTCATCCTTCAGCGCATAGCTGAAGATGGCAAGGAAGGTGCGGTCGACACCGATGGAGGTTTCGATGACATAAGGAGTATAGCTCTCGTTGAGTTCGCTGTCAAAATACTGCAGTTTCTTTCCGCTGAACTCGCTATGGCGCGAGAGGTCGAAGTCGGTGCGGCTATGGATGCCCTCCAACTCTTTGAATCCGAAGGGGAACTTGAATTCGATATCGGTGGCAGCGTTGGCATAGTGCGCCAGCTTCTCATGGTCGTGGTACCGGTAGTTCTCTGCAGGGATTCCTAATGCCAGATGCCACTGCAGACGCTCCTCTTTCCAGTGCTTGAACCACTCCAACTCGGTTCCGGGACGTACGAAGAACTGCATCTCCATNNNNTGGCGGGCGACAATCTCGTTGCGGAAAGCTTTGCCGATCTGTGCGATGCCGAAAGGTATCTTCATGCGGCCGCTCTTTTGCACATTGAGAAAGTTGACGAAGATGCCCTGGGCAGTCTCTGGGCGGAGGTAGAGGGTGTCCGAATCATCAATTACGCTACCCATTTTGGTGGCGAACATCAGATTGAACTGACGCACATCGGTCCAGTTGCGGGTACCGCTGATAGGGCAGACAATCTCCAGGTCGAGAATGAGCTGCTTGAGTCCGTCGAGGTCGTTGCGGTTCATGCAGTCGGCGTAACGCTCATGAACTTCGTCAATCTTTTTCTGGTGCTCCAGCACACGGGCGTTGGTGGTGACAAACTGCTGGCGGTCGAAGGCGTCACCGAAGCGTTTGTGGGCTTTCTCGCATTCTTTGTCTATCTTCTCTTCTATCTTGGCTATATAGTCTTCGATAAGGACATCGGCACGGTAACGTTTCTTGCTGTCCTTGTTGTCGATGAGTGGGTCGTTGAATGCGTCGACATGGCCACTGGCTTTCCAGATGCGTGGATGCATGAATATGGCACTGTCCAGACCAACGATGTTCTCATGCATCTGAACCATGGCTTTCCACCAATACTGTTTGATATTGTTTTTCAGCTCTACGCCGAGTTGACCGTAATCGTAAACGGCACCAAGTCCGTCATATATTTCGCTTGAAGGGAAAATAAAGCCGTACTCTTTGGCGTGTGATACGACTTTCTTGAAGATATCTTCCTGATTTGCCATATATTATTTTATTTATATGTTTTTATATTAAAAAGCAAAGTTACGTTTTTTTTTGTTCTTCGTGCCATTTTTAGTAATTTTGCATTCCCTGAATCAGTTTTCAGTATATTTTAGATTATTAATTAAATAATTTATAAACAATATCGTATCATGAGTTTAATGGAACAAATCAGAGCCAAGGCAAAAGCCGCAAACAAATGCATTGTCCTGGCTGAAGGAACCGAGGAAAGAACTCTCAAAGCCGCTGATATCATCCTGCAAGAGGGTATCGCCCGTCTTATCCTTCTCGGAAATGAAAACGAAATCAAAAATCTTGCTTCACAATGGGGTCTGAAGAATATCGACAAGGCTACCATCATCGATCCTCAGAGTCATTCTAAAAAGCAGTATTATGCTGAGATGCTCTGTGAGATACGCAAGAAAAAAGGTATGCAGATGGACGAGGCTATGCGTCTCGTTGAGGATCCTCTCTATCTGGCAACATTGCTTATCAAGAACGGTGACGCAGACGGTGAAGTGGCAGGAGCTCGCAATGCCACAGGTGACGTGCTTCGTCCCGCATTCCAGGTTGTCAAGACTCTCCCCGGTGTCAGTGTCGTCAGTGGTGCCTTTATCATGGTGCTCAAGGACAAGAGCTATGGTGATGATGGTATCATGGTCTTTGCCGACTGTGCCGCCACTCCATGTCCCACAGCTGAGGAGTTGGGTCAGATAGCAGTGGTCTCAGCTCAGACTGCCAAAGCTATCGCTGGCTTCAAGGAGCCCCGTGTCGCCCTGCTGAGTTTCTCCACCAAGGGCAGTGCCAAGCATGAACTTGTCGACAAGGTCATAGAGGCCGGTCGTGTCGCCCATGAACTCGACCCAGAGGTTAAGCTGGACTGCGAGTTGCAGGCTGACGCCGCTATAGTGCCTAAAGTGGGCGCTTCAAAGGCTCCGGGCAGCGACATAGCAGGTAAGGCCAATGTGCTGGTGTTCCCTGACCTGCAGAGTGGCAATATATGCTATAAACTCGTGCAGCGTCTGGCAGGTGCCGAAGCTATCGGACCCGTGATGCAGGGTATGGCCGCACCAATCAACGACCTGAGCCGTGGCTGTTCGGTGGAAGATGTCGTCAATGTCGTCGCCATCACCGCTACTCAGGCGGCGTCAAAATAGGTAAAGGTTAGAGTATCGCAAAAAAAAAGGAGGCCATAAGGTCTCCTTTTTTTTAGCTATGCTGATATTATTAGAAGCAGTAGCGGATGCCAAGGGCGATGTCACCCCAGTGGAAATCTGTGTCGGGGATGAGATAGAAGCGAGGACGGATGTCCAGTGACAGCTGGATAGGAATAGCATTGAATTTGTATTCAATACCAGCCTGAGCTGCGAGAGCAAGAGCGATGTCGCTGTCGTTGATGGCGTCATAGTTCCAATATCCGACATGTGCGCCGATACCGGCATACCAGCCGAAGCCGCTTCCGATTTCACCGGTCCACTGATAGATACCGGTAAGGTTGAAGTCGGTGTAACCATCATCACC
Source organism: Bacteroidales bacterium UBA1223 (assembly GCA_002309155.1). Classification (GTDB taxonomy): domain Bacteria; phylum Bacteroidota; class Bacteroidia; order Bacteroidales; family P3; genus Colimorpha. The sequence continues at coordinate 3,500 of DBXB01000064.1, read as the reverse complement.
ATGCCAACCAAGGTCGAGCTCGAGGCGGTTGCTGCCAAGACCATGCTGCCAGGAGAGTTCAGCGTTGTAACCTTGACCTCCACCAAGGCGGACACCGAGGTTGTTCTGTGCGTTTGCAGTCATTGATAAAACAAATACTGCAACAAGTGCTAAGAATAATTTTTTCATAAAGATGAATTTTAATTAGTTAATAAGGTTAATTAACGTTCTGATTAATATTGAGTTTGCTTATTGGTAACTAAGGGTGTTAACAAATGTTTGTTTATGCAAAGATACGATTTTTTTTGATTTATTAAGAAATAACTGAAAAAACTTGTTTTTATTTTATTCCCATAATAAGTTTTATTTTATCGGTCTCTTTCACTTTCTTCAATCGGTTGTTGTAGTCCTCCTTCTCAAGAGAGTTGGCGACAATCTTGAATTGCTCCTGCATGGCGAGTATGCTCTCCTGGTGGCGCATATAGCTGTTGATATCCGCCTCGCTGAGTATATTCAGCTCATAATCGTAGGTCTTCAGAAGGCGTTCATAAGCCTTGTAGATGTTTGGATATAGCTTGAAGGCGGAGCGGAACTGCTTGCCGTTATTGTCTATAATATTGTTGTCGTCTACAATCTTTATGAATTTGTTCTGGATATCGATGAAATGGTTCAGCAGTTTGATGAAATCCTCTCCTGCTTCGATGTTGCTGAAATGAGGAGTAAAGTCGGTGTATTTCATCATCTGCTTGTAACCGGCTATCAAACCTTTCGGGGCATTCTTGCTTGAGGTGACTCGCAAAGATCCTTTTTCAATCTCTTTACGGATGTCTATTACCTGAATATATAGTTGCTGTAATTCGATGAAATCATCGAGTGACTTGTTGAAGTGGTCGGCGCTTGCCTTATTGATGAATTGTGGAATGAAATTGGTGCCGTTCACCAGTTCCTTGTAGGCATTGGCAACATCGCTCAGCTCTTTTGGGCAGATGCCGACTATAGAATCCCCTCGCTGTTGGATGTTGTCGAGCCGGTCAATGACAATGCTGTACTCTTGTTGCAGCAGCAGGAAATCTTCCAATTTGTTTATAAAGGTACGACTTTCAGCCAGCGAAGTGAATGCCGGCACAGTATTCAGCTCTCCGTAGATTTCATTATAGGAATTGAATACTTCGCGGTGTCGTTTCTGGCATTTCTGTTGCAGAGAAAGGGTGTTCTTGGCGAGAGTCTCCCGTATCTCGATGACAGTGATGTAACCTTGCTGTACTTCGAGAATCTCCTTCAGCTGTCCTACATATTCATTGTATTCCGCAATGGTTTTAAATCCTATGGGTATCTGTACTTTCTTGAATACACGTAGATAAGACTTGTTCACATCAGTGTGGTCTTTGCCGGAACGGAGGTGTAGGGTGTTTTTGAACGACTCGATGCGGTTGGAGTAGGAGTTGGGACCGAGGATGCTGTCGATAAGTTCGCACTGGAATTTCTGAAGTTCCTCGAGTTGTTTGAAATGCGAGTTGTCGGTGTTGTTGTTAGTGAGGTCGTATCGGTTGTAGACCGACAGATAGGCGTAGAAAATGTCTTTGAGCTCTTTTATGCGGGCTTTGTCAGTGACTCCTTTGGCGTCGCATACTGAACTGATTTCCTTGTGAAGTGTGCGCAGAGTGTCTTTGAGGTCGGTAAGACGTTGGTCTTTCTCTTTCTGTATACGCAGAGCTTCGGCCCTTGCCCTTTCTTCGGCGGCTTTACGCTCTGCTTCAATACGTTCTTGCTCCAGTCTGTCGTAGTTCTCCTGTCTGGTCTGCAGTTCAGTCTCCATACGTTCCAGTCGCATGATATAATCTCCGGCATCGAAGATGCAGAGTGTGGAATCAATCCATATCATGCCTCCTTCGATTGTGTAGTCGTTCTGAAGGCTGGTTCTCATCATCCTCACGGCTCTCATCTGCTGTCGGCACCACTGACTCATGATAGGGTAGGGGGTGGGATCAACACGTTGCAGGCTATCGAGTATCATGTTGACAACCGAGGCACTGTCCAGAATACGGGCGTCGACCCGGTAGTTGGAACACAAGTCCCTAGCACTGAGTCGACGCGGTTCTTTGGCAGAGTCTGATGTTGTGGTGTTGTCACCACCAGTCGTCACCTGTGCTTGTGCGACAGATGTTAATGATAATATGAGCAGGATGACTGTGAGGATTCTCCGCATCTTACAAGTCTAATGCAAGCTGGTTGATATTGGAATCTCCTATGTCGAAACTTGAACCGTCGAAGCAGTGTGTGCAAACCTGCGCCTTGGGTAGTCCTATGGCGTTGCAGACGGTTTGCAGGCTGTTGAACTTAAGGGTGTCGACACCAACATGTTGGCGTATCTTCTCGACCATGGCGGCATATTCACGGCTGGTGCTGTCACGATATGCTTCGAGATTCTTGATCTCTCCGCCTTCGAGCTCTTCGATGCAGCGACGGGCTATCAACTCCATGTCTGTCTTGGATGCAGAGAAGTTGAGGAAACTGCATCCGTGGATCAACGGAGGACAGCTGATACGTATGTGCACGTGCTTTACGCCTGAGTCATAGAGCATCTTGACCTGGTCGCGGAGCTGGGTGCCTCTGACTATTGAATCGTCGCAGAATACAACATCCTTGCCCTCCAGTAATTTTCTGCTGGGGATAAGTTTCATCTTCGCTACTAAGTTTCTGGATTCCTGGTTTACGGGCATGAAACTGCGGGACCATGTCGGGGTGTATTTCAAGATGCCTCGTTTGTAAGGAATGCCTTTGCCTGCAGAATATCCCAGAGCCATGCCGATGCCTGAATCGGGTATTGCCGACACGTAGTCGGCCTCCACGTCGTCTTCTTTTCCCATGGCCAGTCCGAGCTGATAGCGTACCTCCTCGGCGTTGATGTCTTCATATTGGGCAATGGGGTTGCCATAGTATATCCAGAGGAATGAGCATATCTGCATCTTATCGGCAGGCTCGATAATCTGTGAGAGTCCGTCGTGCGAGACCAATACGGCTTCGCCTGGTCCCACATAGCGGATGGTCTGGAAACCGAGGTTGATGTATGAATGGCTTTCCGATGCTATTGCGTAGTCGGTGCCACGTCGTCCGATTACCAGTGGCGTGCGTCCCAGATAGTCACGGGCGGCGATGATGCCTTTTTCGGTCAGTATGAGCATGGAGACGCTGCCTTTAACGTGACGGTATACATTGCGGATGCCGTCGGCAAAATCTTTTCCTTGAGTGATGAGCAGAGCCACAAGCTCGGTGGGATTAGTGCCTCCCATGCTCAGTTCGGTGAACTGTTGACGTTGCGACAGGCACAGTTGCTCAAGCTCTTCCATATTGTTGATTTTACTCACGGTACATACCGCAAAGCGTCCAAGATGAGAGTTGACTACTATTGGCTGAGGATCTGTGTCGCTGATTACGCCTATACCCATATCGCCCAGCATTTCATGGAGGTCTGAACTGAATTTAGTCCGGAAGTATGAGTTCTGGATGTTGTGGATGTTGAG
>DBXB01000043.1:2844-3137 GCA_002309155.1 Bacteroidales bacterium UBA1223 | reverse complement strand
AGCTGCACGTCATAGTGCACCATATCCCATGTGACCAGGTTGCCACCCGCCATCCATGAATTCTTGAAATGGGCTTTACCTTCATTGTCAATATTGACACTGTCAAGGCGTGCCGCCAGATCCCTGTCGTGGTCGCTGGCGGTGACTATCACCTCTTCGTTCTCAGCAAAGCGGCGTGCTGTGTCTTTCACCACGGCAAAGGCTTCGGGGAGAATGTCGTTAAGCACATCCTGGGTCTTGTCGTAGGATGTCTTCTCCAACTCGTCGATTCGTTTGTACAGCTGTTCCTTTTC
>DBXB01000043.1:1898-2739 GCA_002309155.1 Bacteroidales bacterium UBA1223 | reverse complement strand
GAGGGCTTTGATAGTCGGATATATCGCTATTGTGGCGTCTTTGAAGGGTGCCACCTCTTTTAAGTCTCGTTGTGATTTGTTTCCAAACAGTTTAGCTAGAAAATTCGCCATTTTATGAGTATGTATATCGTGTTATTTTATTAATAAATAGATTGTTGTAATGAAGAGACTTCAAAACAACAATCTACAAAGATAGTATTTTTTATACGTGTGTACAAAAAAACTTGTCGGATGACTAATGTTTATCGGCGTCGCCTTATTTTATGCGCTCGAAGACGGCCGTCTGGCTACCGGTCATAAATGTCATCTCGGGGTCGTTCATGACATAGACCAGCTGGTCGGTGTTGCTTTTATAAGTCATCTCGGCATCATACTCTCTGACGACATCGTTCTCGGTGTCAAAGTATGACACGTGTAGCTTGCATTTATCGCCAGTGAACTTATAGGTGAACGACTCGGTCTGACTCTCGTTTTGCGATGCACTTGGTGCGGCCGGGACTTCGATGTATATGTCGGTGAACATCTCGCCACTCACGCTGTCGATGAAATTGAGCGATATGATAGTCTCGATATTCATCTGTATGCCCATGTAGGTTATCGAATTGTTCTTCACACACTCCCAGTCACTATAGGCTAGAATGTTCTCTATGGTCTCTTCATCGGGTGTGACAGGTGTGACGGGATCGTCCTCGCATGCGGCAAATGCGAACGACATTGTTATGATTATCGCTGGTATAAGTCTGTTGAAAAATTTCATGGTGCGGCCTTATTGTTTAAAGGTTTAAGAGTTTGAAAGGTTGAAAAGGTTTGAAAGGTTACAGTTTGCAGATTTCTAGAAGTT
>DBXB01000043.1:0-1748 GCA_002309155.1 Bacteroidales bacterium UBA1223 | reverse complement strand
GAGGTCTTCAGAAGACGGCCTCTGAGATCCATCACTTCGACAGTTTTTATTCCGTCAGCGTCGATATTCACAACTCCCCGTGTGGGATTTGGTGACAGGCGTACCGCCGAAACATCGTCGATATTGTCTATCCCGACATGGCCGCAGGGTGATGAGATGATGCTGTTTTCCCCATTACGGTATGCGTATTCCACATCGACTACGGTCTCTCCATACTGATTCTCGATGCGATAGTTGATGTAGCGGTCGGTGCCACCTCCCGGGTGCCATATTGAATGTATGGGTATCGATGGAACCATGACGACAATTGAGTCGCTCGTTCCTTGTTGCAGTTTGGCGGTTCCGAAGAGGTATCCGTTCTCGGACTCTATGGTGACTCTGGCGTCGCCACCCCATCCGTTTCCGTGCGTCGCCTCCATATAGATGGTCAGCGGACACATATCGTTGGGGTCGAACGACCCTTGGACTATTTTTGCCCTCTTGGTCTCGTCGCCTTGCTGGAACACGATGTAGCCGGTTCTCTCACTGTTGGTCTCGTTGAATGGCTGGATATTGAAATGTATCCATCCCGCTTCGCCAAATTCGGTCTCCTCCAAAGTGATCCAGCTTTCGCTGGAGGTTACACTCATAAGTCCGTTGTTGAGTGCGTTGATACAGAAGAGAAGTGAGTCTGTGCCACCATTGCCGTTGAGATAGAAAGCGGTGTCGCTGATTCGCATCTCATAGACAGGCACGGCTCCTATTAACGCTGAGTTGTTCTCATTGAAGGTGTAGGTGACATTGCCACCGGCTCCTCCCACTCCTGGACTGATGGAGTCGACGGGGTAGTATCCGTCGCCTGTTCCGCTCCATCCGAAGTTGAAATGCATATATTGGCGACTGTCATATCCGTCGCAGACAAAACCATGACCTCCCTGTGTGGCATGTCCGCCATAAAGCACAGGATGACTCAGGTCTATCTCGGATATGAGCAGGTCGCGCCACGATTCATTGGTGTATCCTCCAAATGACTTGAAGGCTACCCACATCGAGGGACTGTAGAAGAAGAAATCTATCAGGGAATTGTCAATGCTGCGGTAACCAGGCATTCCCGCCAGTCCGAGGGCGGCGCTGCCTCCTTGGGCGGCGGTGCCATAGTCCATCTCAAGCGACACGCCACAATGGTACATCAGTGTTGCCACAGCGTTCACATTGGCGCTGGGGGAGTAGGAAGTCAGCTTGTTGGACATCTTATCCCATTCATAAAGGGTATGGGAAAAGTCGGCGGTCTGCTCACCGTAGGTGTCGTGTGTGTAGGTATGGCTACCATTGCCAAAGACGGGGAAATTCCAGTATTTCATCATCTGTGCCTGTGCTGTGGCGGCGCATCCTGTCACTGTGTTCGATGGGCAGTAGTAGTTGTATGGATAGTCCTGGTCCCATTGTGTGGTAAGCAAGGGGGCGACACTCTTTGTCCCTTTGGCGGATATCTCACGGCCGGCTTCAAGGTCTTGCCATTCTGCGGCATCGGCAGGATAGGGTGGGGCCGCTGTGACTCGTGCCATCTCTATCTGTTGCTGGTATCCCTGCAACCATTGGATCAGTGTTGGTGGCATGTTGTTGACATCTATGGTGTTGGTGAGCGAATATCCCAGCACAGCACGCACCTGGTCGTCTCCGGCAATCATGACGAATCCTCCGTCCTTATTGACGAAAAGATAGATGTCGCTGAATGCCCATCCCTCGGTGACTCGCTCGAGTTTGTCGGC
>DBXB01000032.1:8565-11711 GCA_002309155.1 Bacteroidales bacterium UBA1223 | reverse complement strand
AAATCCAAGATGCGTCGCATATCCGACTTAAAGTCGCCCGACGGAGTAATTACGGGACCAATACCCATGTGGCGTTTCTTGTAGTCGACATAAGTCAGTGCTATTGGCACTCCCGCCTGAGTAGCTATCTCATAAAAACCACGTTTGAAACGGCTGACCTGCTTGCGAGTCCCTTCGGGAGTGATGATGAATGAGAAGTCCTCATTCTCCGCCAAAGCCTTGACCGCCGACTCCACCATGTGGTTGTTTTTGTTGCCACGGTCTACCGGCAACGCTCCCGACCAACGCAGGAAATGGCGCAACGGGAATACGAAAAACTCTTTTTTGATAAAGAATCTGGCGTTGAGTTTGAGTTTCCATACACAGGCTCCTCCCAACAGGAAATCGTATATGCTGGTATGAGGCGCCTCGATGAGGACACAGTGGTGGAGGACTTTCCTCTCCTCTTCTGAGGGCAGATCGAATTTCCAACCAAACAAAGTTACTATTGCTATCCAGAGTCGTTTCATGAGATTATTGTTTACTGTCAATTGATTAATCGTGACCCGTGACCCGTGAACTGTGACCCGATCGTATCACCGGTCACCGGTCACCGGTCACGAAATGTTTAATTGTTAGAAATGAAGTTGCTGACGGATTTGCTCAGCGGCTTTTTTGTCGCCTTTCTTCTCCAACCCTCTCGCAAGAGCAGAATAGAAAGAGTAGGCCGCGGTGTTCTGGTCCGATCCCTGCGACATACGGAGCTGAACATAGAGGTTGAGTGCGTCATTGTCCATTAGTCCTTTGTCGAGCATTGCGTTGAGCTCAGCCAGTGCGGAACTCACATCGCCTTTACGTGCATACATCTGTGCTGTGATAACAAAGGGGAATGAATCTTGTCCACGGCGTTTTATCCTGTCAATCAAGGTAGCGGCCTCCTGCTGATTACCATTACCAAGATAAGCATATACAAGCATCTGGCCTGCCTGAGGCGACGTTGAGTCTATCTCAAAGAGTTTGCCGCTATATTCTACTGCCTCGGCATTTCTGCCCTGCTGAAGTGATATGTTAGCCAGATTCATAAGGGCAGTCTCGTTATAAGGCTGCATCTTCAACACATTCTGGAAGAGTACAACAGCGCTGTCCACCTGACCAGTCTTGAGCAGCCGAACTCCGTTGAGGTCGTCCTTGGTCTGCCGTTTTAGCACCAATGCCACAGGAACTCCGTCGACATCCACGGTATGGACACAGTCGCTTGGCGGGAAATGAGGACTCAGGAGGTAAGACCCCGCTATGCCGGTAATCGGGAACACCAGATAATCCCAGTCGTATTCATAACGCTGACCCCATCTCACAAAGCGGGTGCCGAAACGAGCGGTGTCGTTTCGCATAAAATACTGTGTGGACTCCAGATGCCATGAGCCGATAAGCGTCTTTTCTCCATCCTGACGGGGTTCGGCATTGGCAAGGACCCATTCCGTAGCCTCACGCATCGAATGATAATAGTAGTCCAGCTCATAATGTCCGAAGGCTTTCTTTACGCCACCCCCCAACTCATTGAAATAGACATACTCGTAGGGGTGGTTGCGGAAGGTATGCAGTGCCGGTGGCACCATGAGAAGCAACGGCACCAATGAGACGACGATGCCGACCGCCTTCTTCTTGCTCTTGTTCCACGACCATTCCGCCAAGGCGTCGAATCCGAGAGCGGCGACGACAGCCATGGGAGGATAGGTGAAGAGGGAATGACGCCATCCGCCATAGACGTTGGCACCAGTGATGACAATCCAACAGACCGGGAAGAGGAAACAGAAATAGAGCATCGCACTCTCCATCCATCTCTCCTTGCCGAAAGCCCCGAAGAAAGGATAGAGCAACCATCCGACAATCACCACCAGAGGTATGGTGAGGAGCATGAATTTTGGAGTATAGTACCATGGCAAGTTGCTGGACATCACCATTGCTCCCTCAAACAGTTGTCTCAGTTGAACGTCGAACTGTGACATCAGCTTGAAACTCTCTATGCTGTTGTGGATAGGACTCTGCATGGCGAAAGGCCAGAGAAGCAGTCCGGAGAAAAAGCCAGCAAGACAGACAGCGATGGCGGCGATTATGGTTTTTACGATTGTGGAACCCTCCAGATACCGGCCGTAGCGTATGAGCCACAGCAGTCCCCACAATCCCATATAGCCAACCACGATGAGCGCTCCTATACGGTTGCTCACACCCAAAGCCAACGAGATGGCAAGCATGAAGAGCGTCAACGGATTAAACCGAGGTGCCTTTTTCGAGAAAACGACAATCACAAAGAGTCCGACGATAACGATAGTGAACAGCACTCCTGCCGTCATCAAAAGCAGTGGCAGGGCGAGGACCAGAAGCACTATGGACAAAATCTTCGTGGTCTTGTCGGAGAAAGCCTGTTCAGGGAATACGGCCTTGATGTTTTTCTTCTTGCCACCAGAGGTCTGTTCCTCCAGACGGGGCGTCATCTGTCTGAAGAACATCATGATGTAGTATATGCTCATCATCACACCAGCCGCCATCGGGATATCCTTTGGGTTGTTGAACGAATGGCCCAGCAGTCTTGGCGAGAAGAACAGCAGCAACATGGCAAAGATTCCCGCCCGCCAGCCGGCGACACGGAAAGCGACGAGTCCGCCGAAGAAGACTATTATCCAACCCAACAATGAGTTGCAGATATGACGTGTGCGGGCCACGTCCTCAATACCAAAGGTCTCGTTGATCCATTCCGTAACGACATCAAACGAACAACCGTAATATTTCAGATTCCAGCTCTGGTCTTTGCCGTTGAGGTGCACCACATCCTGCAGGCAGGTGGTGTCTTTGCCGTCCGAATGATAGTAATCCATCACAAAGCGACCCTGGGGAATCTGGAATTTATCCTCATCACCACTGTTTCCCGCAGAGGTGCTCATAACAGGCATCGCCACCAGCAAGACTATGGCGATGGCTACAAAAATCCAAAACAGTGGGTTGTGAATATTCTCTGAAAAAAACTTTTTCATATCATCATGAGTTATCTAACTGACTATTTATATTTTCTACGAATCTTCATCAATTCGATGGGAGCCTTGAAGAAATCACGGCTTTTCAATTGCGAGCCGTCGACATCCTCCCATTTGAAGAGAGGATATTCATAGATT
>DBXB01000032.1:7919-8391 GCA_002309155.1 Bacteroidales bacterium UBA1223 | reverse complement strand
GTTGCGAAACATCTGCCCAGATAGTGTCTCATAGCTTTCCGTCGCACCTTGGCACCCAGTCTCATCAATCTCAACCCCATGACTACGTCGAAACCTTTGTCCGCCCACTGCGCCATCATCTCTATCTCGTCGAGCGGTGTCGCCAAATCCGCATCCCAAAAAGCCACATATTCAGCCTTGTACTGCTGTACTGCATAGAGCATCCCGCGTCTCACAGCCTCTGCCTTGCCACCGTTGGGTTGCAAGTCGAGATAGTGCAGACGTTCGTTCTTCCCTGACAAATCCTTGAGTATTTCTAGGGTGTTGTCGCGACTGCCGTCATTGACAAAAAGAAAAGAGATGTCGTCATGGTCCTGGACGAACTTGACGAACTGTTCACCAGGGAGACGGAGCGACTCGTTATAGCAAGGCACTATGACCAATGTCTTCATTTAGAGGGTTTAAGAGTTAATGAGTTTAAAAGTTTAAGGTT
>DBXB01000032.1:5097-7859 GCA_002309155.1 Bacteroidales bacterium UBA1223 | reverse complement strand
AAAAGGTTGAAAGGGGTTTCGTTTAATTGTTTAATTGTTTAATTGTTTAATCGAAAAAACGATTCTCAATTTTCAATTCTCAATTTTCAATTCTAGATCCTCCTTATCAACATATCAACATATCAACATATCAACATATCAACATATCAACAACCGAACCTCTTGCAGTAAGCTTTCAACGTGTTCTGCAGGAGCGACACTATGGTGAGAGGTCCGACACCTCCCGGGACAGGAGTTACCCATGAACAGAGTTCATCGACCTCACTATGTTTCACATCGCCTATGATACGGTATCCACTTTTCTTGCTGGCATCAGCAACTCTGTGGATTCCGACATCAACGACAACGGCGTCGGGTTTGACCATGTCGGCAGTCACAAACTCAGGCTTGCCGATAGCCACCACCAAGATGTCAGCCTGACGGGTTATCTCCGGCAGGTTGCGGGTCTTGCTGTGACACAGAGTCACCGTACAGTTGGCACCTTTCTTGTTGCGTGAAAGGAGGTTGGCGACAGGTGTGCCGACAATGTTGGATCGACCCAACACTACACAGTGCTTGCCTTCGGTCTCGATGTCGTAATGCTCCAGAAGCGAGCATATACCTTTGGGAGTTGCCGGCAGGAATGCCTCCTCACCCAAGACCATGCGACCGATATTGATAGGAGTAAAGCCATCCACATCCTTATCGGGAGAGATGGCATTAATAACCTTTTGCTCATTGATCTGCTTCGGCAATGGCAACTGGACTATAAAGCCGTCGATGTCGTCGTCCGTGTTGAGGAATTCTATAGCACGCAGCAGTTCCTCTTCTGAGGTGTTCGCTGAATAACGATAGACCGACGAGGTGAAGCCCACCTCGTGCGACGATTTCTCCTTGTTGGCGACATAAGTCTGACTGGCGCCGTCATCACCCACAAGAATAGCCGCCAGATGAGGGGGGCGGAGTCCCTTTGCGGTAAACTGACGCACTTGGTTCGCAATCTGTTCCTTTATTGCCAAGGAAGTCTCTTTTCCATCAAGTAATTTAAACATGGTAATATATTGGGTTTGGTAAAGTTTACAGTTTAAAGGTTAAAGGTTAAAGAGTTTTAAATTGAAAATTGAAATTTCGTGACCGGTGACCGGTGACCGNNGATCGGGTCACAGTTCACGGGTCACGATTCACGGGTCACAGTTCACGGGTCACGGGTCACGATTTTCTTTTCTTCAGTCCCTTATTAGTTGAGACGGCCTTCATCATGCGTCGGGTGTCCTCAAACTGTTTCACCAGACGGTTGACCTCCTGGATGGTGCGACCCGAACCGGCGGCGATACGCTGCTTGCGACTACCATTGAGACATGAGGGATTGCGACGCTCATAAGGTGTCATCGAACCGATGATCGACTCGATAGGCACAAAGGCGTCGTCACCAATCTCTATATCCTTGGTCAACTTACCCATGCCGGGAATCATACCAAGCAGGTCTTTCATATTGCCCATCTTCTTGACTTGGGCTATCTGCGAGAGGAAATCCTCAAAGTTGTATTCGTTCTTGACAAGGCGTTTCTGGATTTTGCGTGCCTCAGCCTCGTCATACTGCTCCTGTGCTCTTTCCACGAGAGAGACGACGTCGCCCATACCGAGGATGCGGTTCGCCATACGGTCGGGATGGAAGACATCGAGGGCGTCCATCTTCTCTCCTATTCCGATGAACTTGATGGGTTTCCGGACAGAGTAACGGATAGTAAGGGCGGCACCGCCACGGGTATCGCCATCGAGCTTGGTGAGGACAACACCGTCATAGTCTATTCTGTCGTTGAAAGCCTTGGCAGTGTTCACAGCATCCTGACCTGTCATCGAGTCGACGACAAAGAGTGTCTCCTGGGGATGGAGCGATTCTTTAAGGTTGGAGATCTCGTCCATCATCTGCTCGTCGATAGCAAGACGTCCTGCGGTATCGACAATCATCACATTGACTCCCTTCATGCGAGCCTCCCGAAGTGCGGCGTCGGCAATCTGAACGGGGTTATTGACTCCAGGCTGGGCAAAGACAGGCACCTGTATCTGCTCGCCAAGCACCTGCAACTGATTGATAGCGGCAGGACGATACACGTCGCCGGCGACAAGCATCACGTTCTTTGCCTTCTTGTTTTTCAGGTAATATGCGAGTTTTGCGGAGAAAGTTGTCTTTCCCGAACCTTGCAGTCCGGCGACAAGGATGATGGCCGGCGACCCTTTGAGATTGATATCAACCGCCTCTGAACCCATGAGTTTGGTCAATTCCTCATGGACTATCTTCACCATAAGTTGACCAGGCTCTATCGACTGGATTACGTTGCGCCCCAGGGCCTCTTTCTTAACCCTGTCGGTAAACTCCTTCGCTATGGGATAACTGACATCGGCATCCAGCAGCGCTTTTCGCACCTCTTTGACAGTCTCGGCGACATTTATGTCGGTAATCGATCCTTTTCCTCTAAGGGTGTGAAGGGCTTTCTCTATCCTACTGCTGATATTTTCAAACATATTATATCTTTAAATAACATTAATAATAAACGCTGTAACAGCACAACAAAAACTAAAAACATCATTTCCACTATAATTAGCAGAAACAACGGAATATTTTTCGGATGCAAAGTTACGAAAACTGAGCGCAATAACAAAATATTTTTTTGAAATTGATTAATCGTGACCCGTGACATAAAGGTTTTAAAGGTTTCAAAGGTTTTAAAGGTTTTAAAGTATAAAATAAATCATTTGTCCTTTAACTCCCCTTAACTCCCTTT
>DBXB01000032.1:4598-5062 GCA_002309155.1 Bacteroidales bacterium UBA1223 | reverse complement strand
CACCGGTCACGAAATGTTTAATTGTTGATATGGATTTTCAATTCACTATTCTAGAACAACTGTACCACTCCGGCGACAAGGATATAACGGACGAATTTACCCACGAACATCAGCAATGCGGTAATCCACGGGTTGAGCCGAAGCAATCCCATGGCGATAGCGACAAGGTCTCCAACAATAGGAAGCCAGGCGAACAGTGCCGCAGGATATCCATACCTACTCACTTTGCAGCGGATATTCTCCAGTTTCTGTCTGTCGACCTTGAGGTACTTCTCCAGCCACTCCCATTTACAGAGCCACCCCAACAGGAAACTCACCATTCCGCCGAGGGTGTTGCCTAGCGTCGCCACAAGGACCACCAGCCAAGGGTTGAAACCCGCCACCAATGCTCCCGTCAGTAAAAGCTCTGAGGAGAACGGCACCACGGTCGCCGACAATGCGCAACCAAGGAACAATCCCAACAG
>DBXB01000032.1:0-4502 GCA_002309155.1 Bacteroidales bacterium UBA1223 | reverse complement strand
TTGCCAAAATGGATGACATTCTGCGGACAGTGATGATAACAAGCCATACAGTTGGTGCAGTTACCGCTCCACACAGGACGTCCGTCGACCATTCTGATATTGTGAAGCGGACAGACCGTGGAACAGACACCGCAGCTTATGCATTCGCCATCGATATGGAACTTTCGGTCAGTGATAAGGAGGGAGTAAAAGAGTGGATTGACAACATAAGAAGTCAACCATGGTGCCTTGCCCCTCACCACATCGACAATCTCTCTCCTTTCTTTGATTTGTTCGGCAACAGTAGCCACACGTTGCAGGGAGGATTGCACTTTTTTGCGTGCATTTTCCTCAGTATCGAGGTTAAAGCCTTTGAGATTGATATATGTCTCGGGCATGACAAATGAGAATGCGGCATGCAGTCGCCATCCTTTTGACGCCAGAGTTTTGGCAAACCTTTCGGGAGTCTTCCCCACATTATCGCCACATGTCACAGCAAGATAACAGTATGTCGGAATCCTATTGACTGCCAACCTCTTTATGTAGTCGTCAACGATTCTGGGGACAGCCCATGCGTACACCGGACAGACGACCCCAAGGGGTTCGTCCTCACCTATCTCAACACGTGGCGAGCCGTCGGCAGGGTCAATACACTGCAGTCTATCATTTGTACTCACTGACAATTTCTCGGCAATCATACGACTATTGCCACAAGCTGAAAAATATAGAATCATGATCTTTCCAATACTGCTATATATTAATTCGTGATCTGTGACCCGTGACCCGTGACCTGTGACATAAAGGTTTTAAAGGTTTAAAAGGTTTTAAAGGTTTTAAAGTATAAAATAAATCATTTGTCCCTTAACTCCCCTTAACTCCCCTAAACTTCCCTTAACTTCCCTTAACTTTCGTCACCGGTCATCGGTAACGATTCAACAATTAAACAATCAACAATTCAACAATTATTTATAGTTTGCGCTTGTCAGCGAACCGTTGGAGACTGTAAACTCAAGGATTTGCCAGCAGTCCACAGGATTGCCTTTCTTATCCAAGGCGGGTTTCCAGTTCTGAGGCATTGCCTTCACCATATCCAATACCATATTGGAGAACTCATATAATTCGCCCTTGCTCTTATTGAGGAGTTGCCAATTGCCCACCTTTCCCTCACAGTTGACCATAAAACCTATGCGGACACGGAACAGGCGGTCTTTGGCGCGCTCGTCTGTCAACGACTTGCTGCGGAAATAGGTGCGCATCCCAACCTTGTCACCGCCATATGCTGGATTCTGCTTGGGTTGTTTGAACTGACCCACCACTTCCGCCAACTGCTTGTCGTCGACCGACCATATGGAATTGGGGTTACAGATACTGAAAGAATCATCCGACACATTCTTCTCGTCATCCTCGAAGCTGCAGGGGGTGAACCGAGAGTCCTTGACGACTCCCTTTTCAACTCTCAGCTGCTGAGTCTTATACACCTTATAATTACCCACGCCCGACTCATCTTCCACCCATTCGCCATAATGAATCACATATTTACCTTCCAACCAATAGGCAAAAGCCTTGTCACCCTCCTCAGAAAATATTGAGTCATTTCTTAACACCCAAAAACCTGTAGCGTTGACCTCCGTAGTGTCAAGCGTACTCCAATCTTTCTTCCATTCAAACGGATTGTTGGCGTAACGTTCCAGAAGCATAGTTGTTCCTTCGGGTCTACGTTCAACCACTCCCGGATGACCATCGAATGATATCTGGTCGCTCCACACCGAAGCCGTGCTATACATAGTTGTCAGATTCTTCAAAATCTTTAGCAATCTCATCACCTTTACAGAGTCAGTCTGTCCGACAACAGCCGATTCCACTATATGTCCATTCTCTATATAGAGCAGTTTCAGCCGTCGCGCCTCGTCACTACGCTGTTCTTTTTTGTCACGTGGAATCAGCGACAATGTCAAAACCCCAGAGAACCAGTCAGCCATGATTTTCCCATCAAAAGACTCACGGTTCTCGTCGAGACTGCTCATGCCGAAGTAGTCTGGAGCCACCGAGGTGTCTATGCCCGACTCCGCCCAAAGGTTGCCAACCCGGGTCTTGAAGCGTTTTGCCTCAATCATGGAGACCCACAGATTATCATCCATTATCTCCATCGTTGCCACATGGCCACGGTTATTGGTGCTGCTCCAGAACTGAAATGGAGGAGCAGTAAGTCTTCTCAAAAAATAAGTACTGACCACAGAAGGACAATAGCGGTCAACCTCAACAGCATACTTTTTCTCGTTCCATATCAGAGTGTCGGGATCCTGAGTCTTCTGTGCCATTGATATCAGTGGCAAAGCCAGAGCGATAAGAACAACTATCTTTTTCATAAAAAGAGGTCTGTTTTTGTTTTATTCAATTAGCATCCGTCCTTCAGCAATTCTATACGTACTAGAGATTCAAAAAAGACAGATAACCAAAACTGTTGCTAATTTTTTGCAAAGATACAAAAAAATAAGTTTCTGACGTCAGCAATGCGATAGTACAGAAAAAAATATGTATATTTGCAAAACAATAATCCCATAACCACACCATATCCGAATTCTCACTTTCAACAACTTAAACATACCATTAACCACATAAACATTCTTTCCCATGTCTATACTTAACAGAGGTGACAAAATAGGAAAAAATGAGGTTCAGAGCCTCATAAAAGCCAACCAGTATGTAGAGACCTACAGAGTGGTTGACGAAGACGGCAACCCGCTGTTTTTAAAATTGTTCATACTTAAACGCACCCCCGAGAAGTTAATCGACAAAGAGCATAACCTCGTGATTGAGATAGAAATCATCAGACTTCTCAAACACAAAAACATCATCAGTTATGTCTCTGACGGAGAATTGGAGAGCATCGAAGGGAGATGCCTCTACTATCTCACTGATTTTCTCAGCGGAGAACTCCTTGCCGACAAGATAAAACGCGAGGGCAAGATTGCCGAAGAGGAGGCCATGACCATATTCAAAAGCATCATCGAAGGTCTGAATTATATGCACAATACGGGTCTCTGCCATAACGACATCACACCCAGGAATATCATGCTTCCCAGCGACGATTTCACCATGGCCGAGATCATCGACTTCGGACATGCCTCAGAACGATGCGGCGGCACGACCACATTCGATTCGACAGACTTAGAGATAGAATACTGCGCCAATGAGACTTTCGCAGGCATCTATGACGAACAGAGCGACATCTTCTCTGCCACGGCAGTACTCTATGCCATGCTCACCGGCACAAAGCCCTGGAGCATGGATTTCCCTGAGGAGATGAGACGGACACGTCGAGCCATACAACTCAAAGAGAAACGCAAGAAAGAGCCCATCGATTTCTCACTCCTTGATGTCAGCGACAGAACAAGAAGCATTCTCGCCAAAGGTTTGGCTGTAGACTATCACGACCGTTACAAAGACACCCAGAAAGTGTTGCAGGACCTCGATCCCAAAAATCCCGTCGAAGAGATAAATACAAATCAAAGCACAAGAAGGAGTCGTAACTCAGAAAAATCTTCCGGATCGGAGCGCAGTGACAGAAATCATGACATATCCGAGACATCACAATTCGAACTGAAACGAGGAGGAGGCAATGGATTCAAAGACATTGCAGGAATGGCGGAACTTAAGAAATTCCTCACCGAACGTGTCATCTTCGTCATCAAAAACAAAGAGATGGTCGAGAGATACCGTATCACGCCTCCCAACGGAATGCTCTTCTATGGACCTCCGGGATGCGGCAAGACTTTCATGGCCGAGAAATTCGCCGAAGAGACAGGATTCAATTTCATATTAGTGAAATCCTCCGACTTGGGCAGCACATATGTACACGGCTCGCAGGAGAAGATAGCTGAACTCTTCGCCACTGCCGAACGTGAGGCTCCCACGGTGATATGCTTCGATGAATTTGACGCCCTGGTCCCCGACCGCTCATCACCGGCAACACAATATGTCGCCAGCGAGGTCAATGAATTCCTCACCCAGCTCAACAACTGCTCAAAACGAGGCATCTTTGTCATCGGCACAACAAACCGTCCCGACAAGATCGATTCGGCAGTGCTCCGTACCGGTCGTATCGACCGACAGGTATACATACCCCTGCCCGATGAGGAAGCACGCAAAGAGATGTTCGCCATCCATCTGCAGGGACGTCCCTTCAAAGATGATGACATCAATTTCGAGAAGCTGGCAAAACTTACTGACGGATACATAGCCAGCGACATCGCCTACGTTGTCAACGACGCCGCTTTGGTGGCGGCATTCACCCAGCAGGACATCACCGAGGAACTCCTCGAGACCTCTGTGGCCAACATTCCTCCCTCACTCAGATCCGATACGATGGATTTCTATGAGGAAATGCATAAAATGATGGAGAGCACCGAAAGGAAGAATGTGGCATCGCAAAGAATCGGTTTTGTCATCAACAACAATAAGTAACGATTAAAAAATAATGTAAAACAATGGGGAGAAAGTCGTGACCCGTGACCGGTGACCTG
>DBXB01000069.1:301-40555 GCA_002309155.1 Bacteroidales bacterium UBA1223 | reverse complement strand
GTCTGACTGCCCACCTTGCTACCCTTGCGAAGGTCAGCGATGGCGACTTTGAGAGCCTTCTCGTTGGCACCGGCGTCCTTCAACAGTCGGGCTGTGTTGTCCCTGCCCGCAATAAGTCCTATGAGGAGATGCTCGACAGATACAAACTCGTCGTCCATCTCTGTCGACGACTGCTGTGCTTTAACTAATGCGTTGTTGAGGTCGTTGCTCGCATACTGGCTGCCGGNNCTGCCGCCACTGACACGAGGCAGCGACTGCAACTGAGCGTCGACAGCCTGTGTCAGACGCGGTATGTTCACATCCATCTTCTTAAGTAGATACGGTGTCACGTTCTCATCTTCACTCAGTAGACCTTTGAGCAGATGCACAGTGTCGATGCTTGGATGCTGGTTCGCCTGCGCTATCTCTGCCGCTTTCTGTACCGATTCTTGTGCTTTNNATTGTGAAATTGTTCAGATTCATTGTTTAAATACTCCTTTCTGATTTAACCAACCATCAACAAACTAACCAATTAGAGAAAACTGACAAAATGGCAGATTTATATTATCCAATCTGTTTGTACTTTGGTCCGAACTCACCCTATCCAAACCCGTGAATCAAAAAGGACGAACCCTTTTCAAAGAATTCGTCCTTAGTAAGTCGTTCTCGACAGTCCTGCAACCCGAGAAGGTCTAGACTGGCGAACGGAAATAGCGGATTATCAACAGAATCAATATCAGGGCGGCGAGTAGGATCATCAGATAACCTTTGTTCTGAACGGCCTGCCAGACAGGATTCACCTTCCGAGGGGCTTTGCCTTTAGCAATGACAACATAATTCTTGCCATCAGCCGAGAAGTTATCCCTGACATAGACGGGGAAAGGCAACCTGTTGCCATTCAGCACAGTCTGAAGGTCATCTGTATTGTCCGACGCACCCTTACATACCAGGGCATAGTAATGGCGGCGCAGCCCCCTACCCGACCGCCTGCGGGTGAAGACTCTGTAGACATTGCCCCATGGGTTGGATGCGAGCAACGATTCTACATGATATGTTGAAGTGGGCGATTTGATGGATTTCTGCATGGTAAAATAACAAGGTGAAATGATGATGGAGTTAAAAGGGAAGTTAAGGGGAGTTAGGGGGAAGTTAAGGGACAATAGCATCGGCTTGCACCATTTGTCCTTTAACTTCCTTTAACTTCTATAACTTCTTTTATTTTATTTTATTCATTAATAAGAGCTAGAGCTGTCTCGAGAGCCTTGCCGATACCGTCAGGGTTCTTTCCACCGGCAGTGGCATATGCGGGCTGTCCGCCGCCACCACCTTGAATCTCCTTGCCGGCAGTGCGGATGATGGTTCCTGCGTTCTTTCCGGCGTCAACGAGATTCTGACCCAGACATATCAGCAACGCAGGTTTGCCTCCCTCGACACTACCCAGAACCAGCGCCATGTCGGGATGATTCTGACGAAGTTGCATAACGCCGTCTTTCAACTGCATAATGTCGCAATCCAGTTGTTTGACGACAATAGGGTTCTTGGCGATATCGTCTTCCAAAGAACGGCATAATGACGCCACATGCTCTTTCTGGAAGGCTGTTATCTGCTGGCGCAGTTCAGCGTTCTCGTCCTGCAGACGCTGGATGGCGGCCGACAGGCTCTTGGGATTCTTGAGCATCT
The DNA here is from genome assembly GCA_002309155.1 of Bacteroidales bacterium UBA1223. Classification (GTDB taxonomy): domain Bacteria; phylum Bacteroidota; class Bacteroidia; order Bacteroidales; family P3; genus Colimorpha. The sequence continues at coordinate 38,896 of DBXB01000069.1, read as the reverse complement.
CCTTGGCGGCGTTGATCTGGTCCTGCATGTCGTTGACATATTTCTCGACACCGGCGCCAGTCACAGCCTCAATGCGTCGCATACCTGCGGCGATGGCACCCTCGCTGACGATGCGGAAGGAACCTATATGACCGGTGTTGGCGATATGGGTACCACCACAGAATTCGACACTCTCGCCGAATTTGATAACACGCACAAACTCTCCGTATTTCTCACCAAAGAGCGCCATGGCGCCAAGTTTGCGAGCCTCTTCAATAGGCATGTTTCTATGCTCCTCAAGCTGGATAGCGTGACGGATATCGATATTGACCTGCTTCTCAACCTCACGTATCTCTTCCTGAGTGAGTTTGGCGAAATGAGAGAAGTCGAAACGCAGACGTTGGTCGTCGACACTCGATCCTTTTTGTTCGACATGAGTGCCGAGAACATTACGCAGAGCTTTGTGTAACAAGTGTGTGGCGGTATGGTTGCATTGTATTGCAAAGCGACGGCACACATCGACCTCGGCATGGAAGGTGGCGTTGATATCCGACGGCAGTTTGGTTACGATATGCACAATGAGGTTGTTCTCTTTCTTGGTGTCGACCACGGGAATCACCTCGTCGCCGGCTCCGATAGTGCCGATATCACCCACCTGTCCGCCACTCTCACCATAGAATGGTGTGCGGTCGAAGACCAACTGATAGAAATCCTTCTCTTTGGCTCTCACATGACGGTAGCGGACAATCTTGACATCGCATTTCAACTCGTCGTAACCCACAAACTGCTGCTCTACGCCATTGACAACCTCCACCCAGTCGTCGCTCTCCGTCTTAGCGTCGGAACGCGACCTCTCTTTCTGTTCGGCGAGACCCTTGGCGAAACCTTCCATATCGACGGTCCAGCCCTTTTCAGAGGCCATAAGCTGAGTCAAGTCGATGGGGAATCCGTAGGTGTCGAACAATTCAAAGGCGAAGTCGCCGTCGATAACCTTGTCGACCGTGACTTTCTGCTCGCAGGCGTCGCAGTTGGTCTCGCATGCCATTGCGTCAGAGAGGTATTTCTCAAATTTAAGGATTCCGTTGCTCAGAGTGCGGAGGAAGGCCTGTTCCTCTTCTGTAATAATTCTGTCAATCAGCTGTTCCTGCTTTTTCAGTTCAGGATATTGTCCACCCATCTGTGTCACCAATGTCGGGACAAGCGTGTGGAGGAACGGTTCCTTCTGTCCGAGGAATGTGTAGCCGTAACGCACGGCGCGGCGGAGGATGCGACGTATTACATATCCAGCCTTAGCGTTCGACGGCAGCTGTCCGTCGGCAATGCTGAAGCACACCGCACGGAGATGGTCGGCGCAGACTCTCATAGCCACGTCAGCCTGCTCGTCAGCTCCATATTTCAGACCCGACTTAGACGCCAGTTCCTGGATGAGTGGCTGGAAGACATCGGTATCATAGTTCGACTGCTTGCCTTGCATCACCATGCAGAGGCGTTCGAAACCCATACCGGTGTCGATATGTTTGGCTTTGAGTGGCTCCAATGTACCGTTGGCAAGCCTGTTGTACTGCATGAACACAAGGTTCCATATCTCAATAACCAACGGATTGTCCTTATTGACCAGCTCGGCGCCAGGGATGCGGGCTTTCTCCGCATCACTGCGGATATCGATATGTATCTCGCTGCAGGGGCCACAGGGACCTTGGTCACCCATCTCCCAGAAGTTGTCTTTCTTCGAACCTTTGAGAATACGGTCTTCGCTGATATGCTCCTTCCAAAAATCGTAAGCCTCCTGATCCATCGCCAGATTCTCTTTCTCGTCGCCTCCAAACACGGTGACATAAAGATTATTTTTGTCTATCTTCATCACTTCCGTCAGGAATTCCCATCCGTAGGCGATGGCCTCTTTCTTGAAATAGTCGCCGAATGACCAGTTGCCGAGCATCTCGAACATGGTATGGTGATAGGTGTCGTGACCCACCTCTTCGAGGTCGTTATGTTTTCCGCTTACTCGCAAGCACTTCTGCGCGTCGCAAACACGAGACCAAGAAGAAGGGCTGTTGCCCAGAAAGATATCTTTAAACTGGTTCATACCAGCATTGGTGAACATCAGTGTAGGGTCGTTTTTAATTACCATGGGAGCTGAGGGTACCACGTGATGATTCTTACTCTGGAAATACTCCAGGAATTTTTCTCTTATTTCGTTAGAAGTCATAATTTTGTTGATATGTTGATAATATGTTAAGATGTTAAGGTGTTAAGATGTTGAGATGTTAAGGCGTTAAGATGTTAAGTTGATTTAGTAGATTGTATCTGAAGTTTTTCGCTTGATTTGATTTATTTTTAAGGTGCTGACTCACTTACGTTAATTTATTGCTAAGGTGTTGCCTCAACGAGCTCGGCAGGCGTACCACGCGACCTTCGGTTCAAAGCCTGCAGGGCAGGCAGAAAGTTATAGTTAAGGTTAAGGTTATCGTTAAGGTTAAAGTAAAGGTTAACGTTGATCAAAACTCATCCCGTTCCACGAGGAGGATGGCGCTTTGAGGAACTATATAGTATTTCTCGCCGTTGTACTTGATTTCCACGGCGCTTTTCTGCATAAAGAGAGCCAGATCGCCGGGTTTTACCTGCAATGGCAGATATCGGGGTTCCTTGTCTTTAGGATTCCAGTCCTCGTCGGCGTCCATTTTGGGGAGAGCATATCCCGGACCGCATTTAAGGATGTAACCAGACTGAATTTCCTCCTTTTCCTGATAGCCTGCCGGAAGATATAGTCCGCTCTTGGTGCGTTGCGCGACGGTGCCCTGCTGTATTAGGACTTTGTCGCCTATGACTATGAGTTTATCTATTGAATTCATCATATTATTATTCTTGCGGACGAGCCGTCCGCGTTCCAATTTTATTGTTCTTTGCGGATTATGTCCAATGCACGAGCCACGATTTGGTCCATATCGTAATAGCGGTACTCTCCGAGGCGTCCGCCGAAAATGACGTTGGACTCATTTTGAGCCATCTCGCGATACTGCTGGGCCAGATTCTCGTTACGGTCGTTGTTGATGGGATAATATGGTTCGGCACCGACCTCCCAGGTCTGGGGGTACTCATAGCTAATCACCGTGTCTGGCTGTTGACCGAATTCAAAATGTTTGTGTTCTATGATACGGGTGTAGGGCGTTTCAGCATCGGTATAGTTAAACACAGCGTTGCCCTGGAAATTTGCCACCCCTTCCAACATTTTGTGGTCGAAACGGAGAGACCTCCAGTCAAGTTTTCCCAACGAGAATCCGAAAAAGGCGTCGAGAGGTCCCGTATAGACCACCTTGCGGCACTGCGACATCCAATAGTCTTTGTCGTTGAGGAAGTCAGTCTCCAGCCTCACCTCAATACCGTCGAGAAGTCGTTGGAAAAGAGCGGTGTAGCCACCAACAGGAATACCCTGATGCGGGTCGTTGAAATAGTTGTTGTCGAAAGTATATCTGAACGGGAGTCTGCGCAACACGAAGGCGGGAATCTGCTCAGCAGGCAGTCCCCACTGTTTCTCGCTATATCCCTTCACAAGTTTCAGGAAGATGTCACGGCCTCCCAGCTTCATGCCTTGTTCATAAAGGTTCTTAGGTTCAGAGATATGGGCAAATTCAGCCTGTTGCTCAGCGATGCGGGCACGAGCCTCTTCGGGAGTCCTCACGTCGGGCCACAGCTTGCTGAAGGTATTCATGTTGAACGGGAGATTGTAGAGTTCCCCTTTATAATTGGCTATGGGACTGTTGACATAATGGTTAAAGGTACAATAGCGCTGCATGTAGCTCCACACCTCCTCATTGCAGGTGTGGAAGATATGTGCACCATACCAGTGAACATTGATGCCGGCCATCTGACGGGTATAACAGTTGCCCCCGATATGGTCACGTTTATCTATAACGAGACAGCGTTTACCCCTGTCAGTCATCTCCCTGGCGAACACCGAGCCGAACATTCCAGCCCCGACAATTAAATAATCGTATTGCTTCATTTTCTCATTCCTCCTTTCATAGAATCATCTAAAATCTCTATTATTTTTTCTGATGGCAATTTACCATCTCGTGGCGCAAGATACTGATTGAAAAACGTTTCACGATCTTTGAGCATAGTATCGTTGCCCTCTATGACAACATTCCTGATAAAATCTCTAATATCATCGACAGTACGTCCGTGATAGTGATTGTTGAATGCTAGCAGTCCGAAGGGACTGAACTTGGAGACAAAATCGTCGTTCTTGATCAGATACATAACCGGATGGCGAGTAAATAGATATTCTGTAGTAAACGAACCACAGTCATGAATCATTGCGTCGGATGTTAAAAAAAGATCGACATAAGAGGACTCCTCGAGCTGACCGTTTGGCATCTGTTGCCATTGATTGTAATAATCATCTGTTTTTTCCACGCCCCAAATCTGCTGCAATTTGAATTTCAGCAACTGATGAGGCTTGAATACGAACTGGACAGAATCGGCAAACTCTTTCGCAATCTGAGGCATTGCATCACAAAAGAGCAGGAACGAAGAAATTGCAAAATCACCGTCAATTGTATGATGTGGAGCCCAAATGATTCGTTTCTTTGGTGTCAACTGTGTTTTCCACACCACTTTCGGAGTATAGTCTGAACGTAGAAAAACTTCGGTGCCAGGATATCCAGAGACGACAATATTCTCACCCTTGTTGCGTGAATGTTGAATTGCAGTCTGACGATGAATATCCGTCTCCACGAAATGCAGACCGACCAAGTTATGGAAAATCAGATCGTAGTTGACCTTGAACATGTTGAGCGACGAAAAACCATACGGAACATAGCATGTCAGCGTATGTTTGAAATTATATACAAAATATTGAGGTGAGATATCCTTATAAGGAGTGGTGAATACAACGACATCGGGTTTGAGAGTCTTGTTGATATCCTCCCATTTGTTTTTCTGAGCATTATAAGGCAATACATATTCAAATCCCTTTTCAGCGACAAAAGATTTTGTGCGTTCGATAGTGGCATCGACCTCTTTTTTGTCAAACCCTTTATAAACTGAATATGGATAAATAACTACATATGGATGGTATCGTGGATTCTCTCTAAGAGCCCTGAAAAGATAGTCAGACTTCCACATACCCGGAATCGTAAGCAGGAAAGCCACATCAATACACTCCTTATCCCGCAGACGTTCGGCGGCCTCTATCTGACATTGCCTGAATCGCCTCGTATACCATTTAGTAACTGGTGCAATATGATTACGAAGCACATCTTTATAATAAAAGATCAGCCGTAATCTGTATTTTAAAGAGTTGTCTGCGCTTTTCACTATCAGATGTTTTTATTGTCAAAATAGTTCTCAATGAAAGCTATATCTTTTGGATAAGTAACCTTGAAAAGGTTCTCACCACCTTCAAGAAAGGTAGGTTTGATTCCATATTCCTCGAAAAGCACCCTAGTCTCATCGGTCATATCCAAGTATTTGCCTGATTCGTACGCTTTCTTCAACAAATCATAATTAAACGCCTGTGGTGTCTGCATTCTAAAACAATCCTTACGGTTGAGATAAGTTTTATCCTTCATAATGATAGTGTCGACGCAAGGAGCCACAAAAGTAATAGAATCGCCGTTACAGTCTATAAGAGCCTGCAACTGGTCAACAGTAACAAGAGGTCGCGCCGCTTCAACCAAAAGAACCTTAGAACAAGGCTTCAATAAATCAAGACCTATCATTACTGAACGGCTTCGAGTCTCTCCACCCGTCACATCGACACCGACAACAACAATCTGTTCCTTCGGAATCAATTGACACATTTTGTCATACACATGGCGCCAAAGTTCCTTTCCCCACAAACGGAAAAACTGTTTTTGTCCATGGAACCTAGTGCCCATGCCACCGGCAAGTATTACAGCCCCAACTTCATTCATACTATTGATTTTTGCTACTTTCCAAGAATAGAACATACCTTTGCCACAACCTCATCAGGTATTGCAGGCGATATCTTACCCGTCTCCCATTTGATTTTTGGTGTCAATAGACTATTTTCGGGAAGTGCGATATCAAAAAGAGAGGGTTCTAAATCACTAATCCATTCTTTATAATCCACCAAATCTTTATATGAATCGATCTTGGCGGCACGGATTCCATAGGCTTCGGCTATTTTGACAAACTCGGGAACAGTGTAGCCTCCCAAAACCGCGGTACAGGCAAACCTGTCGCCATGATTGAAATGCTGAGTCTCGCTAATCTTGCCCAACACCCGATTATTAAGTATGAAAATCTTCACGGGAAGGTTTTCTCTCCTAACCGTTTCGAGTTCCTGAATGTTCATCTGAAAACCACCGTCGCCAGTGATGCAGAACACAGGTTCACCCTTGATGGCGATTGAGGATCCTATCGCAAAAGGCAGTCCGCAACCCATTGTGCCATATCCTCCACTTATATGTATACGACCCTTATATCCTTTCAGGATAAGAGACTGGGCGCACCAACATTGATGCATACCGACATCAACCGACACATTAGCATTTGGCGGAAGCAATGAACCGATTGTCTCCACGGCCATATTCCCTGGTTGTTTGTCAAAATCATCAAGTATATGTTTCGCGTCGATGCATTGTTGTTTCCACACACTGAAATCACCGACAGGCTCATTCAACAAAACACGCATAAAATCGCAGGCATTGGTATGGTATTTCTCCTCATCATCCTTAATGTTCCTGCTTAATTCAGATTCATCAATATCCGCTCTCACAAGATGAGCCTGAGGAGCAAAATTGTCTTTACATCTTCCTACTTGTCTGAGAGACAAACGGGCTCCAACCGACACTATCAAATCACATTCTCTCAATATCATATTTGCGACACGGTTCCCATGTGTGCCAATAAAGCCAATGTGCAAATCATCTGGGGCAAGATCAACACCATTCATTGTTGTAAGCAACGGGATGTTTGTTTTCTTCACAAATTCATGAACCAAGTCAACCGCACCGGCAGAACGAACGCCGTTGCCGACCAACACGACCGGTTTCTTATAATTCGATTTAAATATCATTTTTCTAACTTGTTAATCCGTTAAGAATGGGAATAAATGTATGATGTATGGTGATGCCAAATCATTGGTACTTGAAATTCACCATCTCGACTTGTTGAATGTCGAGGGGAAAATCAATGACGACACCGCCCGGTCTTCCAAGCACAGCCATATTATACGCACGATTTACAATTTCGGCAAAACCCTCAGCACTGTAAGCTGTAACAGAATACTTGGTGATGTTTCTTGTCATTGAGACAATATCCATCTCTTGGAAACCGTTCTGACGAATACCAGAGAAACCCTTCATCTCATTCGTCGGCACATTGCCACATATACCCATAATCGGGTTACTGTCGAACCAAGCGTCGGCAAGTCCTCCAAAAGCATTTACGGCACCCGGACCAGACGTTGTAAAATATACACCAATCTTTCCTTTTGTTCTGGCGAAACCATCGGCGGCCAGTGCGCATCCTTGCTCATGATAGCACACATGTGTCGTTATCTCATCTTTTCTCTTATAAAGCGCATCCATAAATGGGACTATATAACCGCCGGCATAACCAAAAACATCAGTTACTCCATGGGAAATCAAGAAATCGACTAAATATTCAGAACAAGTCATTTTATATGTTTATTTTAGTTTAACAAATCTTGCACATTTTGTTTTCTTACAACGATATGAGTTCCCGAAGGATACTCTCCACGAACAGCCTTCATCACCACCTTCGCAAAATCCACAGGGTCTAGCAATGTGTTCTGGTCTTCATCGGGAAATAGACTTTTCCGCATTTTTGTCCTAGTTCTGCCAGGGGATATAACCACAGCGTTGAGTCCATCCTCAGCCCAGCACTTCGTCGCCATTACTATCGCAGATTTTGAAGCGCAATATTCACTCCAAGTTGCATGGGACTCAATAGCGGCGGCCGATCCAATATTGACAATTTGCAGATTAGGATTATATTTCAATGCAATTCCAGTACAATAGAATGTACCACACACGTTTATGTCAAAATGTCTTTTTGTATTCTCCAAGTCCATCTGTTTAACTGATTGAGGGACCACATATCCAGCATTGTTGACTAAGATATCCGGGACAAACTCCTTGATAACAGTCTCAATACTATTCCAATCAGTCACATCAAGCTCAGTCCTCGACGGAGCCATAACCATATATCCTTCGTCTTCAAGCAATTTTTTCAATGCTTGAGCTATGTCGCCCTTACCACCGGTAATTAATACTTTTTTGTTCATCTTGGTGTTCATAAAGAATAATATTAGATATGTGTAGTATTATTTAGTGCTTTGAGCGTATTTGAAAAAGGGTGTCAATAAGGGACAAATCCTCTTTGTATGTTAACTTAATATTAGAAACCTCACCCTCAACGATAAAAATCTTTACATCTGGCATATACTTCACCACAGTCCCGCAATCATCCGTAGACACAAAGTCTGGGTCTTTCAATGCTTTCCCATAAGCCTCTGCCACAATATCATACTTGAACGCCTGCGGTGTCTGGGCACAACGAAGCATATTTCTTTTAGGAATCTTGTCCACAAATCGCATTCCCTCATCAATCTTTATTATGGTATCTGTAGTCGGAACAGCTACATCAACAGCGTCATATTTGTCAAGAGCCTCGATAACATCTTTTATAATCCTGTCACTGACCAATGGACGAACGGCATCGTGAAAAATCATGTTGCAGTTGCCAAATCCTCTATATGCTTCAATAGCCGAAAGTGTTGACATATATCGTTCATCACCACCTTTTAAGATACGTTTCACTTTCTTCCATGGATTACGAACAGCTATACGATCCATCTCGTCAATATACATCGGATGAATCACCACAGCAACCTCATCAATCAAATCATTATTGTCGAACACATCCACGGTATGCTCTATGACAGTTTTTCCTGCCACCTTAAGGAATTGTTTCGGTATTGAATACCCCACTCGGCTACCAACTCCTCCTGCTAATATGATTGCAACATTCTTCATCAATCTCAAATAATCAGTGTCTTTTATCTTAATAACAATACCGTACCTATTTTCCTATGTTTATATTGAGGTTTCGCATTTACTGTATACTCAATCAAATAAACATACTCTTCCATCTTGCATGGCTTACCGTCACGAGTGCCATCCCACCCCTCAGTCAGACCGTCAAAGTCTGTCACATAATCACCCCAACGGTTGTAAACCCATACATGCATACTTATCAAATCATCCCCAAACACCTTGAAAACATTATTGCTACTCTCATTGGGTGTAAAAGCATTTGGAGCCCACACAACAGAACTGTCTATTGGCGGTAAATAAATGACATGAATATTGAGTCTCAGTGCACTATCACAGCCATCTACTGATTGATAATAATAGACCGGGTGAGATTCTTCATTATAATAACTAGCTCCATCAATCCACAACAGCGTATCGCCTTCTATCAAATCAACATCAACATCCATCATATATGACGGATGTATTGTCAAACAGGCATACTCCACACTGTCGCAGCCATTATGATCGATGTACGTAGAATAGTAAACTGTATCATTTTCATAATACGGAATGTTATGGATCATAATGCTGTCGCACCCCTCGAGAAACACATAATCTGATGATGACGGATGTATCGACAAACAGGCAAACACCACACTGTCACAGCCATTCTGGTCTATGTACGTAGAATAATGGATGGTATCATCTTCATAATAAGGAGTGTCATTGATTATTATGCTGTCGCACCCCTCAAATAAGAGATAACCACGTGAACCTTCATTGATTGTAAGATTCATTATGACTAGACTGTCACATCCGAAAACATCAGGGAGGACACATTGGTATCTACCCGAACTATCACAATGAATTCCATTCCACATCATTAAACTATTGCAAACAACACTATCAAACTCATTAGTCTGAGTACCACTAAATATTGTATAAAAGTTGAATGTGTCAATTATTACTGAACAATCAGAGAGCAAAGTAAAAACCACACTTATCGCAGAGCTATCAGCAACAGAACTTGAAAATGTCAACGTATCATTGGCCGAGAACGGGACACCATCCTTAAACCATCCAATTATATCAGCTGTGTCATTAAAATACACAAAAGATCTCACATCATCACCAACACACACATGTACTGTATCACCATCCCCTACCTCCACGTCGTTCACGTACAACTTGCACTCTTGCGGTATTGTCGAAAAACCCACCGCATAACCATAGCTCTCGTTTCCACCAACACCATAAGCATATGCTACAAAACCATCATTGCCAAAACTTCTCAACCTGTGCGAACCTGGAGCGACAGGCACTCTGGCAAAAGAATAATATGGATTATCGGGTACAGCGGAAAAAGAATTCACCAAAGAAGTGCCATCCAGATAGATATCATTAATATCACTGCTACTCGCCACCACATTCACATAATGGGCTGATGTAAGCTGCGTCGCATAGTTATAGCTGACAAAGACAACATCCTTCAGACGCTGTTCGATGGGCGGAATAAACGACATAGAAGGATCACCATTCGGTCCTGCCACATTCACGCTCATCGTATACATATATACTGTCGATGGTTTAGATGTCTCAATATATCTGCTGTGTTGACTGCCAGTCATCGAAAAACTATAACTCTCACCAGCATCCAATGTTGCCACCTGACCACCACCGACATTAACTGCGCAATCATCATATAGAGACGTAATCTTCACAATGTCACCATTATGTCCGTTGGCCATGGTCGCCACAAAACGTTTACCCCAGTAACGAGTAGGCAAGCTCTGTTCATACAGATGGTCACAAGCCGAGCCCGACGCTGAAGGTATATGTGCACACACATGACCATTGAATACGGCAAAAGGTTTGCAATTGTGAGATTTTATAGTAGTACCACTAAAATCAGTATTGACATTATTTTGCATCAAATAACATTGTCCTGCATTGAGCGTTTTCGTAATAACGGAAGATCCCGTATGATTGAGTACAGCCGTCGTTGTATAAATATCAACAACAGTATTGTTTTCCACAGCGACAATCAGCACTTCTGATTTATCGCTGGCATGACAAGACTCAAACGTCTGAACCATATACTCATCACCCAATGCATCAGTGGGCAATACATAAGAAACATCAAATGAGGTTTGAAGAAAATTGCTCGCATACACTGACACAGTATCCGTAGTCGTTAGATGCAAGCCTTTATTACAGATTCTGTTTGACACATAATTGTACGACTGCGCTGTATCAATGTTAATAATAACACTACCATTTGCAGGTACAGTGAAATTTTGGGTCCAACCAGTATTGGGGTTACTCAACGTACCAGAGCAAGCACGGGAACCTGTCACTGTAACCGTCATCGAGGCTTCCATCCTACCTTTCATAAATGAAAACCAAAAATCTGTCCCCATAGTGGTTATTTCCTGCGACCACACCTTGATAGACGAAGCACAGAAAAGAACCGCTAATATGTAAAGACAAATCTTAGATTTCATTTTCCATCAATTTCTCTTCATAGTTATATACACCATGCAATAAATTGCAAAATTACGATATTATTTTTAATTATGTACTAATTAAATAATAGGTGCAACAACACACAAGATTATGTTGTTGAATATCAATATGGAGAATTCTTTAACCTTTAACCTGTAAACTATAAACTTTACCTAAGGCAATTGATAGTTTTTTATTTATTGACTTTTTTATTTATTGACATATTTCAATTCTCATATATGATACAACAACAGTGGAATAGATTAAAAATACAAAAAACTTGGGGAAGCGACCTGTAAATTCAACAGACTGTAATTCTGAGAATTATATTCGATTTTTAACACAAATCCCCCTGCTGGAAAAAAAATATTTTCTTAAAACATTTCTATATTGAATTTTTTATGTACTTTTGCAATTCATATTGAAACAATTTGAAACAAACTTTAAATCTTATTTGATATGACAAAAGCAGAAATCGTAGCTTCAATTTCCGAGAAGACTGGAATTGAGAAAGTGGCTGTTTTAGCCGTTGTTGAAGAGTTCATGACTACAGTTAAGGATGCCATGATCGGTGGTGAGAACGTCTACCTCCGTGGCTTCGGTAGCTTCATCATTAAACGTCGCGCTGAGAAGACCGGTCGTAACATCAGCAAGAACACTTCCGTTATTGTTCCCGCTCACAACATCCCGGCTTTCAAACCCGCCAAGACTTTCCTCAATGAAGTTAAAGAAAATGTAAAATAACATTTTCCCAGCAAGTAAAAAAAGCGTCAGTACCCTGACGCTTTTTTTATATTTCAACCGAAACCAATATATTGATATGTAATAAATTACCTAAGCACAATGTCTTCATCTTTGAAATACGCACTACTTTTTCTTCTATTGGCACCACTCTCCTTTTCCGCCAGGGCCACCGAACCGGCAGACACAGGTCGGGTTGCCGCCGCCAACAAGTGGGCAGACACTAAGATAAAACAGATGAGTCTGATCGACAAGATCGGTCAACTGATGTTTGTCCGAGTCCCTCAGAAAATGAACAACAAACAAAAGGCGGCTTTCGAAAAGAGTTTCACGAAATATCATGTCGGCGGCATCTGTTTCTTCAAAGGCACAGCCTCTGCACAGGTGGAACAGACCAAGAGATACCAAAATCTCAGCAAGACACCTCTCTTCGTCACCATAGACGGCGAATGGGGTCTGGGCATGAGGCTCACCGACTGTTTCTCCTTTCCCCGCCAGATGCTCATGGGAGCCCTGAGCTCTGCCAACGACTCTCTCATCTCCATGATGGGCGAGGAAATAGGAATCCAGTGTGCAAAGATGGGCATTCATATCAATTTCGCACCTGTATGTGACCTCAATGACAACCCTAAGAACCCTGTCATAGGTTGCCGCTCATTCGGACAGAATAAGAAACGTGTGGCCCGCAAATCTGTACTCTACGCCTTGGCGCTGCAGCGCAAAGGTGTAATAGCTGTCGGCAAACATTTCCCTGGCCACGGCGACACCGACGTGGACAGTCACAACGACCTACCAACAATTAACCACTCTGAAGAATATATCGACACTGTCGACCTATATCCATTCAAGCAGCTCGCCAAGAATGGCATCCGTGGCATGATGGTGGCTCATCTCCAAGTCAACGCCCACGACAATCGTCCCAATATGCCTTCGTCATTGTCGGAACGCATAGTTACTCCTCTGCTTAGGGAAAGACTGAATTTCGACGGACTTGTGTTTACCGACGGTATCGACATGAAGGCTGTGAGCAACAATTTCAAAGACGGTGAGGGCGCCGTGAGAGCGGTTCGCGCCGGATGCGATGTCATTCTCCTGCCCATAGATTTACAGAAAACCATCAAGGTCCTTTATGAAGAGGCTAAGAAAGACCCCGAGTTCGAGAAAGCCATCGACAAAAGTTGTCATCGTATTCTCCGCGAGAAATACCTCGCCGGACTCAACAAGGCCTCTTTTGGCAAACTGACCGCTCCCGACAAGAAAGACTCCGAACGATGCAACAGGATTAGCAACCTGATGGCACAGAAGGCTCTGACACTCGTATACAACAAAGACCACGCACTTCCTCTCTCAAGGGAACAGAAAACGCTCTGGATTGCCGTCGGAGCCTCCGACACTGCGGTGACTGCGCTGGATGAGAAACTTCTGAACCGAATTTTTGCCTCCGACGCCGTTGTCATCTCACTTTACGCCAACATTCAGCCTGCCAATAACTATGGCGTGTCAACTCAGACCATCGACCTCATCAACAGCATCGCCGCCATCCCCAACCTCAAGACCACCCTTGTCATCTACGGATCTCCTTATATCCTCGAATCGTTCCCCCGCCCCGCCTCAAAGACGAGAGTTGATCAGGACAACTACCTCTCAGCGGTGGTTGTCGCCTACCAGAACACCCGTGAGACAATCAAGGCGGTCCCCCCTGCCCTATATGGCGACAACGCTTTTGAAGGCATACTCCCCGTCACATCCGGTAACTACCCTGAAGGCACATCGCTCAAAGCCATCCCCGTCATTGCCAACCCATTCTCTCCAGCCTTGAAGAAAGCTGGAATGGATGAGGACTGTTTCGCCAAAATAGATTCTATCGCCAACAACGGCATACTGCAGAAAGCCTATCCCGGATGTCAAATCCTGGTGGCGAAGAACGGCACCATCGTCTACAATCGCTGCTATGGTCGCCAGACCTACGACGAGTCGTCGCCAGCCATGGACACCAACACTGTCTACGACCTCGCCTCCCTCACCAAGATCACCGCCACAAACCTGGCCATCATGAAACTGGTCGAATCCGGCAAGATAACTCTCGACGACAAACTCAGCCGCTACCTCCCATACCTTAAGCACAGCGACAAGAAGCATATAACCATCAAGCAGGTGCTGAGCCATTTCGGGCGACTCAAGGCTTTTGACTCCTACTGGCAAGAGGCTGTGGGCACCAACATGATATACAGAGGCAAGACTCCTCCAGCGAAATACATACCCATAGGCGACGACATATACATCTCTCCCGAATTCAGGTATCAAGTCCTGAAACAGATTGTTGAGAGCAAACTCGAGAAGAAGAATCAATATATATATAGTGATCTCGACTTCATACTCCTCGCCGAGGTGGTGCGCCAAGTCAGTGGCAAATCTATCGACGCTTTCACTCAGGAGCACTTCTTCGCTCCCATGAATTTGTGCAACACCTGCTTCCAGCCTCTCCAGCACGGCATTGCCGCCGAGCGTATAGCCCCCACCGAATACGACGGATCGTTCCGCAAACAGCAACTCCGTGGATATGTCCACGACCCCAACGCCGCGGCTATGGGTGGCGTCGCCGGACATGCAGGACTGTTCTCTACTGCCAACGACCTTTTCCACATCTATCAGATGATGCTCGACTCGGGACGCTACAACGGGGTACAGTATATCTCTGCTGAGACTTTCGGAAGATTCAACAAACGCTATTACGAATCCTATGGCAACCGCAGGGCATTGGGATTCGACAAGCCTCTGATAAGCAAGGCGAGCACCCATGTTTCACCCCTTGTAAGCCAGCAGAGCTTCGGTCATACAGGATTTACCGGCACCATGGTGTGGGTCGACCCCAAATACAATCTCATATATATCTTTCTCTCCAACCGTGTTTATCCATCCGCCACGCCTAACAAGCTGGCGTCAATGAATATCCGCACCGACATCCAGACATTAATATATAAATCGATGGGGATAAAATAACGGTCATTCCCATACTTCCGGGAGTTAAGGGAAGTTAAGGGACAATACAAGAACAGGGGGCTTGCACATCGTGCAGCCCCCTGTTGTTTTTATATGTTACAGAATTAGTTTCCTGCTTCCAGCTCTTTGATTTTCTGCTGGACGGGTTTGGATTCCTCGAGCATGTCGAGAGTCACGTAGCAGGCGTTGAGGGTGCGGAGGCAGTCGTGCAGACGGCCACGGTAAGCGCCCTGCTCCTCTGCTGGCAGATTCTTGACATAATCGTCAGCGGCCTTGAAGTAAGGGATAGCCTGTTTAAGCATGGCGTCACGTTCTTCTTTCAGCTTGTCCATCACGGCGATGTCCTCGTCAGAGAATTTGCCTTCGTTAACCATGGTGTTCACCTGTTGGTCTTTTCTGTAGGCGCGGTCGTACATCATCGAACCCATGCCGTAGTTAGCCTCGAACTGCTGGGGCTGACGCTCCGACGACTCCTTGAAGTTGTTCTCAGCCGTTGTATAGTCTCCAGCCATCACATAAACTGCGGCGGCGCTGCAGAGGAACTTGGTGTAGGCGGTTTCAAAAGCGGCTTTCACCTTCGGAACAGTGTCGATAGCCAGTTTTGCCTTGCTCTCGTTGACACCCTTGGTGACCATCTCGATACCTTTGTCCTTGTTGTTTGCCCAGATATAGGCCTGAGCAAGCATCAGATATGAGTTGGGATCGTCGGGGAGCACTTTGGTGTAGCGCTCAGCGGTCTTGAAGGCGTTGACGGTGTCGCCGGCCTCCTTGTAGATGTTGTACACGGTCTCATAGACCTGCGGCATCTTGGATCTGAAGTCAGCTTTCACTCTGTTGCGGCGAGTCAGCGGCAGATAGTATTTCTTCACGCCCTCGGTGTCCTTGAGCTGTTTGCAGCACAGTCCGGCGATGTAGGAGGCGTCATTTGCGAAGTCGGGGTCACCGGCCTTGGTCAGGACATTGATAGCTTTGTCCGACAAAGCGAGAGCCTCAGCGTATTTGTGTTCGTTGAACAGCGGGATACTGCGGTTGTAGAACTCACTGCCGACATAGCGGAAGATGTCGCCCAGCTTGTAGTCGCCGTCTTTATCCAATTCACTGCAACGGCGGGCGGCCTCATAAGCCTTCTCGCACCATTCGGGGTCAAGGTCTTTGTATTTTGATTTGGGGTCTTTCGAAGCACCGCCAATCTGAGTGTAGATCAGACTAGCCCAATACCAGGTCTTGGCATCATTCTTGGTGTCTTCGTGGAGACATGCTTTATCAATAGAAGCTTTGGCTTTGTTGAGGTAGCCGCGGTTTCTGTCGGTAATGGCACTCTGGACATTCAGTGACTGAGCGGAAACTGCCAGATAGCTGAGGAGAAGTGCCGAAAACAATGCGATTTTCTTCATGATTGAAATTTGTTTTAAGTGTTATTTTTCTATTCTGTATTTATTCTTGATTAAAAATTTTGCTATTTAAGAATTATTATGTTTTTGGTGACCTGTGATCCGTGATTCGTGACCTGTGTGCTGTGGCTGGCGAGCTTGATGAGCCAATTGTGAATTGACAATACAATTAAACCTTATCATCATATCAACGTATCAACCTATCAACTTATCACCTTAACATCTTAACATCTTATCACTAATTCACTCCGTCGGCTGTTCGACTTCCGTCGTTCCTTCAGTTGGTCCTTCGACCGGTCCTTCAGTCGGTCCTTCCGTCGGTTGTTCACCTTCCACAGGTTCTTCGACATCGGGTTCAGCGTCGACTTTGGTGATGGATGCTATGGTGTCTTTGCCTCTGAGGTTAATCAGTTTCACGCCCTGAGTGGCCCTGCCAACCACACGGAGGTCTGCCACATGCATGCGGATAGTGATGCCCGAACGGTTGATTATCATCAAGTCGTTGTCGTCAGTCACATTCTCTATAGCCACCAGCATGCCGGTCTTTTCGGTAATCTGCATCACTTTCAGACCCTTTCCTCCACGGTGGTGAGCCTCCTTGCCGTAGTCACGCATCGAGGTACGTTTGCCGAAGCCATTCTCGGTGACAGCAAGGATGTCCTCGTCGAGGTCGTTGACCGAGAGCATGTCTATAACCCAGTCGTCTTCGGGCTCGAGGGTGATACCTTTCACTCCCGACGCACCACGACCCATGGCGCGGAAGTCATCCTCCAGACAACGCACCACCTTACCCTTGCGGGAGGCAATGAGCATCTCGCTGTTGCCATCGGTAAGCAGCGCTGTCAGCAGTTCGTCGCCCTCACGGATACCCACGGCGATGATACCGTTGGTGCGGGGACGCGAGTAAGCCTCGAGCGAAGTCCTCTTGATGATACCCTTCTTGGTGCAGAGAGTGATGAAGTGGTTGTTCAGATACTCCTCATCCTTCAGGTTAAGGACATTGACATAGGCCTTGACCTTGTCGTCTGAGTCGATATTGATAAGGTTGAGGATAGCCCTACCCTTCGAGTCTTTGCCACCTTCGGGAATCTCAAAGGCACGCTTCCAGTAGCAGCGGCCCTTCTCGGTAAAGAAGAGAATATAGTTGTGGTTCGTTGCCATGAAGATATGCTCCACAAAGTCCTCGTTTCTCACCGAACTGCCCTTTGAGCCTACGCCACCACGAGTCTGCGTGCGGTATTCGCTCAGCAGGGTACGTTTGATATAGCCCATGTGGGATATGGTGATGACCACCTTGTCGTCGGCAATCATATCCTCAACGCTGAAGTTCGAGGCGTCGAACTCTATCCTGGTGCGGCGGTCGTCGCCGTACTTGTCACGAATCTCAATCATCTCGTCCTTGATGACACTCATCAAGACGTCGTGGTTCGAAAGAATCTCCTTGCAGCGCTCGATGAATTTCATCTTTTCCTCGAATTCGGCCTGCAGTTCCAGACGGTTCTGTTTGGTCAACTGTCCAAGTCTCATGGCTATGATGGCGCGGGCCTGGACATCGCTGAATCCCCAGGTGTCCATCATTGCCTGACGGGCGTCATCCTGAGTTTCCGAACGGCGTATCAGGGCAATCACCTCGTCAAGGATGTCAATCATCTTCAAGAAACCCTGCAGTATATGGGCGCGTTTTTCGGCCTCTTCCATCTCGAAGCGGGTACGGCGGGTCACCACATCCTCACGATGCTCGACAAAGCATTTGATGAGGTCTTTCAGATTCAGGAGCTGAGGACGGCCTTTGACGAGGGCTATGTTGTTCACCGCAAACGAAGACTGCAACTCTGAATACTGGAACAACTTGTTGAGTACGATGTTGGGCACCACGTCGTGACGCAGATAGTACACCACACGGATACCATCCTTGTCCGACTCATCCCTGATGTCGGTGATGCCGACAATCTTGCCGTCTTTCACCAGCTGAGCCTGCTTCTTGATCATCTCAGCCTTGTTCACGTTATAGGGGATGCTATGTGCAATAATCATCTCACGGCCCTTGGAGTCGGTCTCGAAAGAGGTCTCGGCACGAATGATTACCGAACCGCGACCGGTGGTGAAAGCCTCTCTCACACCGTTGTAGCCATATATTATGCCACCTCCCGGGAAATCCGGGGCGGTGATATGCTGCATCAAGCCTTCCACGGTGATGTCATTATCGTCGATATAGGCGATACATCCATTCATAACCTCACGCAGGTTATGGGTGGGCATATTTGTCGCCATACCTACGGCGATACCGTTCGAACCGTTGACAAGCAGATTGGGAATCTTGGCGGGAAGAACCGTAGGCTCCTCACGGTCGTTGTCGTATGTAGGCATCATGTCGACAGTCTTCTTGTCGATATCGGCGAGCATCTCGTTGGTGATCTGCTTCATGCGGGCCTCGGTGTAACGCATTGCCGCGGCACCGTCACCGTCTATCGAACCGAAGTTACCCTGACCGTCAACAAGAGTGTACCTCATTGCCCAGGGCTGAGCGAGTCTGACCATGGCTCCATATACCGACGAGTCGCCGTGGGGGTGGTACTTACCAAGCACCTCACCCACCACCGTGGCTGATTTCTTGTAGGCGGTATTATAGTAGAGTCCCATGTCATTCATTGCAAACAAAATACGACGGTGGACCGGTTTCAAACCATCTCTCACGTCAGGCAAGGCACGGGCAACGATAACAGACATTGCATAGTCGATATAGGCCGATTTCATTTCGGTTTCGATGTCGACTTGTGTGATTTTTTCGTTTTCAGATACCATTTATTATATTTTATTCTATTCTAAATCAAAAAAATACTACTTTCAATTTTTCATAATTAAAAGGCAAAGATACTATTTTTATACCGATTATCATTGTTTTTTTATACAAATAATTAACAAAAAAGTAACCGACATCCCTCGGTGAGGAAAACTGACAATTTGTCGGTAACAACTCTGTTGATAACTACATTTCAAATCATGGCAATAAAATTGATGAACTATTGTTATTATAAACGTTAACCATAACCATCTAGAATCTCTAGAAAATATCTAGGCAAACTAGAATCTCTAGAAAAAGCTCTCTTTAACCTGTAACCTTTAAACTGTAACCTTTTTCACATCAACAATTCAACAACTAAACAATTAAACAATTAAACAATTAAACAACTTAACATATCACCATATCAACGTATCAACATATCAACGTATCAACGTAAATCCGCATGGAACCAAAGCTTAGCAAGTATTGCAACAAAGTCATCAACAACAGTCGCGACGAAGCCATTAGACTAAAAAATTCTCAGATAGGCGTCGAGCACCTGTTTCTCAGCATAATCCGCGAGACAGAATGCACGGCATACCGCTATCTTGTAGAACTAAATATCGACCTGCAAGCCATAAAATCACGCATAGAGTCGGCTGTGGGTCAGCAGAACTCAAACATAACCTACACCGAGGACACCCATGTCACCATGCTGAAACAGACAGAGAAGGTCCTCAGGATGGCGTTTCTGGAATCCTCCAAACTCAAATCCCCCGAAATCCACACCCCCCACCTCGTTCTCGCCATCCTCATGGACTCAGACAACGTGGCGGCGAAACTTCTGGAACGTGAGGGTTTGACCTACTCTAAATTCATCGACTTCCTGAAATCCAAGAACAAAAATAACGGCGATATCCCTGATTCAGAACCGCTAAGCAACAATTTCGAATTCGAATCCGGCTACGACGACGATGACGAATACTCGCCCTACCCCAACCCCGACGAGCAACAACGTGGTGGCGACAACAAAAGCAACAAGACCCCGGCCCTCGAGAACTTTGGCAGAGACCTGACCAAAGCCGCCGAGGAAGGTCGTCTCGACCCCATCGTGGGACGTGTCAGGGAACTCGAACGCATAGCCCAGATCCTCAGTCGCCGAAAGAAAAACAACCCCGTACTTATCGGCGAACCCGGCGTTGGCAAATCCGCCATCGCCGAAGGACTTGCGCAACGCATTGTCGAAGGACGAGTGCCACGCACCCTCTACCACAAAAGGGTCATCTCACTCGACCTGGCTTCGCTTGTCGCTGGAACCAAATACAGAGGTCAGTTTGAGGAGCGTATGAAAGCCATCCTCAACGAGCTTGAGCACAATCCCAACATCATACTCTTCATCGACGAGATTCACACCATCGTCGGAGCAGGCAGCGCGTCAGGCTCTCTCGACGCCTCCAATATGTTCAAGCCCGCCCTGGCGCGTGGCGAGATACAGTGCATCGGAGCCACCACCCTCGACGAATACCGTCAGTATATTGAAAAAGACGGAGCCCTAGAGCGTCGCTTCCAGAAGGTGCTCATCGAGGCCACATCGCCAGAGGAGACTCTCGTCATACTGAACAATATCCGTGACAAGTATGAAGATCACCATGGCGTGAAATATACCGAAGAGGCCCTTCAGGCATGCATCTCGCTCACCGAGAGATATGTCACCGACCGTCTTCTCCCCGACAAAGCCATCGACGCTATGGACGAAGCCGGTGCCCGTGTACGCATAGCCAATGTCCGAGTGCCACAGCCCATCCTCGATATGGAGCAACGCATCGCAGATGTCGAGAAACGCAAGAAAGAGGTCCTCGCTCAGAAAAACTACAACGAAGCCGCCGCCCTGCGCGACGAGTCCCGCAAGCTTACCGCCGAACTCGAAAGCATGCGTCAACATTTCGAGCAAGAGGAGCGCGACAACAGGGTCCTGGTTACCGAGAACGACGTGGCTGAAGTTGTCGCCATGATGACCGGCGTGCCTGTCCAGCGCATCGCCCAGAACGAAGGCAACCGTCTGCTTCGCATGGAAGAAGAGTTGCAGGGTACCGTCATCGGCCAAGATGCCGCGATAAAGAAAATCTGCAAAGCCATCCGCCGCAACCGCGCCGGACTTAAAGACCCCAACAAACCCATCGGAACCTTTATCTTCCTCGGACCCACAGGCGTCGGCAAAACATATCTCACCAAGGTCCTCGCCAAATACCTTTTCGACAGCGAGCAGTCCATGATACGCATCGACATGAGCGAATATATGGAGAAATTCGCCGTGTCACGCCTCATCGGAGCGCCTCCGGGATATGTAGGTTATGAAGAGGGCGGACAGCTCACCGAGAAAGTGCGTCGCAAACCCTACTCCATCATCCTCCTCGACGAGATTGAGAAAGCCCATCCCGACGTGTTCAATGTCCTCCTCCAGGTACTTGACGACGGACAGCTCACCGACGGACTGGGTCGCAAGGTTGACTTCAAGAACACCATCATCATCATGACCTCCAATATCGGCAGCCGCCAACTCAAAGACTTCGGCACCGGCGTAGGTTTCAACACTTCGGCGCGTGAAGCCGAAAAAGCCGAGATGGAACGCGACGTGATAGAGAAAGCCCTCAAGAAATCCTTCGCCCCCGAGTTCCTCAACCGTATTGATGACATCATCTATTTCAACAGTCTTAATCGTGCTGATATTCACAAGATAATCGACGTTGAATTAAAGGGATTGTTCAAGCGTATTCGCAACATGGGATACGAGATTACAATCGATGAGGCAGCCAAAGATCTCCTAGTCAAGAAAGGATGGGACGCCCAGTTTGGAGCCCGACCTCTCAAGCGAGCCATCCAGCGTTATATTGAGGATGACCTTGCCGAAGAAATCATCAAGGCTGACATATTGGCAGGGGACNNGGCAGGCGACCCCATCCATATAACCACGGCGAAGAACGAATCCGATGACGCCACTATCGACGACGAGAAAATCATTTTCGACATTGAGAAAGGCGCCGCCAGCCGACAGCTTGACGAAGCCATCACCGAGAGCATCGATAGCGAGCCCGTCGCAGTAGAGAGCTAATAATAACCCATCACAATAAACAATTATTATATTGAAAACGGCGCTTTCGTCTCGATGGGCACACTGGCCAACGCCCCCCCCCCCCCCNNACAATGCCATTATCACTGCCGCCAGTGGTTCTATTGTACAAGGCGAAGGTTATGCCACCCGCTCGTTCAACCTCGACACATACAAAGGACAGATAATACACAATTCATTGGATGTAAATAGGATAAAATAAATCTAATCATCATGTCATATACTCAAATAGCACAGATGGAATTATTCAATGCCCTTAAAGGCATCAACTCTGAGGCCGATTTGAACGAGTTCAAGGACTTGGTGGCGCATTTTTTCGCCATGAAGGCACAGCGGGCCATTGATGACCTATGGGACAACGGAACTATAAACGAGGACACCATCAACCAGTGGGGTTCCGAACATATGCCGCAGTTAACCAACGACCAATAATAATGACTGTTTCATTTATGAATATTAAAATACCGCCCCATCCGAGGCGGTATTTTTTATTGCAATTAATTAAACCGAACTGAACGAAACCAATTCGTTCGATAGATTGGTGTTCGTTTATCTATAAAGGTGGTCCCTCGAGTTTGACGATACAAATCTATCAACAATTAAATAACTACACAACTAAACAACCAAACATCATCCATCAAACATCATCCATCATACATCGTACATCATCCCTCAAACATCATACATCAAACATCATACATCAAACATCATACATCTTCCATCATCCATCTTTAACCAGTAACCTTTTCCATATCAACATATCTACAATTAAACAATTAAACAATCAACAATTAAACAATTAAACATCATCCATCAAACATCATACATCATACATTTATTTGCCCATTTAGAAATATTTCGTATCTTTGCAGTTGAATTTTACTCCATCTAAATTTATAATACACTATAATACAGATACAAACAAAGCAACATATAGACACCTCGATTTATATAAACGAATATTTATATTATGAAATTCTACAATCGTGAAGAGGAAATCAGCATCCTTAGGGAGAACGAACAGTTGGCCGAGCACAATGCCATGTTCACCGTGCTAATGGGTCGTCGTCGCGTGGGCAAAACAGCCTTGGTGACGAAGGCTTTTGAAGGCAAGCAGTATGCCTACCTCTTCGTTTCGAAGGACAGCGAAGCCATCCTCTGCGGCAAGTTCCAGAGAGCGCTGGAAGAACAGCTGGGCATAAAGATCTATGGGCAACTAACCCATTTTCGAGACCTCTTCGAGGTGGTGATGAGAGAGTCGCAGAAACGCCATTTCACGGTTGTCATCGACGAATTTCAGAACCTCTACAAGATTAATTCTGCCATCTTCAGCGAGATGCAAGACCTCTGGGACCGTCTTCACGGAGAATCTCGCATCAACCTCGTCACCATGGGCAGCATCCGCTCACTGATGAAGCGAATCTTCGAGGAAGAAGGAGAACCTCTCTACGGCCGCCCCACCTCAAAGTTCACTCTTCGCCCATTCACTCTTGCGGTGCTGAAACAGATTTTCCGCGACCACGTGCCGAACTACCGAAACGAAGATCTCCTTTGCCTCTACATGATTACCGGTGGCGTGGCCAAATACGTTGAGTTACTAATGGATGCGGGATGTTACACCAAGGAGAAGATGCTCAACTACGTCTGCCGGCGCGACTCCTACTTCCTCACAGAGGGACGCGACCTGATGAATCAGGAATTCGGCGACGAGAGTGCCACTTATTTTTCCATCCTGCAACTCATTGCCGGTGGTTTGAACCGAAGGTCTGACATCGACGGCGCTATGCAGCGCGACATGGGTGCTTTCCTCCAGAATCTGGAAAAGAACTACAGCGTAGTATGTCGTTTGAAGCCTTTGCTGGCGAAACCGGGCAGCAAGACCACCTCATACGAAATCTCCGACCAATTCCTGCGATTCTGGTTTCGCTTCATATGGCCTTATCAGTCACTGGTTGAGCGAGGACAGCTCACACTCCTGAAGCAGAACATGGTGCGTGGTTACGAGCAGTTCTCTGGACGCACCCTGGAGCAGTTTTTCCAGACGATGGCGATGGAGACTGGAAACTACACCCTGGTGGGCAACTGGTGGGACAGAAAGGGAGAAAATGAGATAGACATGATAGCCTTGAACGAATTCGACCACACCGGCCTCGTGGCAGAGGTGAAGCGCAATCCCGACAAGCTGAGCCCTGCCGAATTGCGACGCAAAGTAGAGTTGCTACCAGCATCCGACTTCGGTATATACAAACTCACACTGAGGGGCTTCTCAATAGATGACATGTAACACCATACCAACAGGGTTAAAATAATTATTGTCACCTGATTGACAAAGTCATCATCGAGAGTATAGACAGAGAACCCGTCGCCGTAGAGAGATATTTCTTATAAATATATGGTAGTTACAAAACGATGCGATAATCAAATTTTCGCATCGTTTTCGCTTCTTTCGCATTTTTTCGCAATTCATCAAACCGAATTGAACGATAGATTGGTGTTCATCTATCTAAAAAGGTGGTCCCTCGAGTTTGACGATACAAATCCATCAACAATTAAACAACTAAACAATTCAACAATCAACAATTAAACATCATCCCTCACCCATCAAACATCATACATCAAACATCATCCCTCATACATCACCCCTCACCCATCATACATCATACATCATACATCATCCCTCAAACATCATCCATCTTTAACCAGTAACTTTTTCCATATCAACATATCAACAATTAAACAATTAAACAATCAACAATTAAACATCATCCCTCATACATCAAACATCATACATTTATTTGCCTATTTATAGAATTCTATGTATTTTTGCAGTCGCTATATAGTTAAATATTGATATCATTATTTATAACATATTTACACGATGGAAAAGATAGAGAGGGCTGCGTTGAGGCAGCGGATACAGACGCTGGAGGGGTTGACCGACGAGGAAAGGGCGGCGCTGCTGGAGTTGGCGGCGACGAAACGCTACGGGCTCGTGTGGGAGGAACGTGAGGAGGAGGTTGAGGAGCGGCTGCGCGAGGAGCTTCCCGTGCTGGTGGAGGACAAAGACTTGGCGTTGCTTGACGGCGGCAAGGATGCCCCGAACCACATCCTTATCGAGGGCGACAACCTGGAGGCGTTGACCACGCTCTCCTACACCCACGAGGGCAAGGTGGACATCATCTATATCGACCCGCCGTACAACACGGGCAATAAGGACTTCGTCTACAACGACAGCTTTGTAGACAGCGAGGACAGCTACCGCCACAGCAAGTGGCTCTCCTTTATGAGCAAACGTCTCCGCATCGCCAAGCGTTTGCTCTCCGACCGAGGGGTAATCTTTATCTCCATCGACGACAACGAACAAGCCAACCTCAAACTGCTTTGCGATGAGGTGTTCGGGGAAAGGAATTTCGTTTCACTCATGCCTGTTCATCGTCAGGGTGGTAGGCAGGACAGCAAGCACTTTGCCGTAGTTCACGAATATGTTTTTTGCTACGCAAAGATGCTGGATACATTCGTTGCAGGAAAAGAAGTAAAAGAAGGTGTGTTGTATCCAAAATATGATGAAGAAACAGGTAGGTATTACAAAATACAACTATTACGGAAATGGGGATCAAATAGTTTGCGCGAAAACCGTCCTAACCTGTATTACCCCATTCAAGCTCCTGATGGCACTTCTGTTTACCCTATTATCTATCAGCCCAAGGTTGGCAGCGACTCTCAATTCAATAGAATTGAGAGTCGCTGGCGCTGGAGCGCCAGCAACATGGCTAAAGCCATGAAAGATGGTCGCGTTGAATTTATTAAAAACGAGTATGGAGAGTGGGTGCCTTACGAGAGAATATACGCCCCATCAGAAGGTGAGGTTGAGACGAAGAAATACACTACCTGGATTGATGATTTGAGCAATGGGACAACTTTGCTTAAAGATATTTTCGATGGAAAAACGCCTTTTGATTATTCCAAAGGATTAGAACTAATAAAGCTCATTCTTCGAATGGGCAATGCCGATAAAACCTCAACTGTCCTCGACTTCTTTGCCGGCAGCGGCACCACACTTCATGCTGTTATGCAGTTGAACAAGGAGGATGGGGGCAAGCGGCAATGCATACTGGTAACCAACAACGAGAACAATATCTGCCGTGATGTAACCTACGAGCGCAACAAGCGTGTGATTGAGGGTTACACTACGCCTAAGGGCGTGCAGGTGGAGGGTCTGCGGGAGAACAACCTGCGCTGCTACCGCACACATCTGCTGCCGCGCGAGCGCACCAACCGCAATATGCGCCACCTCGTGGCCGCCAGCACCGACTTGCTCTGCATCAAAGAGAACATTTTCGATGAGTTTCAGGTTTCAGGTTTCAAGTTTCAGGCTCGCGACGCACGTCTATTCTCGGACGGGGAGCGGGCGATGATGGTGATATACAACGAGGAGGTGATACCCGATATTGTCGATTGGCTACAAAGTGTGCCAGCCAACTCTCAACTCTCAACTCTCAACTCTCAACTGAAGACGTATGTCTTCTCGCCCGGGGCCTACGCCTGGGATGACGACTTTGCGGAGGTGATTGACAAAGTGGAACTCTGCGCCCTGCCGGAAGCCATCTACCAAGCCTACAAAAGCGTGCTGCCCAAGAAGAGGGTTCGCCGAGAGACCGCCGAAGGATCACCAAAGGAAGGAGGTGAGGAATGAACACATTGCAGAAAGGACAGATGGACAAGCTGGTGGGCGATGTGCGCACCCTGCTGACGCAGGCACGACAAGCCACCGCGCGTGCCGTCAACACCGCTATGGTGACCACGTACTGGATGATAGGCCAACGGATAGTGGTGGAAGAGCAGAACGGCTCCAACAAAGCGGCATACGGGGAGCAAATATTACAGAAACTCTCAAGTGCTTTGGAAAAGGAGTTTGGCAACGGATTCTCGTATGCCAACCTGAGAAATATGCGCCAGTTCTACCTGACCTATCCTGACAAGGAAATCTGCTACACACTGTGTAGCAAATTAAGCTGGAGCCACAACAGGTTGATAATGCGTGTACAAGATAGCGATGCGCGACATTATTATCTGCAAGAGGCAGCACAGGAAGGGTGGTCGGTGCGGCAGTTGGAACGCAACATAGAGTCGCACTACTACCAGCGGCTGCTTGCGGCACCGAATGAGAATAAACCGCAAACGGCAGGCGACGCGCAACCGCAGCCAATCGACGTGAAGTCGTTTGTCAAAGACCCCTACGTGCTGGAGTTTGTAGGCTTGCCGCCATATCCCGACCATAAGGAATCGCAGTTGGAGGCTGCATTGACAGACAATATGCAGCAGTTCCTGTTGGAACTTGGCAAAGGCTTCTCGTTCGTCGGCCGCCAATACCGCATCAGCACCGAGACAAGCCATTTCTACATCGACCTGGTGTTCTACAACTACATACTGAAGTGTTTCGTACTGATTGACCTCAAGGCCAAGAAGCTGACGCATCGCGACATCGGGCAGATGGATATGTATGTGCGGATGTTTGACGACCTGAAGCGCGGCGAGGGCGACAACCCGACGATAGGCATCCTGCTGTGTGCCGAAAAGGAAGAGACGGTGGTGAAATACTCCATTTTGAACGGCTCGCAGCAACTGTTTGCCGCCAAATACCTGCCCTATATGCCGACAGAAGAGGAGCTGCGCAATATGATAGAGAACAACGTAAGGCTGCTTGAGAGCGGAAAGGAGGAGAAAGAATGATAGAACTGAAAAACTACCAGCGGACGGCGGTACACGAGCTGAAGGAGCGCGTGGTGAGGCTGCTGAACTTCGGAGGGCGGAGGAACAAGATGGTGTTCAAAGCGCCTACGGGAAGCGGCAAGACGGTGATGGTGAGCGCGATGATGGACGAGCTGCAGCGAGAACTGAAAGAAAGTGGCGAATGCCAGTACACCCGTGTGGCATGGGTGTGGATAGCGCCCAACAAGCTGCACCAGCAGAGCTACCGATCGATGCGCAACTTCTTCAGCGAAACACGAAGCCTGAGGCCAGTGATGTTCGACGAGTGCGAGCACCTGGAAGGGCTGCGCGACGGCGAGGTGCTCTTCCTCAACTGGGAGAGTATCAACAAGGACAACGCCGTGCTGATACGCGACAACGAGCAGAACCGCACCCTTTACGAACTGCTACGCCGCACAAGGATAGAGAACGGCATCCCCGTGGTGGTGATTATCGACGAAGAGCACATGTTCGGCGGACGCAACGCCGTTAAGAGCGAGAAGGTGCTGGCCAATATCAACCCTGACATAGAGTTGCGCGTATCGGCCACCCCCATCACCGGCGGGTGCGACACCGTGGTGGTGCAACGTCAGGAGGTGGTGGATGAGGAGATGATCAAGAAAGGCGTGCAGCTGAACCCCGACATCAAGAGCGACCGCGAGCAGAGCGACCTGACGGTGAACCAGCGGCTGCTGAAACGTGCCCTGCAGAAACGCGACGAGCTGGCCAATCAGCTCAAGGAATACGGCATCAACCCCCTGTTGCTGGTGCAGCTGCCCAACGATAACAGCGAGAGCCTCGGTCGCGAGGAAAGCACCATCGCCGACGAGGTGAAGCAATATCTGGCCACTCCTGGCATAGACATCACAGAAGACAATGGCGGTTTGGCCGTTTGGCTTTCGAAGGAGAAGAGTCCCAACCTGGCGAATATCGTCCACAACGACGATGCCACCAAAGTGCTGCTCTTCAAGCAGGCCATTGCCCTGGGGTGGGATTGCCCGAGGGCGGCGGTGCTGCTCATCTTCCGCGAATTGAAGAGTATGACTTTCACCACACAGACGGTGGGACGCATACTGCGCATGCCGCAACAGCATTTCTACAGCGACGACAGCCTCAACTACGGCTACGTCTACACCAACCTCTCGGCCGACATCATCAGCGTGGTGGGTGACGATATGAACTACATCAGCTCCGTCTATGCCAACCGACGCGAAGGGCTGACCAACATAGAACTGCGAAGCGTGTATATGGACCGCCACGAGCAGCGCAACCGCTTGGGAAGCGGCTTCAAGCGAGAACTGTTTGCCACTTTGAAGGACAAGCTGAAATTGCAACAGTTGCCGCTACCGCTACCCGATTGGGGCGAAACCGACGACAAAAAGGATGCAGGCGTAGATGCGGTGACGGCCGACAACCGTAACAAAGCCAGGAAAGCAGGTTTGCACCTCGATGTGGCGCGTATCTTCATCGAGATACCGCACGACACCCAGCTCACCGGCGTGAACGGCGAGGTGGTGGTGGTGAAGAAAGCCCGCTTAGCGAGGAACGCATCAGAACTCGACTCGCTGTTCACTCATTTTTGCCGCAACCACGTGGGCAGCTATGCCAAATACGACAGCACGCCGGTGCTACGAGGAGCTCTGCTCGATATGATAGAGTCGTACTTTGGCATCTTCGAGACCGAAGCAATCAAGGTGCTGCTATACTACGACAACCGCACCTTTGTGGAGGACATCATCACCCGCGCCCTTTCCCGTTATGGCAACAGCCAGAAGACAAAACCCGCCGCCGAGCGCGAATACAGCACGGAGCGCTTCGAAATACCAACAACAAGAATTTATAACTCTTCGGTAGTGGTTCCCTGCGACGAGGTGTACAACCACGCACTACTCCCTTACTTTGAGCAACGTACTGCTTCAAAACCAGAGCGCGAGTTTGCCCGATGGATAGACAGGCAGACGGAGTGGGTCGACTGGTGGTACAAGAACGGTGACGAAGGCAAACAGCACTTCGCCATCCCATATACAGACAGTGGTGGAAGGAAGCGTTGTTTCTATGTGGATTTTATCGTACGCCTGAAAAACGGCACACTTTGCCTCTTCGACACAAAGACCCCAGGAAGCGACGAAGACTCGCCCGAAAAGAACAACGCCCTATGGGAATACTGTCGAGACAGGAACGAAGAGGCCCCACAGCTCAACACCGACGGACAGCCTACCCGTGGTTACCTTAAAGTCACCGGTGGCATACTTGTGAAGAATGGCGAAAACTGGTACTATCCTAACGGTATCATAGAAGACGACAACAACACCGATGGATGGAGTCAGCTAGAGATAACCCGCATATGAAAGAAAAACGAAAAAAGATGCTGGAAAACCTTGCGTTCTACAGCTATGGATATAATAAAGACATGAAAAAAGGACTTGATCGCACATTCCTGCACTACGGCATCAGGCAGGAGGACATGGACATCATCGAGGAGGCTGCCCGCAACGCCGACATCGACCCCGACTGGATGAAGGAGTATATCCTTAAACCATACAACGAAGCGCGCAACGACGGAAACGTTGACCGCGACCGAATGGGAGCGAACGGCGTTTCTGTCGATGATAAAAAACTTCGTAAAATCCTTAACAAGGCATTAAAGGAGGTACAGGCATGAAGATAACACATATCTACGCGGAGAACTACAAGACCTACCGTCGGCTCGACCTTGACCTGAGTGCGGACGAAGAACGCCCTATCATACTGATTGGCGGTGGCAATGGCTGCGGAAAGACAACGTTGTTTGATGCCATCTACCATGCGCTTTACGGTTTGGAGATAAAGACTGCACGCCAGTTTGACGAATACTTCAACGCTGGCGTGAAACTGGAACAAGGGGTGGAAAACAAAAGCATCGTGCTGGAGATATCGTTCAGTGGCCTGGTGTTGGGCAACGAGACCCCCTACAAGCTGAAACGCAATTATCAGCTCATCGATGGCAAAGTGCGCTGGAGTGTGGAACTGAACATGAACGGCAACCGTTACAACTACGGCATCGCCACTCCCAACGCCCAGCGGGTGCAGAACGAGGAGGTGGTGAACAAAATCATTGCCGCCAATCTGCCGTCGGAGCTGAGCAACTACTTCCTCTTCGATGCCATGAAGACCAGTGAGTTGGTGAAAGAGGAGCAGATAAGCAAGCTCATCATGAAGAACATCAATTCGGTGATGGGTTTCAACAAATACTACCAGTTGCAGGAGGCTGCCGATGCTTTGTTGGCCGAGAAGAAAGCCGCCAAGTTGGAGAACGAGAAGCAGCGTCAGGATTACGAGCAGTTGGGGCACCAAAAACAGGGCAAGGAGGCCGAACTGAAACAGCTGCGTGAGGATTATGAGAAAGCTCTGGAATACTCGAACGACAACCGCGACCGCTACGAGCAGTTGAAGCAGGGACGCAGCGCCGACAACGTAACACGCGACCGCATCAACAAACAGAAGGAAAGCATCAAGCAGGTGGAGAAGAAGGCTGCCGACTATCGCAACGATGTTGACAAGGTGGTCAAAGATTTGGAGCTGAACGTGCTCTTCCCGGCATTGGCACATCGCATAAGACCCGAAGTAGAACTTATTGTAAGCGAGCGTAAACGGTTGGCTGAAGAGCGTGGCGAGGAAATCAGCGACGAACAACTGTCGAGAATCACTCGCGACATCGTGGATTATCTTGCTGAGAGCTACAAAGAAATTTCCGGAGTGAAGGTGGACGACATAGTGCGTCACATGCAGAAAGGACGCAAACACGGCGACGTGCTGGCCGAGAAATACCCTTATCTGAACGATGCCAACGTGGAGGTGCTGGAGAAACTGATTACAGATGCGTACGTCAACCAGTTCCTGCAGTTGGACAACGAGCGTGAAAACATTGATATAGATGTGGCTGAACTGCCCCACAAGCGCGAACAACTGCAGAACTACGAGCGCGAGTTGAGCGGATTGGATTATAATCTCATCACCACCTACGAGGACAATGAGAAAAACATGAATGAACTCAATAGTAGTATTAACGAGATTGATCGTGAGATTCGGCGACTGACAGACAAAATCGCCACCTTCGACTACGACATACCGCAGATACCCGACCCGCAGTACGACATGCTGTGCAAGTTACCCGGTTACTTTAAGACCATTGCCGCAAAACTGCTGGCTTCGAAGCGCCGGAACATCGAACAGATGATGAAAGAACAATTGAACCAGAACTTGGTAGTGTATGCCGGTGTGATAGGAAGAGTGGACCTCTCGGGCGATAGTGCTGAAGAAATGAGTTTCAAGATCTACCACCAAAACGGCAACGAGATATACCTCAGTCAACTGAACGCTGGTGCCAAGCAGACGGTGATGCAGGTGCTGCTGAAGGTTCTTTACGAATTGGGCGACTACAACCCACCAGTGATGATAGATACTGTGATGGGTGTGCTCGACAAAGAGAGCCGTGAGGTGATTCTAGAGCACTATTTCCCCGACTTAGCTCACCAAACCATCCTGCTCAGCACCGACACGGAAATCACCACCGAGCGCGACTTAAAGAAGATTGCCCCCTTTGTGGCGAAGACTTACACCCTGCACCGCGACAAAGAGGCGCAATGTACCAATATAACCAATGACTATTTCGGTATCACCATTAACGATTGAGAGATATGACAGTAGATAATTTGGTAATAGACAATTCGATAACATCGATAAAAGACATGAATGAGATGACGGCTGACCTGAAACTCGCTTTGGAGCAGCGTATCAACCTTCATTCTTATGCCAACGACGAACGGCCTGTGATTCTCTCACAGAGTGTGGTGATGCGAATGTGTCTGCTTGCCGGATTGGCAGACAAAACGCCACGTACCGCCAAAGAAATAGAACAAATCCCCCTTCAATCGTCTGGAACCCCATATCCAACCACCTTCTTTACGAAACAAAAGATTGGCCAAGTGATAGAAGCATTGTTGAAGATGCGTTATCACGATGTGGATGCCGACTGGGGGTCATCCAATTTCGTAAGCCGTGTAATTGGTCACGAGATTCTCCGAGGAAGAGACTTGCTAATGAAGGAAGGTGGCATCGATGATTGGCTGCGCTTCTCGCCACTGCGCGGAGGTGCAAGTGTGAACGATATTCCTGCTTTGAATCTTTGCATCGGCAGTTACGGCGACGATATGCCCGCCACACTCGACATCAACAACAGGACTATTGCGAACACACAGATATTAGTGGCCGGTACTACGGGTAGCGGAAAAAGCAATCTATTGGCGGTGTTGCTGCAACAAATGCGCTCTGCTTCGAGCGACACCCACTACCCGGTCAACTTCCTACTCTTCGACTACAAGGGCGAATTCTCCGACCCTGCCAATGCCGCCTGGCTCTCTCTGTTCGATACCGACAGCACAGCCATCCTCAACCCCATGGAACGTCCGCTGCCGTTCACGCCTTTCAAAGACTTTACAGGAAAGCCTGTCAATGAGCTAAACCTTTACTCCACCACGATGGCGACAGCGCTGCTGGCCATCAGTTCGGGGGCGAAGATCAGCGCCAATATGGATAACAGGCTCAGCGAAGCCATCGTGAACGCATATAAGGCTAACCAGATGAAGCCTGTCAACTTCAAGATGATATTCGACCACTACAACCGACTGTTGCCAGAGAAGAAACAGGGCGATATGGACAGTGTGAAGTCAGTGCTAAATCAGTTGGTAAACAACAATATCTTCGCAGACGAGGACAAGATTGACCTAGTGCACACCTGCAATATCATTAACTTAGGACGTTTTGAAAAGAACGGCATCATAGCGAAAGCCATCGTCTATTTCGTAATCTCAAAGCTGAACAACATCTATGAGCAGTTACCCAAACAGGCGATGAACGACGAGAGGGTGGAGATACGCCATTTCACCATCATCGATGAGGCACACTATATGCTTGGTTTTGAGAACAAACCCCTTCAGAACCTTATCGCTGTGGGACGCAACAAGGGTATGAGCATCATCCTGGCCACACAGAATATGGAGGACTTCAAGAGCAAGAGCATCGACTTCTATGCCAATGCACAGTATCCACTTATCATGAAGCAGCAGCAGCAGAACGATGCGGTGCTGAAAGACCTCTTCGGAGTGAGCGGAAGTCAGTTGCAGGATTTGAAACAGGCCATTACCGGATTGCAGAAAGGTGAACTCATCACCCGCGACAGTTCCCTCGCTGAACTGGGATTAGGTCCCAGCTGGAAGAAAATCAAGGTGACACACCTGATTTGAGGATATGGACGTTGAGGCCTCATTTGAGCATTATGCCGAGTTGCTGTCGAACATGAATCGAGCCATCGTGAAGGGTTATCTAGCACCCCATAAATTGGTTCTTATGATGGCAATATGCGAACTGGTGGAGGAGGAAACAATAAAGGACAACCGAATACGTCTGACAAAAGAGTTAGAGGATAAGTTTAAGCAACTGTGGATGGTGTATGTCGACAACGACGAAGTAGTACATCATGACCGATTGGCAGAGGAGTTATTTGGAGTAGAAAAGAAAAGTTATCCTTTTAAATGTAATATCGCAAATCCATTCTATTACCTTTCTGGGGAACCATTTTGGACTTTGAAGAAATCGGTTGTTTGGCGTCAACGGACTTCGTGGTCTGTAGCGGCGTTGCGAAGCGATTACGATTACGCCGTGATAGATGATGAACTGTTTGTCC
Source organism: Bacteroidales bacterium UBA1223 (assembly GCA_002309155.1). Lineage (GTDB taxonomy): Bacteria > Bacteroidota > Bacteroidia > Bacteroidales > P3 > Colimorpha. The sequence goes on along the minus strand of DBXB01000069.1, from coordinate 3,873 downwards.
TGATGACTGAGAGCACTTCTCGAGAACAAATTGTTGAACTGTTGACTTCTATGTTATAACTGCCATATCATCATCGAACAATGTCAACTCATCGACCCCGAATACACCGTCAGGATGCCGAATATCAAGGTGCGGACTGAATGACCTTGATCAAACCAGAGGAGAATATCTTTATTTCAGTGTGGAGCATTGGTACTTGATTGGTGTTTGAATTCATTCATAAAACAACAGAGGTGGCAAAATTTTGCCACCTCTGTTATTACTTTTTCTGAATCAGCAAATAGATTATTTTATTTTTTTGCTATTTTAAAGAAAATGAGTATTTTTGCATTATTATTGTTCAATTATTTCTTATGTTCAAAATTTTTGAACAAAACAAAATAACGTTATGAAAATCCAGTTTGTTAGCGACCTGCATCTTGAATTCAACGAGAATCGGATTTATCTGGCTCAACAGCCGTTGCCGGTGGTGGGCGATGTTCTGCTCATAGCAGGCGACACTGCCTATCTCGACAAAGCTGAGTCGGGAGAGAACAGATATTGCCAATACGGTTTCTGGGATTGGGCGTCGGATAACTATGAGAGAGTGATTGTCTGCTTGGGAAACCATGATTTTTATGGCTATTACGACCTCGCCTCAATGCAGGATGGGTACCGTAAGGAAATCCGAAACAACATTGTCGCCTACTACAACGAAGTGGTTCATCTGGATGGTGTGGATGTGATTGTCTCCACCTTATGGTCGCATATCGAACCCTACGATGCTTATCTGACAGAACACGGAGTGAGCGACTTCTATAGGATAAAATATAACGGACATCGCCTTACGGCCGATGACTTCAATGCGGAGCATGAGCGTTGTCTTACATTTGTGAAACGGTCGGTGGCAGAGAGCATGGCGAGTAAGAAGATTGTACTCACGCATCATGTGCCAACCCACCTGTGCACGGCTGCGGAATTCAGCGGAAGTCATATCAACGGGGCTTTCACCGTGGAGTTGGGCAACTATATTGCAGACTCTGGTATCGACTACTGGATTTACGGCCACTCACACCGCAATATTGATGCCCAGATAGGCGACACGCTTATCCAGTCCAACCAACTGGGATATATCTCCCACGGTGAGCATATGCGTAACGGTTTTAAGGCGGGAAGATATTTAGAGGTGTAGAGAGAAAAGATCATTTCTCTTCGTTGAGAATGTCATTCATCATTTCATCTGCACTTGCATACACCTTGTTACTGTTGCGACCGGATATTGCCTCCTCAATTGCAGCACGAGTGGCGTCATTTGGCTCATTGTTTACAATATCGCTCATCATTACTGTATTACATTAATATACTTCTGAATGCAAAAGTACTATATATTATTTAACTGACCAAATAAAATCGCAATATATTGTGATTTTTGTCAAAAACAAGAGGCACAGAAATACGAAATAGTGGTCAAGTCGCAATATGTTGGGATTTGCATAAACCATGATGGGTATTCATTTATCAAACAACAGAGGTGGCAATTTTTGCCACCTCTGTCATTTATTTTGAGTGCGGACTGAATGACCTTGGTCAAACCAGAGAAGAACAACTTCATTTCAGTGTGGAGCATCGGTACTGATACGAAAGTTTGTAGTTTTTCTTCAATTTTTCGGACAGAAAGGAGCGTTCTATTAAACCCAAAGCGATAGAGGATTCTGTTGCGAAGGTGTCAATCTCTCGTTTTACAGTTTTGTCAGGCAACCCTACCCTTCTACCAAACTCCTCAAAATCGTTCCTGTCTACGGTGTGAGTGTCGGTCATGCGCATTCCTTCCTTGAACAGGCCTTTCTCTAATGCGAAGATTTGTGGTTTGTACAGATGAAGGCTGGTGTTAACGAGGTCGTAGGCAGGCGCCAGACGATAGTCACCGTTACCTCTATCGATTAATGAAAAGTTCTTAAGGTGGGCATCGTCATTCAATGTGACATAATTGAAAAGCACCAAACGGAAGAAACGGAGAATGTCAATTGCCGCCGCTCTTACATATCGGCGGATGATATCGGCACAATCCTCGTAACTCAAAACATTGTACTTGTAATCGCTTCCTCCGTTCGCCTTCGTCAAACCGGCAAGAGATGCAAAATCCTCTTGCGGATATTTCGAGCCATCGGGAGCCATGTCGAAGCGCTTGGTGATATATGCGGCTTCTCCATCCCGAAAGAAACAGAGTGCATTGGCCGCAGTTTCTATACCATAGGCTTGTGATGCAATCTGCATGGTGAGATGTTCGTTTGCTGGACAAAATTTCCGCTCCAACAGTGCATAGGATTCCGGAGCTGGCTTCAGTATATACTGACCTCGCTCACCTTCATCAGGTTTAGACAGAACTCCATTTTTTAAAACTAACGACCCTTTGGGTTGAACACCCGATAGAGAGATGCGACCTATATGAGTTGCATAGTCATAAAAATCGCCACTGTCATTGTCAGGACTGTCGAAATCTAAAATGTGCGAGACTTGTTTTCCGCCGAACAACAAACGGCAGGCTTCTGGTGAGTATGTGTCAAATCCTTCTTTCAATGTTGAAGGACAGTATTTCAAGTTCAATTCCATTTCCAATTCTCAATTTTCAATTATCAATTTTCAATTCCTTCACCGTTACTGCTCCAATGGTGTCGGTCTGTGCGGTGGCTAGCAGAACACCGAAATCGTCGTTCTCATCAACACGGAGCATCCGAGATTGCATAATACGGTTAGCTCCTTCGGAGAGCATGTTGAAAAAGAATGGAAACAGATGGTCTGACGAGTATGCGGCCTCTCTTACGGGCATCGATAAACACACTGGCCTGCCAGTGTATCCTTGGTTATAGGTAAAGATATAATGGTGCCCACTCTCTTCTCGGAGTATTCCCGCCTCTATGCCGTTTACATACACTTTACATTGTCTCATAACAGTTTTTTTTTGTTTACTGTTGTTTTTCATTGTTGTTTGCCTCTATCTCATAATACATCTTTTTGGGTGTCAAATCCAATTGCAACCCGATGGTGTCGAGGATGTCTAGCAATGTAAATAACTGAGGGTTTCCCTCACCCCGTTCAACAGCAACAAGGGTGTTGACGGACACACCCGAAAGTTCGGAGACTGCACGCTGGCTCACGCCGAGAACTCCTCTCCGCTCCTTAATGGCCAGTCCTATTTCTTTCAAATTCATAATCCCAATATGTTGTGATTTTTGGTGCAAAAGTACTACTTATTTTGAAACTGGCCAAATAAAATCGCAATATATTGTGATTTTTTGTCAAAAACAAGAGGCACAGAAATACCAATTAGGGGTCAAATCCCAATATGTTGGGATTTGCATGACCACAGTGAGTATACATTAATAAACCAACAGAGGTGGCAGAAAAATCTGTCACCTCTGTTGGTTATTTTGAGTGCGGACGAGTCGTCCGCGTTCCCGGGACCTTGCGGATTAGTACATTCCGCCCATTCCACCCATACCGGGGTTGCCGGCGGACATCGGGGGTTCGGGTTCCTTGATGTCGCAGAGGACGCACTCGGTGGTCAACAGCATGCCGGCGATGCTGGCAGCGTT
>DBXB01000069.1:0-182 GCA_002309155.1 Bacteroidales bacterium UBA1223 | reverse complement strand
CCGGCGTTCTCGACAATCATGCGGAGCGGCTCCTCGACGGCACGACGGATGATCTCAATGCCGAGCTTCTCGTCCTCGTTCTCGGGCTTAACGCCTTCGAGTTTCTGGGCGGCGCGGATAAGAGCGGTGCCGCCACCGGGGATGATACCTTCTTCAACGGCTGCGCGGGTGGCGTGCAGGGC
>DBXB01000068.1 GCA_002309155.1 Bacteroidales bacterium UBA1223 | reverse complement strand
GATGTGTCATCCGCAACGGTTGAACAAGAGAATTTGTAATTCTCGACAGAACGAATACACGAATCCCATTGCGCCTGATTTCAAACCTAGCGCTTTCAACCAAAACTGTGTTTGGGGGGATATGTGCATGGTTTGATTGTGCAAAGGAGCGAAAGAGTTTGCTTGATTGGATGATATGATTATGCAAACATTGGTTAGCTCCCCTGATGATAGATCTGCAATGCGGCGACCTGTTCGTTCAATGTGATGATTGTTGACATGAGGCTGTCATAATCGGGGGCTTTGCCATAAACCATCTGTTCCTCCATGATTCTATAGTCTTCACGCCATTGCTCTGAGATTGATTCTGGGGGCACTATTTTTAACGATGAGGGATACAATGTGTCGTAGTTGAAATCTTTCAGGCCGATAAACTTGCGCCTATGTTCGACAACGCGGCGGTACAAATCTTCATCGCCGAGTGCCCTGTCGGCCACACCAGACATGGACATCATAGCCAAATCATACAAATGCCTGGACATTCTACTCACTCGAATCTGCTCCGTAGGCTTGGCTAACTCCTCATGCATGAGGAATAGCTTTTCCAGAAATGTACGTTCGGCTGATACGGCTCTCGTCACGATTGGAGGCTCGGCAAAAGCCGCATCGGGGTACTGCTCGTCGATAAGGCTGCGAACAGCGCAAGGTTCTACGGGGTCGTTCATCGACCGACCGCTCACTTCAATCTTTACCGCATCGGCAATATACCCACTTGGTTGGAACAAGCTTCTATAGTGTATGCTTATCACTTCTGGGTCGGTCGTGGTGACTGGCGTGATGTTTACCGTCACATCAAACTTGCCACCGTCTATACCCTGTACGACCAACTGCTCGCGCAAGTCGTGCTTAAGGCGTTCCCGAACAAACGAACAGGAGGCTCGTCGCAACTTGTCGCTTATCTGAGTTTTTGACAATTCTCCGTCAAATCCCAGATATTCACGGTCTATCGCCATGTCCACATCTTCGGAAAAGCGTTCAATCAGATGCCAACATTTGCTGAGCGAAGTCCCGCCTTTGAATGACAGGCTCTTGCTGTATGGAAGCTCGAAAAGGGTTCGTAATACCTGCACCACCCACCAGTCTTTCTCGATACTCACGGGTGAGAGCCCCGTTTTTTGGCTAACATTGTTGATCACGTCTCGTTGCAGGCGTATGTCAAGGTCTGTGAGTTTCATTTCTTCATAAGTATTTGTCTTATCCAGATGGGCATCAGCTTCACATCGTGGCTGTATTCCGATTGCGGCACACCCGCCAGATACCCCTTGATGATGCCAACCTGTTCGTCTGTTATCTGTTCCTGACCAATCTCCCTCATTGCCATCACGGCCAGCATCATAAGGTCAGACTGGAAAGAGAACAGCTTCCCCGACGAAGAATGCTTGAACAGTATGCCATTGCCGTCGCCGACCTTCACCTTGCGAGATGTTCCGGTAGTGACATAAACGACGTTCGTGGGAACCTGTGTTGACAACCCCAGCCGGTTAAGTGCGTATGCTCCCGTCGGGACTATCCTGGCATGGTCACGCTTTGCTATCGCCGTTGCAATATCGTCTATCGAAGGATATATCACCCCAAGGCCGAGTGCCGTATCCTTTTTAGGGTAGTAATATATGCCTTGTGCCAGACGCATAAGCACCCCGTCGGTATATAAATGGTGAAAGATGGTCTTGATTGTGGCGGGCGTCCCATAATTGGCAAAATCCGACATGAATACCAGCGAACCACTGCCACGTCCACGAATGCGCCTTAGTATCTTTTTTTCAATAGATTCCATTAAATATCATTGATGAATTTTATCAACCTTTTTTGCAATAATTTGGTGCAAAAATACAAATAATATCTTGTTGGATTGTTTTTCAGGCAGTAAAATTACTTTTTTTTCGTTGATTGGATTTTATTAGTATATTTGCACTGACCGAAGGTGGGTGTCAACATTTAGAAAACGGCACTTCGGATATGGCTTGTTTTCAGAGAAAGTATTACTACTTTTTACATTTGCAACACTTTAACACTACCGATGAGCACGACAACCTGCACATATCAACAACGCTACACTTTCTCGGGCAAGGAGAAGGACTCANNGAAACAGGATATTACTATTTTGGAGCGAGGTATTACAACTCCGACCTGAGTTTGTGGCTATCGGTTGACCCAATGAGTGACAAGTACCCGAGTTTGAGTCCCTACAACTACTGCTTGTGGAGCCCGATGAAGTTGGTGGATCCGGATGGTTGTAAAATATGTTTTTAGTAGGGGAGAATATATGCCACAGTGAGGGCTCTGGGCTTATTTCCCCGTCCAGTTTAGCCTGAATGTGCAGCCTTTGTATTCGTCAGCAATCCTGATGTATGTGTTCTTTATCATCTTCGCTGACCAATCCATTATCTTCTTGTCTTTCTTCTCCTGCAGTGCCGCGTTGCTGATACGGTCGTAGTCGTCAGTCAGGTTGGCTTTATGTTCTGGGAAACGCTTGTCCAGCCGTACTATGCGGTAGGCATCGCGCTGGTTGTCGGTCTTGAACGACAGGGCGTTCGTCACCGTGCCCACATCGACACCCACTACTGATACGCCTGGGAACTGCTCGCTTATTTCCTCCTTGGTGAAACGACTCGACGACGTCATCTCGTTGGTTACTATGCCCCCCTGTGCCTTGCTTGTTCCGTCGGAATACTGACGGGCAGCGTCGGCGAAGGTGATCTTTCCACTGCGTATCTCTTGTGCAATACTGTCGAGGCGCATACGTGCTTTCAGCAGGTCGTCCGACGACACCTTGGGTATCATCAGTATGTGGCGCACGTTCACGGTGTTGCCGCGGCGTTCGATGAGTTGAAGTATGTGGAATCCGAATTTGGTCTCAATCACGGGCGATACCTCACCGGGCTTCAAGGCGAAGGCTGCAGCCTCAAACTCACCCACCATGTCGCCACGGGTGAAGAACCCAAGTTCGCCGCCTTTGGCTGTTGAGCCGGGGTCTTGCGAGTAGAGGGTTGCCAGCATGCTGAATTTCTCACCCTTGAGCACACGCTCTCTCAGCCCCGACAGTTCAGTGCGTACGCGGTCGCGCTCCAACTCCGACACCTCGGGCGAGATGACTATCTCCGACAGCTCGTAGCTTTCGGGGATGGTGGGCAGGCTGTCTTTCACCTTGTCGTAGAAGTCTGACACCTCGCGCGGTGTGACCGTCACGTTCTGCGTCAGCTTGTATTCCACTTCCTGGCTTATTTTGCGGTTCTTCAGTTGGTCGAAGAAGATGTCGTGCATTTCGTCGTAGGTGTAACCGGTAGCGTCGCGCAGTGCCTCGCGGCTGCCGTAGTGGCGCACGTAGTTCTTGAGATAGAATTGCACCTCCTGCTCTACCTGGTCGTCGGTGACTTCCACGCTGTCCACCTCGCCTTTGTGCAGCAGTAGTTTCGAAAGCATCATGTTCTCAAGCAACATGCACCGAGTCTCCTGTGCGTTTTCACTTCCCTGACGCAGACGATACTGCACATAGCTGTTCTCCACGTCCGACATCTTGATGATGCTCTTGCCCACCACGGCCACCACGCCGTCAACCAGCGTGCCTTCTTGTGCATAAGCAAATTGAAGGCTGATTAGTGAAAGCAATAATATGAGGAATCTCTTTTTCATCGTTTGGTGTTTTATTGTCGTTATAACTACCCGCTAATTACTATCTTAAAACGTCTAATTATTTACTGGCTTTTGGCTTCTATCCGCAACACGTTAATTGTTGTCCACTATTTATATTTCTTGATTTTTCCTTCTTGCTCAGCTTGTATCAGCAGGTTGCGCTGCATCTGTTTTATTATTTCGATGCGGCGTTGGTTGAGGATGATGTTCTTGATGCGTTCAGTTTCGTAGGAGAGGGGAGAGAGTTGCTCGCTGAGGCGATACTCCAGTATCTTTGCGATATACACGTTCGTGCTGTCTTCTATCACTATGTTGCGGTTGTTCTTCAGATAGAGCTCCTCGTTGTATGTCGTGATAGGCACCATCGTTTGGAATTTGTAAAATGGAATCCAGGTGTCAGCGTCGAAGTTGTAGTCGCGTCCGTACTGCATGGCCGCCTTTTGTATGTAATCCATCTCCTTGTCGCTGATAGTGTTGGCTGCCATCATCTTGGTGACGGTCTTTACCGTCGGGGCGTCTTTGTCAAACATAACGTAGATGGCCTTCAGTATGTTGGTACGTAGTGTGAAGTCGTCTTGGTGCGAGTTGTAGTATGCCGATATCTCGCTGTTGCTCACCGTTGTGTCCAGTGTCCGGTCTATGACCAGTTGTTCGTATTCGTAGGTCAGCAATGTCGTTCTATAGTTTTCCAGCTCTTTTTCGAACGATTTGTTTATCTCGCTTTGAGCCTGCTCCATCACCACCGTCTGTTGAATCCACTGGTTGATGTAGTTGTCGGCTATCGTGGTGCTGTCCTCTATGGACAGCCCAGCCACCACCACGCCCTCCAGGTCACTGCGAAGCAACTTGTGGCCGCAGGCCTCAGCCACTACGTCGATATCCTGTCTGTGGCCGCAGGCGGCAAATAGCAGCGCAGCCGCTGCGAATACGATTATGGTGTTATGAACTTTGGATGTCAAATGTGAGTGTTTGGCTGTCAGGATGCAGGATGGGTATGCCTCTCATCTGGTGCCACTTCCAGGCAATTAATCAATACGTTGTCTCGTCCACCACATCTTGGTGTATCTTCACGTTGTATTTGCGGCGCAGGCGGTCGTTCAGCTCTTTTTCCAGTTCGTTTTGGTAGTCGGTGATGTAGTATCCGCGGGCTTCCTGAAGAGTTTTCAGACCAGGATTCGTTATCTGCTCCACAACATATATCTTGTAGCCGTGTTCGGCGGAGTGAGCGTAAGTGCCGGGTTTCCATTCGTTGCGCAGCAGCTCCGAATGACGACCCTCTTCGAAGGTTTCCAGCAAAACGGACACGGGGTTGCTCACTGTGGATTTTTTGTTGACGGCCTTGGTGAGCATTTCTTTCATGGCGCTTTGCGACATGCGTTTTTTGTAGGCTTTCTCAACGAGTTTCAGTGCTTTCGCAGGTGCGATGCAAGAGCTGTCGGACACGGTGACGATGGTGGTTCTAGCACGCGTGTTCCAGAAATAGTTGGAGTCGTCGGGGTTGTTTATGTCCTTCTTTGCACGTTGTGCATAGTAGAATGTTTTGAGTCCAGCCGTGTCATCCATCGCTTTCTTCCATATCATCTCCTCGTTGTAGGCGAAAATCATGAGACCGTTGCGGTATTCGTTGATTAGGGCTGCGAAGTCGCTGTTGTCGCGCTCCAGATTCTCGTTGGCGCATTTCAGCACCATCTCGTTGGTGTAGTCCTTGTAGCGCGAGTTGATGTACTGCGTGTGGTCTCGTTTCAGTTCTGATGTTTGGCGCTGTTTCACGTATTTCGCAAATTCCGTCAGTTTGTAGTCGTTGCCGTTCAACGAGAAGAGGGTCTGTTCGTTGGTTGCCAGTTTCTGCTCGTCGTAGTCCCATTGGCGCATAAACACAGAGTCGTTGAGTATCCGCATCAGAGGCTCCAAGCTGGCCATTGGTTTAGAGCTTTTCTTTCCGTTCTTTCCTTTGGCGTACTCTTGGGTAAAGTCTTTGAAGTTGTATCGTTTTTTTGCGTCGCTTATGAAGCGGTCTTTGGGTTTCGAGTTGCGCTGGTCGCGTGTAAGACGCTGTTTGTATATCGAAACCATGTCTTCATACAGGGGTATGGTGTCTTTGTGAAGCAGTTTGACGATATGCCAGCCAAACCGAGTGTGGAATGGCTTTGTGTAAGTCCCTTCCGCCATTCCGCCGGCTGTTTTTTCAACATACTCGGGAGGCAGTTTTGTGACAGGCAGCATCGGAAGGCGACCACCTTCGTCGTAGGTTGTGCGGTCGTCGCTGAGGCTCTGTGCCACCGCGTCGAACGACTCGCCGCTTTCCAGTCGTCGGTAAGCCTCGTCAATCTTCTTTTGTCCGGTTGTCAAGTCAGCCCCGCCGCGTACCCAGATGTGCTGCACCTTGGTATTCCCGTAGTAGGACTTGCGGTCTATTATTTTGATGATGTGATACCCATAGCGAGTGCGTACGGGTTTCGAGATTTCGCCGACTTTCAGGTTGTAGGCCGCTGTCTCGAACGGATATATCATATCGAACACAGAGAAGTAACCCAGTTCGCCAGGGACGTAGGTGCTGGACGTCTCCATGTCGTGCACCACACCGTCCTCGGTGCGTTGCTCTTCTTCTCTAGCCAGTTTGGTGAAGTCCTCGCCTTTAGTCACACTGTTGTATAATGACATGGCACGCTGGTAGGCTTTAAGAGTGTCGGCAGGGGATGCGTTCTCGTTGCAGCGCACCAGTATGTGGTTGGCGTGGATGATGTAATGGTTGCGTTCGTATGCCTCTTGCAGCAGTTCCTGCAGCGTGGTAGAGTCAAGCAGATAGGGTGCTGCGAGCTCGTTGCGGTACTGCTTCAGTTCGTTGGTCAGCGAGGGCATGGTGTCATAGCCGCGAGCTTTCGCGTCGGCCAATTTGGCTCTGAAGTTGGCAAACAGCTCAACGTATTCCTCCAGTGCTTTGCGTTTCTCGTAAGTGCATGCGGTTTTGGGAGACGAGGGGTCTTTGCCTATCGATGCAAGAAACTCTTTCATGAATTCCGACCTGCGAATCTCTTGTCCGTTCACTTCGAACATCACGGGGTCGTTGGCTTTCTGGCAGAATGCGGTGGCGGACAATGCCACAAGCGCAATGGTGGTCAGGATTTTTCTCATGTGTGCAAATTTTCTATAACGGCTATAGTGTCTATAGTGTGTTATCTTGAGTAGTTGGGGGCTTCGCGGGTGATTGCAATATCGTGAGGATGGCTTTCGGTGCGGCCAGCCGCAGTGATGCGGATGAATTTGGCCTGCTGCAGAGCGGTGATGTCGCGGCTGCCGGTATAACCCATTCCGGCTTTCAATCCGCCCACCAGCTGGTACAGCACCTCGTTCAGCGTTCCCTTGTAAGGCACGCGTCCTACCACGCCTTCCGGCACAAGTTTCTTCACGTCGGTCTCCTTGTCTTGGAAATAACGGTCTTTTGAACCGCTTTGCATGGCTTCCAGAGACCCCATGCCCCTGTACGACTTGAATTTTCTGCCTTCGAATATGATCGTCTCGCCAGGAGCCTCATCCACGCCTGCAACCAGAGAGCCAATCATCACCGAGCTTGCGCCTGCGGCCAGGGCTTTCACTATGTCGCCGCTGTAGCGTATGCCGCCGTCGGCAATGATGGGCACGTCGTATCCTTTCTGTTTCAAGGCGCCGGCCACCTCGCACACCGCTGTGAGCTGCGGTACGCCGATGCCAGCAATGATTCGGGTTGAGCAGATGCTTCCAGGTCCGATGCCGACCTTTATTGCGTCGGCGCCGGCTTCAGCCAGCATGATGGCGGCCTCGCCGGTGGCTATGTTGCCGACAACCACATCGATGTTTGGATATTTGGCTTTCACCTTTTTCAGTGCTTCCACGACGCGCACCGAGTGCCCGTGGGCAGTGTCTATAACCACAGCGTCAACTCCAGCTTTGACCAGTGCGTCGACGCGGTCCATCATGTCAGCGGTGATGCCTACGCCCGCCGCCACTCTCAGACGACCTTTCTCATCCTTGCATGCATCCGGACGTTCCTTGGTCTTGATGATGTCGCGATAGGTAATGAGACCTACAAACTGCCCTTTGCCATTCACCACGGGCAGCTTTTCAATTTTATGCTGTTGCAGAATGTCGGTAGCCTCCTCGAAGGTGGTTCCCTCGTGGGTTGTTATCAGCTTGGTTATCATTATCTCGCTGAGCGGACGCTCCATGTTGCGCTCGAACCTCAAGTCGCGGTTAGTCACCATGCCAATCAATATCTGGTTCTCGTCAACGATAGGAATGCCGCCGATGCCGTATTCGTGCATCAGGTTGAGCGCGTCTTTCACCAGGGCTTCCTTGCGTAGGGTTACAGGATCCACTATCATGCCGTTCTCAGAACGTTTCACTTTCAGCACCTCGTGGGCTTGGCTCTCTATCGACATGTTCTTGTGCAGCACGCCGATGCCGCCTTCTTGAGCCATGCCGATGGCCATGGCGGCTTCAGTCACGGTGTCCATAGCTGCCGATACTAGCGGCATCTTCAACGTGATGTTGCGAGAGAAGCGGCTGCTGACAGTCACCTCGCGAGGCAGGATTTCGGAATAGGATGGAACAAGGAGGACGTCGTCGTATGTCAGTCCTTCGCCGATGAATTTTGTGGAGTCTGTAAACATATATGTGATTTTTTGTCTTTCGTTTTCCTTCAGTGGCATTATATATATAGAGCCTTAAATAATTGTGCAAAGGTACGCTATTTTTTTATAAAAATGACGTTTTTTTTCTTTAAGTCCTTTTTTGTCCGTATTTTTGCAAAATAACTAATTAGCAAAATTTAAATCATGAAACATTCAACATCAACGTTCTGTGTGCTTTTTGTTGCGGTCATCACCATCTTTGGTTTCTCCGCATGCAATCGTACCTCCTATACGGTAGATGTCACAGTGTCTGACATTTTCAACGGAGAGAAAGCATACCTTTACGACGTCATCACCGAGGAAGAGCTGGATTCAGCAGATGTCACCAATGGGAAATTGAAATTTTCAGGCGAGGTTGATTCAACCCGTATTGTTGCTCTTGTCGGTGCCAGCTACACACCAGTTATGTTCTTCCTGGAACCAGGAAAAATTAAAATCGATGCTGACAGTAATGTTGTTTCCGGCACCAAACTCAACGACGCCTTGAATGATTTTGTTCATAACGAGGAACTGCAGGCACTTGCCGACGAGTGTGAAAACATACGAGCAGGGATTTATGCAGCCGAGTCAGACGAGGAACAGCTCGCCATTGTTGACCGATATGACGAGGCCAACGCAAAACTGCAGGAATACTTGAAAAAGGAGTGCCTCGATATGTATGACGAACATCGCAAAGACCTTTTGGGAGCATACGTGTTGACCATTGTCTCCCAGAGCCTTTCGGTTTCTGAATTGGAGGAGATCTTGTCAGATGCCGACCCTGTTGTCAGGAACTTCAAGCCGATTGACGACATATACAAGTCGCTCAAGTCGAGTGAGTCAACGCAGCCAGGCCATCACTATGTTGACCTCAATGGAATTGATTATGCTACAGGGAAGCCGGCGACGCTGTCGAGCATGATTGACGGCAAGATTGCAGTTGTCGATTTCTGGGCCTCATGGTGCCGTCCATGCAGAGAGGAAATCGTAAGCAACCTTATAGGAGTTTTCAACGACTATAAGGACAAGGGGGTTGTTGTTGTAGGAGTCGATGTTTCAGACGATGCAGAGGATCACGACAAGGCTGTCAAGGAATTGAATATACAATACCCACAGTTGATTGACTCGGAGAACCTGGCAGGCGAGACCTATGGTATAAGTTCGATACCGCAAATAATGCTTATAGACCGCGATGGTAACATAGTTGCCCGAGACCTTCGTGGCAACGATGTCCGCACTGCTATCGACAAACTTTTGGCAGAATAAAGCATGAGTCGCTGCAACATAGTCTTCCTGTCGCTGGTTATGTTTATTGGGCTGCCTCTTCGATCCCAAACGGTGGAGGCGCTCAATGAAAAGGCTATAGACTTTCTCCGTCAGGATAACTACGAGAAGGCAGTGGCTACACTTACCCAAGCCATAAAGAAATCGCCACGTTACCCAGAGTCCTATTTCAACATGGGGTTCACCTACTATTGTATGAGTCGTTATGACGACGCCATGCAGTGGTACAGGAAGACCATACAAATCGACAGCACATACGCCGACGCATACGTCAACGTAGGGCTTATATACAATCACAAGAAGCAGTATGACGAGTCGGTTCGGTGGTGCCGGCGGGCGCTCGCTATCGACAGTACGTTAGCCAATGCATACACGAATATGGGGGTTGCATACGGAGGGCTTGGCCTCAACGACGAGGCTATCAACTGCTATCAGAAATCACTTGCGTTAGACAGCACATCGGCCATCACATGCAACAATATCGGGAACGCCTACAACAATATCGGACAGTACAATCGTGGAGTTTCATATCTGAAACGAGCGGTGGCACTACAACCCGAATATGCGTCAGCCTACTACAGCATGGGTATGGCCTATGCAAAGCTTGACATGCCCGACGATGCCATACGAAGCTATAGGAAAGCGGTCGAACTGGAGCCCCGGCTTATCACTGTTTACAACGACATGGGCAACGTCTATGCCGCTGCGCACGACTACGACAAAGCCATCGAATGTTTCATGCTCTCAGTCAACAACGCACCGAAGTATGTCGATGCCTATCACAATATGGGTATGATATACTACGAACTCAAGAAGTACGACACGGCTGCGGTATGGTTCAAGCGAGCCACCCTTATTGACCCTGAGCACGCACAGTCGTATTACGCTTGTGGTATCGCATATTATATGAAGGGCGACCGCAAGGAGGCTCTTAAATGGTATCTCAAGACCGTTGAGCTCAACCCCAAGCATGCCCTTGCGTACAATAGCATAGGATATGTCTATCAGGAGCAGAAGGACTATGCGAAAGCACTGGAAAACTATAAGAAAGCTATAAAGGTGTCGCCAAAGTATATCGATGCGTACAACAATCTCGGGGCGCTCTACATCCATCTGAAGAAGTACTCAGACGCTGTGGATTGTTACAACAATGCCGTGGCAGCCGACCCCAAGCGGGCCGAATCCTATTACAACCTCGGTGTCGCCTACTATCTCTCTGGCGACAAGACACGAGCCGTCACGGAACTGGAGACTGCGATTACCTTGAAAAACAGGTATGTCGAAGCTTACCATAATTTGAGTGTCATATACGACGAACTGGGTCAGCCGGACAAAGCAAAAATCTATCGCGAGAAGGCCGACGACTCTGAGTTTGGCTTGTAAATACATTGAGTTATATTCTGAAACTTAAAAAAACATGAATATGAAGAATCGCATCAAATTATTCTCGTTATTGGTAGCGGCCATGTCGATTTTGCTGAGTGGCTGCATCAAAGACCGGTATTACGACAATGCCTCTCTGTTACAGTCAAAGATAGAGCTGAAGGTGGGCGAGACCTACCAGCTCACTTTCGGCTATGACGCCGGCTATCCGCAGCAGAACGGTTTCTTTGGACATGAGTATGTCTCCGACCGCGAACTGCAACAGCAAGGCAACATCTACGACGTTTCCCGAGTGTTGTGGAAATGCAGCGACACCACTGTCGCTACCGTCAGTGCTTCGGGCTTGGTGACGGCAGTTGCCGAGGGAGAGTGTGATGTTGTGGCATACTACAGTGACGGCTATGACATCTGCCGAGTGAAGGTGCTGCCAGGTGAGCAGCCGGGCGGAGAGGAAGGACCTGAAGGCGGTTTCACAGAATACGGCGCCGTCAACAGCCTCTTCTCTGTGGCCAGGGGCAAACAGGTGCGCTTTTCGCGAGGCAACCTGCAGTATCAGGCATCGACAGATACATGGCGTTTTGCCGAGCAGCAATATGTGTCGGTGGGTTCAGACAATGCCAACGCGGCAGCTTCATACACAGGATGGATAGACCTCTTCGGCTGGGGCACCAGTGGGTGGAACAGCGGTGCCACCGCCTATCAGCCCTATGCCACCAATGCCGACAACGCTGACTACTACCCAGGAGGCGACGCTTCGAACGACCTGACAGGCACCACCGACAGCGCCGACTGGGGGCGCTTCAACGCCATTGCTGCCGGCGGCGACGAGGTGGGGATGTGGCGCACGCTGACCTCCTCGGAGTGGAACTACCTGCTTGGCAGCAGTTCGGCCCGTCAGGGGAAATGCGGCAAGGCCGTTATCGACGGTACGTACAACGGCATGGTGTTGCTGCCCGACAACTGGGTGTTGCCCTCGAACCTTGCTTTCACGCCAGGCATCTCGTCCGACTATGCCACCAACGCCTATACCGCTGCGCAGTGGGCGGCAATGGAGGATGCCGGCGCCGTGTTCATTCCCGCGGCTGGTTTCCGTGACGGAGCCACGGTGTCGAATGTCGGCACACATGGCTACTACTGGTCTTCATCGCATATCAACGGCACCTATGCCTACGACCTCTATTTCTTCGGCGGCTATGCCAACGCCTCCGACTTAGGCACCAGGGCCATCGGTCGCTCGGTGCGCCTTGTGATAGACAAGTAGTGGCTGGGGTTGCGAAACGGTTTCGACTTTTCGTTACACACAGTGTATGGTCTTTGCAGCCGCTCACCATGTTTGGCGAGCGGCTGGGTNNAGTTTGGCGAGCGGCTGCTTTGTTTTATGCTTGGCAAGTCGCTATTAGTGGTGATTTTTACGTTAAGGAGCTGAGTTGTGGCGGATTTTTGCTATTTTTGCAGCGACTTATGAAACGGTGTGCCGCAATATTTCTGATGTTTTGTGCCTTTTGCTGCTCAGTTATGGCGCAGGACACTGTGCGGCATGTGCGGTTCAGTGGTGGCATGATGCTCCACACAGGCTACCTGACAGGCACTTACGAATCTATAGACTATCATGCCAAGGGGATGCCGTTTGGACTTGGGGGTGCCGTCAGGTTCCACTTCTTCGACCACCTTCGTGTCGGAGGGGAGGGCTATGTGTCAAACCTGCGACAGATGCACAACGGCAGCTATATCCGATTGGGGTGGGGAGGAGTGCTGGTTGACGGCTATTGGAGTTTTGGACGATGGATGCCATACGTCGGCTTCACCGTCGGTGGGGGCTCGCTATCCACGCTGCTTGTCTGCAACGGAGACGCAGGGGATTGGGCTTCGGAAAGCGACGCCATACTGCACAATGCCGCTGTGATGGTGCTGGATTCGTTTGTGGGTGTGGAATTCTCGGTCACCAAGGCCTTCCATCTTACATTGAAGGCCGATTATATGCTGCCGCTGAGCAACCGCGAGTGTCCAACGGGAGTGAGGGTTTATTTCGGCTTCATGTTTGCCAGGTGATGTTTTAAAAGGCGATATCATTGCCTGATTTCATCAATTCCCAATCTTTTGCGTATCTTTGCACATCGAAACGAGATAAAGCTCGTTGATAGTTAATAACCAAAACAGGATTTACAAAACAGAAAGAATTTAGAATAAAGTAATAACCACAGCGTTTGCTATTTGTTCCGACCTGACTGAAACGTAGGAAATTTCAACAAGGGGTGCGACAAAGCAAATGCTCGCAACGTGCGGGCATTTTGTCTATCCCTTAAGGTTATTCCTACGACCGCAGTCAGGAGACGAGATGCTCGCCTCCTTTTTCTATTTTCTTCTATAATCGGGAAATGCAACAGATGAGAGTGTATATTTGCACGCCATAAATTCTTTAACAAAATCAATAAAGTTATGCTTTACAGAGTAACAGTAAAAAACAGTAAGAACAGCAACGGAGTCCGCCTCGAGCGTGGGATGAGCGTTGATGTTGTGACAAACAGCATGTCAAACCCAGTAACGACCAACGGCGGTCAGCCCGTAGCCGACGCTTTCATGCGTATCTACGGAATAGACATCCGTCAAGCCGGTGCCTTGAATATGGCATATTTAGATGTTAAACAAATTGGTTAAACTTTTTAAAAATTAAAATTATGGGTATTTTAGGTGACATTTTTGATGCAATATTTGATGACGATGATGATGATAACATCAATGTTGATCTTGATGAGGAATATTTAGAAGATATTGAGAAAGCAATTGAAGAAGGCGATATAAATGAAGCCTTATCAAACATTGATCTTCTGGATTCGCATCAATGTATAGCTTACTATATGGTAGGAGACTACTTTGAAGAGAATAAAGACATCGACAATGCTCTGATTTTCTACAAAAAAGCTATTAGTTCGTTTCAAAATGAAAAGTATCATGACGACTGTGACGGAAGGTTCATATCATTATGCTACAGTTCAATGGCAGATATATATGAGGACGAAAAAAACAATATTGAAGAAGCCAGAAAATACCGATTGGACGCATCTATGTACTGTGATCCCGAACGGATGATAGAAGGCGATGATGGTAAAATGACAAACCTTAAAAATGCATATCTAGATGATTTTATAAGATTGGATGACGAATATACAGAAAAATTTTTGGATATTTCATGCAGGGATAGGAAATATCTGCTGATAGTGAATAGCACTAATGACTTAAATCAAAACTCTTTCGTAACATTATTTATAGATTCAGATCTGTCGCATTTGTCGTTTCCTCTTGGACATCCCCAAGCGAATGAATTATATGTAGCACACCCCTTGACGACAAACAGATACATTCCTATTGAAGACTATCAACTTGAAATGATAGAGGACAAAGTGAGGGAATTGTGCGAACTTGCGCAGGCATTGGGTGCCGAACAGATAGACATTGATTGCCTGAACAGCAACAGTTCTGACAGGACAAACAGTGGTGAGATGAATGTTTCTGGTGGATTTTCGAGAAAAGTAGTGAGCGCTAATGCCTCGTATCATAACGAGTCGAGCAACCGTTTGTTGGAAAGGCTTAGCCGTTCGATTAGCCTGCATCAAGAGTTTCGGCCACACAAAGCACCATTTGTGCCAGACAATCTGATTTGGTACAAGAGTGAACCTAGCTGGCAGCGTTTATGCCGTCAAAGACTTGAAGGCGGTCTTCTCGCTCATGAAGAGCGCATCGAAACCAGTAAATGCAAGGCTGGCAGCAGTCATGAGATGAGCTCGGTAAAAGCCGATCTTAAAGTCTTGTTTACAGAGATCAATGTTGAATTTGACCAGACTTACGAGACAAAGTTCGAACAGATGGAAGATGCAGTACTTGCCATCAAGATAAAGTTCGCTCCGCTATCGGAGCTTACAGGCACGTCGGCAAAGCAGGTTTCTCAGAACACAGGAATAGCAACAAACGAGCAGAAGTATATTAACGAAGTGAAGGAATGTATTGAGGGTGGCGAGATAGGCAAGACTGCGCGAAAAATGCTTGATAGGACTCGCAAACAGTTGGGTATCAGAGAGGCTCGTGCCGCAGAATTGGAGGCTTCAGTTGCTGCACCAAAGCTGACGGAGGACGAGAAGGAATACCTTGAGACATACAGAGAGGCTTGTACCGATGGTAAAATTTCTGATGGAGAACGTCGGATGCTTGACCGCTATAGGAGTAAGCTTGGCATCTCAGAGTCTCGCGCTAAAGAGATTGAACGAATGGCATAGGATATAAGGGAACTTCTCTTAGTGGTTTGGGCACGGCGGATTTTATAACAAATCCGCCGTTTTTACTTTTCATACTGACGGATAACGGTGGTTTGTTAAGGGGGGGGATATAGAGGTTGATTAAGAGGCTGTTTGATTTGATTCAATGCTTTTATTGAAGCATAAGAACGGTATCTTTTCATTCTTTTCTTCAATCGAATTCAAACTTCTTCTAAATTTTTTGGATGGGGCTTGGTGGGTTGGGATTTGTTTTGTATCTTTGTAAACGGAAAGAACCGGTCTTGTATTATTGTATGATGCGATGTATCAGTTATATAGGTTCGTTTTCGGGTGTTTTTAATCCGTTTTTGGTAGCGATGCTACTATGTGTAACATGCTGTCAATAAGATATTAAATCAATTACTTTCGTTTTACTTCTGTATCACTGATGTATCAGTCTTGTATTACTATTGCTCTGTGTATAGGGTATGTATGAGGCATCTATGAGACCCATTCGAGGTTTCTTCGTGTATGGTATGGGTGTGGGGTACGGGGTGTGTTGTTTTGCGGGTGGTTTTTAGGGAGGGGGGGAGCTGGGGGAGGGAGGTATAACAAAAATCATCAATCGAATTTGAACGGGTTCTAAATCATTCAAGAGAATTTCATTCCAGATTTGTCTTACTTCCATCCCACTTCTGTTTAATCGTTCTCCTACTGTTCTCTTACTTTTGTCTTACTGTTCTCTTACTTTTGTCTTAGTCAGCTCTTACTTTGGACTTAGCCAGATGGTAGCTCTTACTAGGCTGGTGCTAGGCTAGAGATAGGCTAGTGCTTACTTTTCTCTTACATTTGTATTAGGTTTGTTTAGGTTGTTGTCAGGTTGTCATTAGAGAGGTGGCGACTTTTTGTCAGGTTGCAGACAGATCACCGATAGGTCAGGGGTGGGATTGGATAGGGGATTCGTCGGGTTGGAGATTGCAGGTTGCAATGTTGAACTGCGGGACATCGGGTCAACAGCTATATGTTGCACAAGTGTAACACTTCTATCAAAATGGTCTTAACTGTAGGCGCAGCCCTTTCATTTGTAGGCGATTACATAGTAACTGTGATTATTTATAAAAATATTTGTATCTTTGCAAGTCATTATAGTAAAAACACACACAAGAATAATTGAAAATAATGCAGAAAAGTAAAGTAGGACTTGATTTCAATCAAGTGGAGCATGCGCGCGACGTCGCTAAGCGTATCGCCGGACAGGTGCAAGACTTCGTCGGCGGCTACACGACCGTTGCCGTGGAGCGCACCATCTGCCGTCTTCTCGGAATTGACGGCATTGACGAAAACGAAGTGCCACTGCCTAATGTGGTTGTCGATTCACTCAAATCAAACGGACTGCTCGGCGAGGGAGTGATGTACTTCCTCGGCAACGCCGTGCTTGAAACCGGCAAGACTCCGCAGCAGATAGCAGAGGCCATAAGCGCCGGCACGCTCGACATCACCAAGCTGCCGATGCACAAGGAGGCAGAGATACGCACCGCACTACAGCCTTATATGGACGCAACGATAGAGAAGATACGAGGTCGCCGTCAGCGTCGCGAGCATTATATCGAAACCATAGGCGAGGGGTCGAAGCCGTACCTTTACATCATAGTGGCAACAGGAAACATTTATGAGGATGTGGTGCAGGCACAGGCAGGTGCCCGTCAGGGTGCCGACATCATCGCCGTTATCCGCACCACAGGACAGTCGCTGCTCGACTATGTGCCGTTCGGAGCCACCACCGAGGGGTTCGGCGGCACCTTTGCCACGCAGGAGAACTTCCGCATCATG
>DBXB01000019.1:2560-22911 GCA_002309155.1 Bacteroidales bacterium UBA1223 | reverse complement strand
ATGGACGAGCAGATGGCCAACGGCAAATACAAATGTGTCGATGACCTGCTCAACAGTGGCGACACCTGGGAGGTCTGACACCGTTAGTTGAAATAACTACAAAAACAAAGGGTATTGTTCTTGGACAATACCCTTTTATTTTGTTTAATTGTTGATTGTTTAATTGTTAAGATGTTAAGGTATTAAGATGTTAAGGTGTTAAATCGTGATGACGATATAAAGTAATAACGAAAAACTCTTTAACCTTTAACCTTTAAACTTTATACTTTAAACTGCAATTTCGTGATCTTGACCGTCGTCGACAAGTGTGATTGTTGTGGTTTGGTTGCCGGAGTTTGAGGCAGTGCGGGTGTGGCGTATGACATACACCGTCTTGCCGTAACGGTAACGGATGGTGAAGTGATCCCATTCTGATGGAATGTGGGGTGTGATGGTGAGTTTGTCGCCCTGTTTCTGCAAGCCCAGAATGTTCTCTATGCCGGTCTTGTAGGCCCATGATGCCGAACCTGTGTACCATGTCCAACCTCCGCGACCTGGATGCTGGGGATTGCTGTAGATGTCTGCGGCAATGCAGTAGGGCTCGACTTTGTACTTGAGCACATTGGAGAGCGTCTGCGTGCGGTGGATGGGGTTGATGAGCGAATAGAGGAAGTAGGCCATATCGTAGCGACCCTCTTTGATCTGAGCCATGATGTACCACATGGCGCCATGTGTGTACTGTCCGCCATTCTCACGCACGCCCACGGGATAATTCATTATATATCCCGGCGACGGTTGCGACTGCTGGAATGCTGGTGTCAGAAGCTGGATAATCTCGTGCTCGCGGTTCACCAGACGGGCGTCTGTCTCCCGCATCACCGACTCTTTCTGTTTGTCGGTGGCGACATCGGTGAGGATGCTCCATGCCTGACTGATAAGGTCGATCTGGCATTCGGTGTTGTTTCTGCTTCCCATTGGGTCGCCGTTGTCGTAGTATGCTCTTAGGAACCATGCTCCGTCCCATGCCGAAGACTGGATGGCGTCGGTGACTCTCTTCCTGTAGGACGACAACTCTTCGCAGTAGGCGAGGTCGGCATTCTCGGCGAGTTGGGTCAGCTGCTCCATCTTCGTCGTCAAGTCGACGAGGAAGAATCCTACCCATACACTCTCTCCTTTACCTTCCACGCCGACAGTCGACATGCCGTCGTTCCAATCGCCACAACCCATCAACGGCAGACCGTGTCGGCCGGTACGGGTCATGCCTCGGTTCATGGAGCGTCGCAGGTGTTCGTAGAGTGTTGCGTATTCGAATGATGTGTCAGGTTGGTCGCCGTCGGCGAGAGCTGTTGACGATCTGTAGTTCATGCCGCGCTCTGCCTCGCCCGGAGCCAGTGGCTCGGCCTGACAGAAGGGCACCATGACATTGAGAATCTGACGGTCGCCGGTCACCATCACATACTGGTAGGTGACATAAACAAGCCATAGATAGTCGTCGCTGAAGGTGGTGCGGGCTCCCATCTTCAGACTCTCATGCCACCAATGGAGCACATCGCCTTCGGCAAACTGATGGCAGGCGTGGTCTAAGATCTGTCGCCGTGTGTAGTCGGGATCGCTGTAGAGAACACTCATCACATCCTGTAGCTGGTCTCTGAAGCCAGTGGCGCCACCAACCTGGTAGAAGCCGGCACGGGCGAAGAGGCGTGATGCGTAGACCTGGTAGAGATACCAGCGGTTAAGCATGTGGTCGAAGCTACGGTCGGGAGTCTCGACTTGGATATGAGTGAGCTTGTCCTCCCAGAAGGTGTTGACCCGTTCGAATTCTTGATTGATTTCAGAGAGAGATAGAGCTGTTCGGATTTTTTCTTCCGGACCGTATTCCGCGATGATGAAGGCTATCTCCTTGTCGGCGTGAGCAGGAATCTCGACGGTGAGACCAAGACGCTTGCGGTTTGGATAGTTGAGTGAGATGTCGGTGAGAGGCTCTGTGGCGGTAAGTTGGACGGTATGGTCGTGGTAGATGGAATGATAGCAATTTCTCACCTTCAGACTGTTGCTCTCTGCATCCCACTCTGAATAGAGATAACGGGCTGTTTGTTCCTCGCTCATTCCCAACACCAGTTTATATACCATATCAAGCTGCACTTTCCGTGTGTCGTCGTTTTTGTTCGAGACCTTGATTTGGTAGTATTTCTCCGACTTGTCGCAAGAGACAAAGACACGCACTCCGACGGTCATGTCGTCGTAGTCAGCGTCGAAAGCCGACCAACCTTGTCCGTGACGGGCTGTGGCGGGCATGAACTGCTCCTTGTCGATAAGCAGCATCTCGCTGGCGTTGTCTCTCACTATGTCGTTGCTCCAGCCTGTAAGTTTAAATTGCTGAGCGTTGTGGGCGAATGTGAATCCCGCCATGGTACTGCTCACCACGCAACCGAATGAGGGGTTGGCTATCACGTTGACCCATGGCATGGGGGTGTTGGTGTTGGTGACCACGTAGTCCAGACCGTTGCGATCAAAACCGCCATACTGGTTGTAGTATTCCAGATCACTCCATACTCTGAACTCCCTCTTGCTTTTCTTCACAGGATATTCAATCTTGTCCTGATAGTGCTGGTTGGCGTCTTCCAGTTTTTGCAACTGCTGCTCGATTGACAGTCCTTCGCTGGTGTTGAAGGAGAGGCGTGCGACGGTGTGGAGTAAGATGCGTTCTTCATCTCTGACATCGTTGCCGTCGAGAACAAACACCTGACCTATGTCGCTGTGGGGAGCCCATAGGTGCTCGGTGTTTGCCATGTTGCGTATGAAATGAGTCAGACCTTCTCGTTCACGCTCGTTGGCGTCATTAATAAATACCAGGTCGAGATTCAATCCGTGGACTTTGAAATATTCGAAGGCGCGCAACATCTCTTTGGCGAATCCAGAGCGTTCCATGCTGTTTATCTCCATGAGCAGGATGGCGATGTCGCCACTGATGCCGAAACGCCAGAGGCCGCTCTGCGACAGAGTGTTTTTGGCAAGGATGGGTTGTCGGTCGTTGCCAAGGGTGGAGGTCTGAGCCATGTATTTGGCTATATTACAGTAGAGACGCATCTGCGAACCTTTGAGCAGGGACATGCTGGTACGCATATTGTTGAAGACCGAAGCGGTCTTGAAGACATGCTCCACATCCATGGCGGTCTTATATTGTTCCACAAGTTGGAGAAGCTGTTCACGTGCTTTGGCGAAACCAGTAATAACGTAAGCCTCGGCTTGTTTGCCGGCTTCGATATGGAGACGTGTCCTCATGCTCATGACAGGGTCGAGGGTGGTGCCGACAGTCCCGCTAAGAGTACGGTGGCTCTCGATGGTGTCGGCGTGGCGCAGACTGCCTCCACGTCCCAAGAACCGCAGACGGGAAGTCTCGTATTCCACCAACTGGTTGTCGTGTTGGTCTGACGTGCGGTTGTCGCTCCATAGTCTGTGGAGCAGATAGTTCCTGTTGCCTCTGCTGTCGGGACGGCTGAAGATGAGCGAGGCATGCTCTGCGTCATATTCAGAGAGAATCTTCATGCCGTTGAAGACGCGGTGGCTCTCATCTTCGGCACTGCTGGCGAGGACCACTTCACCGTAGGTGGTTATCTCGATGTCGACATCAGTTGCGTTGGTGTTGGTGAAGGTGTACCGTCTGATTTCGGCGCTGCGCTCTTTCATGACTGTGATTTCGCTCTGTGTGATGATGCCGTCGTCGGTGCGTGAGTACTTGATTTTGTCGCTGGCGAAACTCACATGATAGTTTTCGGGCATGACGTCGAGGGGAGAGTAGGTGGCGCTCCACAGCTTGTCGGTGTGGAGGTTGCGGATATAGAGGTATAAGCCGTAATGGTCTGCGCTAATCTTGCGATAGCGGTTCAGCATGATGTTCTTGTATCTGGAGAAGCCGCTGCCACGGTCGTTCATCAGCACGGTGTACTGGCCGTTGCTCACCACGCCAATCTCCGGAACGTTGGCGATGCCGTCAAAGTCGCGGGCGTCACTCTCAGTCTCAACCTTGGCATAACGGTAGCGTTTGTAGCGAGTGACCTTGAGGTCGATATATGGTTTGACCTGTGCCTTCTCTTTGAGCAGGGTCTCCATCGACTGCATCAGGGGATCGTTCATAAAGTATTTCTGCAGGCAGAAATCGGCTAGATAGTTAGTGAGAGAAGCCAGAATCATGCCTTGATGGTGGGCATAATGAGCCTTCACTACCACATGGTCCTCGTCGTCATAGCTCTCGAAGAGTCCCATGCCGTCGTTATCCATCATGCCCAGTCGTTTCAGTTTTGTGAGGTTGTTGTACACGCTCTTGTCGTCGACAGATATGGTCATCAGTGAACTGTAGGGCGAGATGACGATGCGGTCCGGCGTGGTGTTCTGGAATTTCAGATAGGGGACTCCGAAAGCATGGTATTTGTAGTTCTGGGCGTCGTCGAGTTCGTTGTATGCCGTCTCGGAGATGCCCCACGGCATCTCTTTGGAGCTGTGGTTCTCGAATTTTGAGTTGCGGATAAAGGCTTTCTGGGCTCGTATGGCGAAACTGTAGGTCTCGTCCATGAGGGTGTGCTTGTATGTGGGGAGGAAGATGAATGGCATAAAATACTCGAAGAGTGTTCCGTACCACGAGGCGACACCTTTGTATCCTTTGTATTGTACCAAGGTCTTGTCGAGACAGAACCAGTGCTTGTAGGGTACGTCGCCCTGCGAGATGGTTAGGAAGCTGGTGAGGCGCGCTTCGGAGGCGAAGTTGTTGTAGTGGTAGGGGAGAAGGGCCTGAATGCCGTAGTCGAATCCGATACTGAAGACATCCAGTTCGGCATTATAGAGTTTGCTGAAATCTGTGTTTTCTATCAATCGCTGGACTTTTGCGAGGAGGTCGGCATTATGGTTATCGGGGTCGTCGGCGAGATGATTCTTCAGGTATCCTTTAACGACATTAAGACAGGCCACGAAGTTGCCCGAATCGCATGTGGAGATGAAGAAATTGGGCAGAGCTTTGAGGGTGTGGATGTCATACCAGTTGAAGAGGTGTCCATGCCATTTCTCGAGGCTTATCACCGTGTCTATGATGTGACTCATCCGTTTCACGGCTTCCTTATGGTCAATAAAGCCGAGCTGTGAGGCGCTGACCACCGCGGTCAGCGAGAAACCGATATTCGTCGGCGAGGTCTTGTAGTCGGCCTTTTTCTCACGGTTCAGCTGGTAGTTGTCGGGGACCAGCCAGTTGTTCTCTTCGGTAATCTGGGTGTCGAAGAAGTTCCATGTCGACTTGGCGAGTTGACGAATCTCCTCGTTCTCCTCAGTGGAAAGGTTTTTCTTGTTCTGGGGGAACTTCTTTCCGAGCCAGTGCATGAGGAACGGAGCTCCGCACCATGCCATCACACAGAAAAGGATGCCTATCCATCCTGCCACAGTCTCCACTCCGGCTATTCCTAAAACAATCAAGATTGCGGTGGCAACGTAGTTAAACCAGAATCTGGAGAGGTACTCGCCCAAAGTTCCTTTGGTGCCTTTGGAGGCTTCGTCGCTGGTTATCCAGTTCAGCAGGTTCTTATGGCTGAACCACATCCGGTAGCAGGCTCTCACCAGGGCGTCGCCATACATCCAGGCTTCGTAGGGCAGCAGGGCGAACTGGACCAAACTGCGGTATATTATCACGGTGAAGCCCCGCATCAGTGTCATGTAGTATCGGTAGCGTTTCTCAATCCTCGGCAGGGTCGTGATCTCGCCGATGATAAAAAACACTATCGGGCTGGCAACGACGATGAGCGACAGAATCACAAACCAGATGCCGTTGACATCTCCGTCAGACAGATAGTTGAGTAGGTATCCTGCCCATATTGCAATAACGATAGCGGCACTCAGAACACTTCTACGCAGGTTGTCGAAGATTTTCCATTTCCCGATGGTGTTGACTTGGTTTTTCACCTTCTCGCCGGCCTGGTTTCTGACCTTTTTGCCGAGCCAGCTGATGATTTGCCAGTCGCCGCGAGTCCAGCGGTGGTGACGTTTTGCGTCGTCAATATAGTTGGAGGGATTGTCGTCGAAGAGTTCGATATCGTTTATCAGTCCGCAGCGGATGTGGCAACCCTCTATGAGGTCGTGGCTGAGTATCAGGTTGTCAGGGAAGGTACCCTTCAGAACTTTCTGAAACACGGCGAGGTCGTAGATACCCTTTCCGCAGAAACTGCCTTCATTGAAGATGTCTTGATAGAGCTCGAAATTGGCGGAGGTGTATACATCCAGTCCGCCTAGACCGGCGAAGAGCTGTGCGTAGCGGCTTTTGTTGGTCACCTCTACGTCGACATTGACACGAGGCTGCATGATGCCATAACCTCTCACAACTTTCTTGCCGTCTTCGCTGAGCTGAGGCCTGTTCAGGGGATGCACCATGGCACCGATAAGTTTCTGAGCCGAGTAGAGCACCAGCTCGGTATCGGTGTCAAGGGTGATGATATATTTGATGAACGAGTCTTTCATCTCTTTCTTCCATTCCGAGATGGTCTGGGCACGGAACCGTTGCTCGTCTTCCTTGTCACTGCTGTTGCCAAGAACCAGGTCGTTGAGGTGCAGTATGGCGCCACGTTTCCTTTCCCATCCCAGCCAGCACTGCTCGCCCTCGCTCCATGCCCTCTTGCGGTAAACGAAATTGAAGATGGGAGCCTCATATTTCTCGTTGAGTTCTTTGACCTTCGCCAGACCAGCGGCTACCACTTCGTCATCCCAAGGGGCGTCAGCCTGTGAGTAGGCGGCGGCGTCGCCAACAAGAGTGTAGAATAAGTTCTGGCCGTTGTTGCCGTTGAAGCCCTCACGACCGTTGCCTCTGTTTATGTTCGACAGATAGTATACCTCGAGTTGTTCGAGCAGTTCAACGGTTTTCTCCTTGTTCTTCAGAATGGTCGGCATGATGACCATGGTGGCGTACTCCTTGGGAATGAGACCGTCTTTGAATTTGATTTTGAAAGTGCCACGAGGTTTGTGAATCTTGTATAGCAGTCTGTTCAGCAGGTCAATCACCAGCTGGCTGAGGGGAATCCACAGCAACAGTGCTATAGCTATGTCGTAGACGTAGAACTCGAAGTTGGAGATTGCCAGAGCAGACAGGGTGGCGAGGGCAAGGCTGCCGACAGCCACGATGCCGGTATACCAGCGGGCGCGTGACTGCCACCGTTTTTCGGAGAAGAGCTGCCAACCCACATGCTCGCCTTTCTTGTCGGCAGACTCCACAATCTGTTTCACCAGCTCATACTCACGCACCTTGCTTTTCCGACTCTTCCTCACTATCATAGTGCGGTAGTCCTCCTTAGTCTTGTCGTACATCTGGTCGTACATGCCGGCTTTTTCGCCACGAAGCATTCTCTCCGAGAAGCTCACGCCGTCAATCAACTCTGCCATAGGAAGCCGGGTGAGTTTCTTCATGGAATTGAAGATGTTCATCATCATAAGGTTCTGACCGGCACTACGGTTCAGATAATCCTTGTCGCCCAGACCTCTGTCGGTGGGTGAGTAATGATAGGAGCCTTGTTCCTTCATCTCTTTGCACAAGGCGGCAAGCTCGCTGATGAGTATAGCCTTAAGCATAGGGAGCAGGGCGCACACTTCGCAGTAGTTCAGGTAGTCGTTCTGCTTGACCTGTACCTGACTCAGATATCTGAACATCAGACTTTTGTCAATCTGATGGTGGCAACGTTTTAGATATGCGGTAAGCAAATCCCTGATAAGCTCCACACGTTTGTGATCCACCCTCATGCTGCCTTTCTCCAAGCCACGCAACTCGCCAGAGAGGAGTTTCTCCTGCTCACTGATCATGTAGTAATTGTCGAGCAACCATTCGTTGGTGCTCCCCACAAGTTTACCGTATTTCGTCTCTTCAACCAGTAAAAGATAATATTCAGTTATTGTTTTGATATTATCTTTGAATACCTTGTATGTACTTTTCATTCCAGCTCCTATATATTGAATTAAATTGCAAAGATAAGAATTTTTTTCCGATTGGCAAAAGAAAAATAATAATGAATCCATATATTTTGTCAGTCATCACAACTTTTGTAATTTTGCAATCCGAAAGATGAATCAAATGTTTCGACATATAGCGTCTATCGTACTGTTGGCTACTTATTTGCCGATGGTGGTACTGTCGTCTGTGCATGTGCATCATGATACCATTGACGAGCATGACGACTGCGGACAGTGCGTCGGACATGTCGAAGTGGCTCATCATCACGATCACGATTGCCTCTATTGTCACTTCCTTGTCAATGACTATATAGGACAGTATGCTGAGCTGTCGGACATAATACGCCCCGTTGCGGAGAATAGACCTGCGGAAATTGTGATAAGGGCTGAGATTCTCTGTCACGGTGTTAGTCAGTTTCGTGCACCGCCGGTAGCGTGATTTTCTTTTAATGCTTTTTGTCTCCTGGATTTTCTAGATCGTCTAGAATATCGAGGTTTTCCGGGATTTCTAGATTCTCTAGATTTTCTGGTTTGACTGGTTGTATTAGTGTGTATTAACTTGATTTTAATTAAAATGAAAAAAACAATTCTCATCATATTTTTTCTTGTGCCACTGGTTGCAGTGGCACAAACTCATAGCGATACCATACGGTTGCGTCAGGTGGTGGTGACTGCTACTCAGCATACCACCTCACGAGGACAGGCACCTGTCGCTGTTGGAGTGGTCGACGGACATCAGATGGAAGCTGTCAGTGCCGTAAATCTAGGTCAGGCACTAAATTTCAGTACAGGTCTGAGGGTGGAGAACACTTGCCAGAACTGTGGCGCCAATGAACTTCGCATCAACGGACTCGGACAGGCCTATTCGCAGATACTTATCGACAGTCGTCCGGTGAACAGCTCACTGGCGGGTGTATACCTCCTCGACCAGCTGCCAACAACCCTCATAGACCGTATTGAGGTGTTGCGTGGTGGCGGTTCGGCGCTTTATGGCAGCAATGCCATCGCCGGTGTGGTCAATGTCATCACCCGAGAGCCCCGATCCAATGGTGCCAGCGTGAGCAACACTACAAGTCTCATCGGTGGCGATTCGTGGGATTTCTCTAACTCGTTTAACGCTTCTGTAGTCAGCGACAACCGCAAAGCAGGCATCGCTGTCTTCGGACATAACCGCAGCCGTGAACCTTATGACCGCAACGGCGACGGCTATTCCGAGATAGGCAAACTCAAGGCCCGTATGGTGGGTTTTCGTGGATACCTACGCACCAGCGATGTCACGAAACTCAGTCTCCAATATCACAACATCCATGACTTCCGTCGTGGTGGCGACCTTTTTGAACTCCCGTCGCCGATGGCGCATATCTCTGAAGGTGGTGAGCACGACATCCACAGCGCCAATCTAAAGTGGGACTGGCTGCCCGCCAGCGGCATACGCCATGCCTCTCTTTTCGCCTCGTTGCAACATATAGACCGTCAGAGCTACTACGGCGAACGTGACGACAGCGAACCATTTGGTACGGCTTACGGCTACACGCAAGACCTCACTCTCAACTATGGCGCCATCTACAGTCGGCATTTCGATACTTTGTGGTTTATGCCTGCCGAACTCACCTTTGGAGCCGAGCACACCCTCGACCGTCTGCACGACCATACGCTCAACAGTCCCGATACATTGCGACAGCATATCGGCATTCTCAGCGCCTACCTGCAGAACGAATGGAAAAATCTCCGATGGAGCATACTTGCCGGAGTCCGTATGGATAAGCATACGATGATTGATGCACCTGTGGTCAGTCCGCGCCTTAATCTGCGTTACGCACTCTCAGACCATGTCACCTTACGTACAGGTTATGCATCGGGTTTCCGCGCCCCGCAGGTCTACGACGAAGACCTGCATGTGGGTGCCGTAAATGGTGAACTTTACATAATCACCAATTCCCAGGACCTTCGAATGGAGCGTTCTCATTCACTCAACGCCTCCGCCAACTTCTGCTTCCATCTCGGAAAACTGGAGGCCGACTTGCTAGTCGAGGGATTTTATACACGCATCAACGACGCATTTGTCAATGAATTAGTGTTTGAGGATACCACCAGTGGCTATATGCATTATGAGCGACGTAACGCCGAAGGTGCCGAGGTCATGGGCATCAATGTCGAGATGACTCTCTCGCCCATAGAGACCATGCGGCTGCAATTGGGTGGCACTTGGCAGAGCAGCCGCTACAATGGATTAGGTAAGGAATGGGCAGAAGGTCAGTTCGAGCAACGTATGGAACGCACGCCGGACATCTATGCATACTTGATGGGAATATACACACCTGTGAAACGTCTGCAACTCACAGCCACCGGCACCTTTACCGGACCTATGCTGGTGTATCATCATGAGACAGAATCTGATTCCAAACATAGCGGAGAGGGACACGTGCACAAAGTCACCACTCCCGCCTTCTTCGACCTCTCTCTCAAGGCCGCTTACAGCATCCCCTTTGGTGGGAATACTGCACTAGAAATTAGCATCGGCATTCAGAACATCTTCGATAGCTATCAGCGCGATCTTGACAGTGGTCCAGAGCGTGACGCCGCCTACATATACGGTCCCGCATTGCCCCGCACGTTCCTGTTCGGCGCCAAATTGTCAATCTGATATTTTTGTGTTGTTCTCAAAACTGCAAAGACGTCAACTCTTTTCAATCAAGAAACGTTGGGGAAATGCAATTTTTCTAGAATGTAATATAATAATTTTGCAGTTTGCGGAAAAATGATTACCTTTGCAGTTGTCAATGTATTAAAAAGACAAAATGAAAGAAATTTCAACATATCACCTTGTTAATCGTGTAGATAATGCCTTTCTTTCTAAAGGTATTGGTCAAGTGATAACGATTGAAAATCAGGAAGAAATCAAAAATTCTATCTCTGAAACAAAATTCCCAAAGCTCACAACAGAGGCTACAAAAGACAATGATTCTGTCGTTGGTATAGACGAATCAAGATTTATGAATGACAATTTTTACGAAAAGTACTGGATTAAAGTAGCCTATGGAGTTACACTTGTCTTGGCTTGTGTAAATATGGAAGAAGAAAACTTTTTGATTTCGGCTATAGAGATTAATAACGACTATAAAAATACTAGTTATAAGTGTTTGAAAGAAATACTTGTAAAAGGTATTGAGGATTATGCTTATTATGATGAAGGATTTATGTCGGTTGTAGTCTATCCGTTCGACACAGAAGACAGGGATTTCTGGAAGGAAATGGGATATACTGAAACTGATGATGGGAAAATGTATAAAAACTTTTAACTGTGGCACCTACAATTTAAAAAGTACTGCTTGAATTGCAAGGGATTCTCAACGAATTTGATAAATAATAATTTCAACAACTAAAATACAATTAATATGTCAAGTATCAAAGTATGGACCTCCGACGGCAATTGGTCGGCAAGTGTTAATGGATGTGACAAAGTTCATCTGATTAAAGAGGCAATATTGACTGAATGCAATATTGCAAAAGAGAGATGCAATGGGAACTGGGATTTATTTTCAGAATGTTCTGGAGAAGAATACGACGTTGTTGAATCCGATACTAAGGATCTACTTTTTGAATGCTCTAGCAGTGTTGGACTTCAGATTAACAACAAAACTATCAATATTTATTATTTAACAGATTCTAAATGGAATGTGGATTTTAAAAATATTGATTTCTCAAATACTTACTTTTTTAAGACTCGTTTGACAACACTCCGTGAAATGGCAAAAAAAGATAAGTTGGTGTCAGCCTTGTACAACAGGTTGATAGAATGTGCCAAACTTCCAGAAAAAGTAGCCAAGAATTATTGCTTGCTGTTTATGTTCTCTAACGAATAGTGAAACAAAGTATGACTATAATACATAAACCTGCAGCGACGGTAGGGCAGATCGTGAAAGATCTGGAGCTGATTGTCTCAAAAAACCCAGACGTCCTTTTGGATTACAGCAACGTCGACGCCACTGATATGTTCGTCGAAGGCGTAAAACTGCGCAAGGACATTGCTCTATTGGAAATAACGAGCAAAGAGGAGCGTGCTGCTACGGCAGAGGACCTTCTGGCAATGTTCCGCATGATGGACGAGTCGGTGGAGGTGGTGCTGCAGGAT
Source organism: Bacteroidales bacterium UBA1223 (assembly GCA_002309155.1). GTDB lineage: Bacteria > Bacteroidota > Bacteroidia > Bacteroidales > P3 > Colimorpha. Next base: position 10,832 of record DBXB01000019.1, on the reverse strand, counting down.
TCATGGGAGCTACTTAATTTCGTGCCGGACAGCGACGGCCGCATCATCCGGTACGACGAGGAGGACGGCTATTGCCTGTTTGCTCTTGATACGGACGTACGACTCGTTACCACGCAACAGATAGAGGCCGAAGTGAAAAAGATTGATGAGGAAGGGCTCCTCGATTATAAAGTAGTGCCAGTCTTGTCTTACGAAAATGGGTTGAGGGCGCATCATGTGAACTGTCTGCGAGATCACTATGGCAAACTCTGCCTGGGATACATTGATGACTTGGAGAAAGACAGTATCACGGTGGGCGAGCTCCTGGAGGGTTTCCCTATTTGTGCCGAGTTTATGGTTTATATCAACGGGAAGTACTATACCGTCGATGTTGGAGAAAAAGGTATGTTCTTCACACACAAGAAAGGAGAAAAGAGATACCTCTGCCTGAATCTCGGCGAGGTGGTGTTTAACCCCATGGAAGATTTGTTGATGTAACAATAAAAACAAGTAATTAATATGGAAAATACCGTTAAAAACACAGCGGAACTTAAAGATTTAGCTCAAATCTACAATCCTGGAACTCTCAACATCGTCGGTGGACGTCCGGGATCGGGCAAAACTACATTGGCGTTTCAGCTGGCCGTGGAAGCACGGAAGCAAACTGCCTATTTCAGCATGAAGATGACGGGCGAGAAGCTGCTTTCGCAGCAGACTCCAACAGGCCATCCCGACTGGATACACATTGAGGACACGCCGAGCGTGACGCCAAGCGATGTGCGGCAGAAAACCATGCAGCTCAAAGAAAGACACGATATCCACTGGGTGGTTGTCGACTACCTGCAGCTGATGAATGCTTCGCAGTCGCATACCAATCTAGTCGACAGGCAGACCTCGATATTAGATGAACTGAAAAGGATGGCTGCAGAACAGCAAGTGGCCGTCATCGTCCTGTCGCAAGTTGCTGAAAAAGACGATTTCGGCTTCCCCATTCCTTCATGTGTGGATGATGTGCGGGTATTGTGATTGAATTAATAGAACATAATAAACCATTAAACAACAATCATCATGGAACATTGTTACTGTTATGACTTTACAAAACAAAGCTATGGGCCTAAGATAAAGAAACAAGGATGTAAACTTTTTAAGGTCAATATCAAAGATTTTATAAACTTTGAAAAATTCGAGATCCATATGTTTATTGATCCTGGGTCAGCAGAATTTGAACTAAGTTCGGAAGGTTTTGAGGAATGCCAAGATATTGAGACAGACAAAGCTTGGTTCAGGTTGATGCATCTCCTTTTTGGATTTCGTGGAGAGTACGATGTCAAGAAAATAATTTTAGATGATATCAAACTTCAGGCAAGATCTATTCATAACTACGCCCTGTATGTAATAGATGCACTGAGTGAATATATAGAACTTTTACGTACCGGCGAATATCCTTGTGATTATAATCACAAGAAGTTTTACGAGAAAATGTCTGTTGAAGAATTGGTGGATCTACTTAAAGAAGAATTATTAGCCAGAGTTACCATTTATCAAGATCCTAATTCCTCAAAGGCAGTCATTGTAGAAATATCCGACTACTATTATGACTTCGACGCTTTGTATAAAGAATACAAAATAGACCCTGAGGATGATTCTAGCGAAGCTTACAATGATTTTATCAAATATATCACAACATCGGAACATACAAGACACCTAAAGAACAAACAAGCCAAGTATGCGGAAATGAGGGGTGAATAGCAAATCATCGCTATATGGGAAATATCTTTAATGTAACCTCAGTTATCATTAACCATCAATGAGAAAAATAATTAAATAGAGGGGTTACCCTATAATTAAAACCTCGCGATTTATAGGTAATCGTATGAATTTATGGAACAAATCAAATTGTTTAAAGCACCGTCGGAGGAAGGTCTAGAAAAGAAGGTCAACGATTTTATTTGCACTCTTGAACGTAGTATAGAAATCAAGGATATCAGTTATTCCCATTATGTGAGTAATCTTCCAAACTGGACAGCAATGGTTAGATACGATAACCCCGATTTGTAATAATTCAAGCAGTCATTTTTGTGTTACGAAGGGTATGTTTTTTGACGATAGAATAGGTCAGTCCGTACAACCCTTTCAAAAGAAAAGTGTTAAACTGTTTTATATTAAAACCTCGTAAAAAAATGAGAATATACACGAACAAACTAGACATCAATAAGTTCAAAAAAGATTTCTTCACCCTTTACAGAGGAAAAGACAGGGAACAGGTTCTGGATAGAATAGTAGAAATAACTAATGAGCCAGAATGTTCCATATCATCCTTTTTAAGAAAAGTTGATTTAATCGAAGAAAAAAAAGTCCAAGAACCATGTAGGCATGCTGCTATTGCACAGATGTATAACGCAGGTTTGGATTATAGAAGTGAATCTTGTTATGTCGAGACAGCCTCATACGGAGAGGTTGTTATGATACAAGTACCAATTAGCACGGACTCTATTCCTGTATATAGCACAGCCATCCTTTCCAAATATGGAGATGTGCTTATCAACGAAGGTGAGATTTCGACTCATTCAGGAATGAATTACGGTAGAGGACTTATCATTCGGAAAATAATCGACGGACGAGTGTCAACAAAATATGGCTATATGTACGCAGGTGCCCGTGTGTTGCCGTGCGTGTTTGATTATATAGAGGGACACATTGGGTCGCAGCCAGACATCTATTCTGGTCCATTCCGTTTCTATTTGCATCTCTATGGGAATAAAGATTCTGTCGACAGAGATAAATTACAAATAATGATAGATAATTACGACAGAAAATATTCCATTAATTGCATCTCGGAAGATTCCATCCTATTTTCTATAATAACTTTCGGGGAACCAGAAATGCCTCTTGCCATCAATGGTAGTATGGCGATAAGAAATAATAAAAAGGTTCCCTGGAATCGTGATAAAATAACGGAGGCATTGAGAACAGAATTATCTCCTATTCTCATTTCCAAAGAAAAACTGCAAGAGATTTTGGAATCGAAAATAGAATAGGCGTCCAATAGTAAGAAGTGTCATGGGGGTATTAAAGAACTTATCCGACGAGTATTTCGGCAATTCGGTGCGTGAGGAAGAGGTGCTTTTCAGGTACGACATTGACGATGAGAATACTCCGGAGCACACGCTGACTTCGGAGGAAGTGACGTTCATGCGAGGATTGACGCGGCACATGCTGATATTCGACAAGTCGCTGTTCTTTCAGATTGAGGACCTTCAGCGACACACTAAGCTGGTGTTTAGCGGCAAGCATGTGCAGCGCGAGGAGATGAACGACAATGCTGGTCCGGAACACGATCTGCAGACTTTGGAGATGCTGATAGAGGAGAATGAGAAAGAGTCGAAACAAAGCGAGTCGGTGAGCGACGAAGTGACGCTGCTGGACATATTGAAAGAACAGCGGAAGCGGCTGAAGGACTCGTTGGGCGGTCCTGTGCGTGTGAAGAAATCGGGAGAGCATCTGGGTGAGTGTCTTCACCGAGGGGGTGATACCACAGTAGTACTCTATCTGGATGTCATCGAAGAGGTGGCCAAGAAGGACTCCTACGACACGATGCTCCTGATGGGACAAGTGCTGCTGCACGAATACTTCCATGCATTCTATTTCAATGCGGGTGAAGGGGAAATGGACTCGATCAGCTGCGTGGAAGAGCCGCTGACCGAATACGGTAGCCTTGTGCTCCTGGACAGCGTGGCATCGTCGGGATTGACTATTGCCAAAGATGCGGGCAAGGCGCTGGAGAAAGCACTGCCTTTTGTCAAGAACAAGCAGAAATGTGTGGGAGCAACCGCCGCCTACGGATTCGGCGCCTACCTTTTCGAACGACACATGTCTGACTATCGTGACTTGATAGCCCGCTACGCCAATGTCTCCCGTTTGATGGAGTCGTGGGAGAAATCGTGGGTGGAGTTCAAGTATATGCTCTATCCGAGATATCCCTCCTCGCAAGCCGCAGAAGAATTTGTGTATAATAAGCTGATGGAACTGCTTTGAAGGCAATTAATGATAGTTATGGATTATAAAAGAACAGAGACAAATCCGATGTGGCGGATTTGCAATCCGACGCATAATATTATAAGGATTTGCAATCCTGTGGATATTAACACAGAGTGTGTCTGATTGGAGACACACTCTGTGTTGTTTTACGGTTTGATTTCCCTCGCCGTGTTGCCTTGTCAAGCTCGTTCGACAAGTTCGCGGGACTCACCACGGACCGGCGATGCGGTCTTATTGATGATTATATAATCAGGGTTAAGTTGAAACTAGACGAGTTTGCTCGTATGGTGGGGCGAGAAAACGGCCCCATAAAATGGAACTATTCATTCCTGCTATTGAAAAAAATTTCCAGTCTCAATAATATTTGTAAATTTGCAACTTGTAAGCTTGACTTATAGCACTTCTGAAAATTGAAAAATGGGAAATATGAACATTAAGAGTATCCTTCGCAAATACACCAGCGTCAGCCTGATGATGCGTATCTTCATAGGCTTGATAATAGGTGTTATTCTTGGTCTGGTAGCTCCACGACTCACGGGTGTCGGAATCTTGGGGCGCATCTTCGTCAGTGCCCTTAAGGGCATTGCTCCAGTGCTGGTAGCAGTTTTGGTCATTTCATCTATAGCCAAAGCCGGACGAGGACTTGGACGCCGATTTACATCGCTGATATTCATCTACCTGCTTTCAACATTTATCGCTGCCGTGTGTGCCGTGGTGGGTAGTTTCCTGTCCCCCGTCACCCTGCCGCTGGGCGAGGCGTACGAAGGGACGCAGGTGGCCTCTGGCGCCGGCTCGCTGGGTGACGTCTTCACCAATATGCTCACCGGCATGGTGGGCAACCCCATCGGTGCCATAGTCAACGCCAACTATATCGCCATCCTTTTCTGGAGCATCATCCTCGGCATTGCCCTTAGAACCACTGCCTCGAAAGCCACGGTGCAGGTGGTGCATGATCTGAGTGACGTAGTGTCGCGTGTGGTTAAGTGGGTTATCCAGTTCGCTCCATTCGGCATTATGGGTCTGGTGTTCACTACGGTGAGCGAGAGCGGCCTAGCGGTCTTCACCACCTACGGCCACCTGCTGTTGCTGCTGGTGGGTTGTATGCTGGCCAACACTCTTATCTTCAATCCGCTCATCTCGTTCTTTATGCTCAAGAAGAATCCTTACCCACTGCTTTTCACCTGCCTCAAGGAGAGCGGTCTGCAGGCCTTCTTCACACGCTCGTCGGCGGCCAATATACCTATAAACATGGCACTGTGCAAGAAACTGGGGCTTGATGAGGATTTCTACTCCGTGAGTATCCCACTGGGCGCCACCATCAATATGGACGGTGCGGCGGTGACCATCACAGTCTTCTCGCTGGCAGTGGCGCATACGCTAGGTGTCGAGGTGAGCTTTGCCTCAGCCTTGTTCCTCGGCGTGATAGCCACCCTCGGCGCCTGCGGCGCCTCGGGCGTGGCAGGTGGCTCGTTGCTGCTTATACCGATGGCCTGCTCATTCTTCGGCATCGGCAACGACGTGGCAATGCAGGCCGTGGCCATCGGCTTCATCATCGGCGTGGTGCAGGACAGTGTCGAGACGGCGCTCAACAGCAGCGGCGACGCCTTCTTTACCGCCACCGCCGAGCATTACGACCGCCGCAAGAACTTGAAGTAGGGGATACAAGCCAACCATGAATACCACTTACCTCGCTTTTGCACCCCTGCAGGGTTACACCGACGCCGTCTACCGACGCGCACACCACCAGTGTGTCGGTGGCGTTGATGAGTATTACACGCCGTTTGTAAGGATTGAGAAGGGCGAAATACGACGGAAAGACCTGCGCGATACTGACCCTGCGGCCAACGAGGGTGTGCCTACTGTGCCGCAGGTAATAGCTCGCGACGGCGACGAGTTCGCACGCCTCTGCGATGCGCTGCAGGAACAGGGATGGCAACGTATCGATCTCAATATGGGATGTCCATTCCCAATGCAGGTGAAAGCCGGTCGTGGGAGCGGATTGTTGCAACACCCAGAGCACATTAAGGAAATCCTACTCGAAATGCAAAAAAGGCCCGGAGTGACCTTCTCTGTCAAAATGCGCCTAGGTCAAGAATGTGAAGAGGAAGGGCTGAGGGCAATGCCAATCATCAACGAAATGCCACTAATCCACCTTACCCTGCATCCCCGTTTGGGAAAGTTGCAGTACAAAGGGACGGCCGACGCAGAGGCATTCGCTCGGTTTAGGGATGTGTGCCGGTGGCCGATGGTGTATAATGGGGACTTGTGTGGTCAGCAGCCGGTGGTTGGTGGTCCGTTGAAGGGTGTGATGATTGGGCGGGGATTGCTGGCGCGACCGTGGATGTTGGGCAACAAAGAGCCGCATGAGGTTGTCTTGGCGATGCACGCCATCATATACCGCCATGCGACGGAACACCTCTGCGGCGATAGTCAGATTCTCTCACGGCTCCACGCCTTCTGGGAATACCTCGACATCTCCCACAAGCAGAAGAAAGCCATCCTCAAAGCCACCACCTTACTCCGATACCGTGAGGCAGTGGCGGCCCTCAATCTCCCTTTTGTTTATGTTGACGAATTAATACAATAATAATGAAAAGGATATCAGAATTTGTGGGAAGCAGTAGTGCGGGTGTCAAGCTCTTGAAAATATGCATTTTGTTTGTGTGTTTGTTGGCGACTATGCCTGCTATCTCACAGAACCTTCAAAAAGAAGAAGACTTGCTCTGTGGGAACTTCTCGAAATGTCTCAATTTAACCGTAGACATTGGTGGTGGTTGTAATGGTATCCCTATTTTTTATGATGACATTTTTCCAGGCTATTCAGTGGGAATGGGAATGCGCTATGATTATAGTCAGCATTGGGGTCTGGCTACCGGTGTGACGTATGCCAATTTCTTTGTGAAGAACCATGATCATAATGTGCGTAGTTTGTTGATTCCGATTGAAGTTGAATACCACCTTGCCCATTTTTATATGAGAGCAGGTGTCGTTTTGGGCCCTGATATTAAAACGAAGGTTGCTGCTAATGCCGACATCTTGTTTCGTGTAGGAGGGACAATCGGCCTTGGCGGACGCTTTCAAATAACGCCAAAGGACAGAGTGTCGGTTGGGTTACAATGCACTCTTGTCGAAACATTTGAGCATATTTATGAAAGTAGCCGTTTTTTGAAACCAGGTATGCCACACTATTTTGACATGTTAATGATTGGCTTCGAACATCAATTCTGAATCCGTTGCGGCGAATTTGCAATCCGACGCATAATATTATAAGGATTTGCAATCCTGTGGAAATAAAACAGAGTGTGTCTGATTGGAGACACACTCTGTGTTGTTTTGCGGGTTTGTTTTTGTTGGGGGCTGTTTCTATATAGCTTCGATGTAATAATTTTTGCAGAATCAATTATTCTTCGTACTTTTGCAGTTGAAATTAAAATGTAATGAATAATGAGCACACCGCAGATAACCCAAACCATTGCTGAATACTTCAAGACCCAGCCTGTCTTGAAAGCATGGCTTTTTGGCTCCTTTGCTCGTGGCGAGGAAACCCCACACAGTGACGTGGATATTCTCTTTGTTCCCGACCGTTCTGGCAAGCCATTTACCCTGTTTACTCACGGTGGTATGCTTATGGACTTGCAGGAGTTGCTTGGACGTGATGTTGACTTGGTAGAAGAAGGATCCCTCCGTCCGTATGCGGCAGAAACCGCCAATCGTGATAAAATATTGATTTATGAGAGAAAGAGCTAGAGATAAAGGCCGACTGGAGGATATCATTGAGTATTCCGACAACGTAGCGAGGTTTATCAAGGGCTATTCCTTTGAATCTTTTGTTGCCGACAAAAAGATCTATTATTCTGTAATGAAGAATGTGGAGATTGTAGGTGAGGCGGCTTATATGTTAAGCAAGGCTTTCAAGAAGGCTCATCCCGATACTCCGTGGAGAACCGTACAAGGCATGCGCCACGTTTTGGTGCATGACTATGCTCACATTGTCTCAGAAACACTTTATGACACCGCCGTCAATGGCATTCCAGAACTGCGTGAGCAAGTGGCAAAGTACCTCGCCGATACCGACTGGGAGGCATGGGAAGCACAACCCGACGACTACGAAGACTCTGTTGATGAAGAGATGATGAAACTTGCCCGTCGCATGAAAGCCGACGGATTGACTCTAGAACTGATTATAAAATACACAGGACTGACAGCAGAAGAGATGGAGAAATTGTAAGTGTGAAATTGATAAAATGATGATGAC
>DBXB01000019.1:0-2552 GCA_002309155.1 Bacteroidales bacterium UBA1223 | reverse complement strand
TGAGCTTGACGCTCTTGTTTCCTTTACTGCAAACGTCTGGAAAACGAATTTATGAACTGGGAATAAGATTGCGGATAGTTCACGCGACGGCGAGGATTCTTTCCCACTTATTTAGTTCAAGGTATTTCCAGACACCTGCAGTAAGAATAAGTGACAATTATATCGAAAGGATTTGCGCCTTTCTTTATGCCTCTTATTCAAACATCGGCTTACGGCTCAATGGCAGGAAACCGAAATTTGTTTAATCATTATAAAACTGAAGAGGCAACAGGATAAAACTGCTCAAAAAAGATGAAAAAAAAATTAATTGGATTGTTTGCTATTTGTATTTTTATAAGTTCATCAGGAATCACCAACGCCCAAAACAACCCGGCAACACTTCCTATAGGTATTGATACTCGTGGTTTGGCACTTTCTGGTTCCAAGGGGAGTGCGAATTGGAACATGGGAATACAAGCCCCCGTAAGGGAAGATGTAAACAAATATTCCAACGTACAGAAATACGATGCTACACGTTATTTGGAAAAAGCCGTAAAAGAGAATCCCGATGACCTTGAAAGAATCAAAAAACTGCTTGATGCAGGGGCAAGTGCGTTCATCACATACGAAATGATTGACAAAAAGCAGTATGACTTGATAGATTTAATGTACAAAAGCAATCCGAAGTTGATTCGTTTTTCCCAGTTGATACATTACGCTGCCGCTCATTCGGACTCTACTATGATAGATTTCCTTGTCGAAAGGGGAGCAAGTCTTGACTTATGCGGATGTTATTTCGAAAAATACAATGACAATGGTCGCCTACTCTGTAGAAAACAATGCCAATGGAATGAAGACGAAAAATATGTATACACCCCTGCTGATGTGGCACTAAAAAAAGTGCGTTATGAAATGGTAAATTATATTTCAAGAAAGTATGGACGACTACCAACAATTGACGGGTGGACCAATTTTATTTATTTATGTTTGAAAAAAGGTGCGGCAAAATCAGTATCACGATTTCTCAATGGTTATAATAAGTTACCGGGGAACGGAATATTTGTTGGCAATGATAATAAAAGAAGAGAAGCCACAAAAGATGTTTTAAACCACGGACGGTTCACATATAGAAACCACGGAACAAACTCATATTATTTTGATTACGAAAGCATACTAATATTAACCGTACAAAAGATGGGTGAATATCGCACAAATGGAAACAAAGAGAAAGCCGACGAATTCTTCGAATTAATCAAACTTATGGTGGAAAAGGGTGCCAATGTTAATATTGAGAACCAACATCCCTCATTTGGCTATTATGGCATTTTAGATGATTATGTTATATTTGAGACGCCCATGTACACCGCTTTGCAAGCACCCAATATGTTGGATGTCATCAAATATCTTAAAGAAAAAGGTGCAAAGATGACGGTCAGATATTTCCAAAAAGGAAGAGTGAACACTATCGACATTAAAAACCTCTCAATAAGAGACGAATACAAGGAAGCAATGCTCATAGGGGAATTATAGAGCAAATACGTTGCGGCAGATTTACAATCCGACTCAACTTAATATAGGGATTTGCAAACTGCGCCATCCAAAAGACACGTAGAGTAACAACCGCTCACATATAACCCACAAAAAAGGCATAAAGTTCTTTGGCCCGCGAGCTAGATGAGCGAAGGGAGCGCCAGAATTGACGCTCCCTTTGTTGTCATTAATTCGATTATTTTACCAAGTCGTATCCGGTGCTGCGACCGCCTGACTCTGTGCGGACAAGAATACCCTTGGCGACAAGGTCTTGCAGGTCGCGCAGGGCAGTGTCGGGGGAGCATTTGTTTATCTTCGCCCATTTGGAAGAGGTCAATTTGCCATCAAAACCATCCCACAGCATATTAACCATCTTGGTCTGCCGTTCATTCATGGCTACATGACGGTGGCTCTCCCAGAACGTAGCTGCTAATCTCCGCAAATTTTGCGGCAAATATACATCTTTTTCTCCGCATAGCAAAAAAAAGAGGTGCAAGTCAATCGCTTGCACCTCTCTCTTGTTATTGGCAGAGTCGTTCCGTCGTTTTCGAATCGTCGGGGCGGTCGTTCCGACCGCAGCTTCCGCAAGGGAAGCTTTCTCCACTTCGTTATCGTAAAGAGCCACCGGCTCTTTACTTCACTTCTTCGTATATAATCGGTACTGGCTTTCAATAGCTTTCCGTTTTGTGGTACAATTATGGGACAAAAATCGGTTATTTACCCCATATTTTTACCATCAATACCTTCAAAGAACTTTTTTGCAAAAGTACGAAAAATATTCGACATACACCGATTTTCCCAATACTTTTTTTGAGCAATGAGTGGGAGTCCATACGGCTTTCCAAGAGGACCAGTAATCCCCATCGTTTGTGGTGTCCGGACCTTCTTTGACCGTGATGTAGCCTGACTGGTTTCCGAGTTGCACATTTTCGAAACTAATCGACGGCTTTCCGGATGTCGATAGAGCTCGACGGGTTTGCAAAGGATGGGGACGGTGGTCATCTGTGTGAAGGTATCTGGGGGATACGTGAGTGGGGACGGTG
>DBXB01000074.1:3319-4209 GCA_002309155.1 Bacteroidales bacterium UBA1223 | reverse complement strand
AAATCCCCTGTGAAAATCTTTTTCATCCCAACATCGACATCCGTGTCGATCCAGTAGCTTCCGTTCTTGTTCCTCTTCACTATGTCCCAGTTGAAACGCACCATCTTCCCCGCGAAGTTGCCACCCTGCAACGTTGTGTTCCTTGCGTTCTTCACATCCTTGTCAAGATAGACAAGGTTGACATCAAAACCGTTTTCCTTTAACCTATTGTAGATGACCTGTGTCTGTCTTTCATGTTTCATTACACAGAGTATCTTGACGTATGCGTCTGCCACTCTCTCGTTCAGTGTCAGTTTGTCGCCCAGCCTCCCCAGACATTCACCAGGTACCCCGTATCTCAGTTTCAATACATCCTGATCCTTGACAATCAAGGTATCGTATAGACTTATAGGATCTCTCATCGTGTTCAGCACGTCCACCCGGTGCCCCAGGTATCTCGTTGCTTTCTCAATGTCGCGTTCCCCGATTGCCCTGTATGTGTTTTTGATGTCCTGTATCCTGACAGGTATCACCACATTGTCTATACATTCCTTGTCCCTTACCCTGTTTGCGTACTGGATTATGCCGAGACCCGTAGTATTGATGATATAGATTCTCGTTTTCCGTCCATCCATGTAGAGATTAATGCCGGCCTGGCCATAGACGCTGAACATGGTTATCTGCGACTTCACCGTGTGCTCGTTCAGGATGATGTTGACATTCTCGTCATACCTGCTGTTGAACATGTCGACTTCCAGGCCATAGTATCTCTTCCAGTTCTCCTCGTCCTTGTAGTTCGCCCTGTCCTTGAACACCAGTGCGTAATGGTCTTTGTCAGCAATCCATTCCTTGATGTCTTGTATGATATACCCCATATAGTCCCTGTGGTAGAAAACCATGTCTGTTTTCAC
>DBXB01000074.1:3129-3272 GCA_002309155.1 Bacteroidales bacterium UBA1223 | reverse complement strand
ACCGCGCTGCTCTGCGGCAGGCAGCGTTTTATCTCGCTGATGCTTTCCAGCCGGTAGTCGTACATGTACCAGGTGTGCACCTCGTCGACAATCACATAGTCGAAAGGCAGCTTGTACATGCCGTGAAGCACAAAGGATTCCCA
>DBXB01000074.1:0-3009 GCA_002309155.1 Bacteroidales bacterium UBA1223 | reverse complement strand
AAACAGACTCCCTTTTTGAAGAATCGGTTGTTCAGCAGCCATTCTATGTCAGATTCGTTGCTCACGGCCTCGCCGTAGCGTTTCCCCATATAGGTTTTACCGAGTCCGCACCCTGCGAAGAGATGGTTTATCTTGTCGTGGCTCCACCCAATGTCTATGTCGCTCAGACTCTGCCCCTCTTTCAGTGTGTATTCCGCATCGGGCTTGTAGGTCTCTATGGCCATCGGCTTGAATTCCCTTATGACATCGAATTTGAATCCGAGGTTGTTCCTTGCCCAGTCCAGTATCTCGCCCTTGAACGGATAGTTCTTGCCTTTGTGGTTACGGTAGGCCTCGTTGTATTCTTTCCATAATTCTTTCTCGGTTTTTTCTTTTCCCCTGCGACTTAGTATTTCGGGAATGACCCTACTCCACACATCTTTGCATTTGTCCTTGTCGAAGTCGAAGTATTTGAACACCACCCACATCAAACGTCGTGTGTTGGTGTAGGAATAGCCACCCGGCAGTTCTGCAAGTTTTGTCTTCGCCTTGTATTTCCTGTCGGATCCGAACACGACTTCCGTCTGCTCGAATTCCTCTTCTTCCAGGTGTATGTCGTCAAGGTTTATCGGTTCATTCGTGTGTTCGGGGTATTCGTTCCATAGCGGATCGTACTGCGTTAAATATATGCCCTGTCCTGCGTGCATGGTGCACTCGTCCAGCACGTCGGGACTGTTGATTATATCCTCATACTCTTTGCCGAGCACCTTCGCCACGGCGCGGCACATGGCGGACGCGCACATCGAGGCTTTCTTAAAGTTGGTCTCGTTCTTCTCGCAGTCGAACTTGCATATCAGGTGAAAGCTGCACCCGGAGAAGGATTGCTGCGCCCATACACACTCGCCGAAACAGAAGAACATCTCATCGACGAAAATATGATACATCTGGTAGAACTCCTTTTTGCGTTTCTCGCTCACCCAAATCCATTTTGTCTTGTCCTGCTCGTCGGGTTTGGCAAAGTAATATTCTCCGTTCTGCTTGTATTTCTTCCAGTCCAGATCGGTGAAGGTGGTGAGGTTCCAGCTGCTGTAGCCGTCAATGTTACCCTTGGCGATACGGTGACCGCAGTCGAAGGTCTGTATCAGAGGCGCCGCGTCTTTTCTGGACGGGTCGATTGCAGAAAGGTCAATCTCGCCAAGTGCTTTGACGTTGCACGGGTCGCCCTCGCGCGTGGTCTGTCTGTGGAATATGTTGAACTTTATGCCTTTGATGTCTTCCATATAGCTAAAAAGAGGGCATCCGCCATGCTTCGGGGCCGTGACTCCCTTCGGCAAGGCGGATGCGCCTGTATTTCTCTCCCTTTGATGCCGTCCCTTGGTCACGGTCGGCCGGCATCATGTGTATATGTCATTGTCTCTGTTCAATAATAACTGTTCTTTATGTCAAAGCGCACTGTCTGTGTGCTAAATAATGCTAATAATCAACGTAAAAAGACTGGATTTATTGTGCGTTTCAGTGATATTCTCACCGTATCGCGTCCGAATTCTTCTTGCCTGACAGTTGCAAGGTTTACACGTCCGGACTCACCACGGGCCGAGAAAAGAGCAAAAAAAGATACCCCAAAGCTCATGGGGCATCAAACTTATTCTGTCGTTATTCTCTTGTTTCGGGATTTTACCATCAACCTCTCTTTCTCTGCAGTATAGCCTTTGGTGATGTCGAAATAGTAGGTTTCCGTACCCATTCCTTTAAGCGGCTTGAAATCCAGGATGTCGTAGAACCGTCCTTCATGTTCAAATAGTTTCTGTCTCTCATATCTTTCATGGCAGAACGGACCCAGAATGTATTGCATCATGCAGTGTTCAATCGGCACATAGCCGCTATCGTATTCGATGACAAACGGATCGTCGATGTTGCAGCCTTTATTGGCGATGTCGTATTTGTCGTATTTTTCTATGTCGATCTGTTCGCCCAATCTGTTGTCCGCTATTACTTTCCTTACGTCGTCCACGGTAAGCGGTGCGCATCCTGAGTTTATCGCGAACAAATCAAGATATTCTTGTATGACTTTGCCATGCAGTATGAAATAAAGAGTGAAACGCGGCAAATCAAGCAAAGACTCTTCGATAGTCTTGCCGTTTGCCTTCAACTGCTGCTTTATGGGTTTGATTGTCTTTCTGCATATCGGCTTGTTTGACAGTTTCGATTTGCTATAGGCTGTGATGTTGCCCGTTTTTTCACCCTTTGTGTCGGGTGTTTTTGTATCTTTTTGAGTACTCATTTTGTTGGTTTTGAATATATTTCTATTTAAAAATAGGGATTCCTCAACAAAAATAGACTAAAAATGACAATTATTTCAAACAGATATTTATCAACATCTCAGCATCAGCCCCGCGCTTCGTCCTGTGCGGCCATTATGGCCGACGTTCCCCAAAAAACTACATCACATTGCTGCTCATCACCGTGGCGAGGGCTTCGCTGATGGTCTCCACGCCGAGTTTGCGGAAGAGTTTCTTGCGGTGATATTTCATCGTGTCCACTGAGCGGAAAAGACGGTCGGCTATTTCCTCGGTCGTGTAGCCTTGCGCCGACATCATCAGCAGGTTTTGCTCGGTTTCTGTGAGGACGATGGGGGTGCTGTCGTGCCATTTGCCGTCGGCCAGCGAATACTCGCGCACGTCGCGGTTACCAACAATACCATTACCACTCTCCGTAGCACGCCACATCCTCACATTGCCGAAATCCTTGCGCGGAGAAAGCGTGAACGAGCAGAGCGCAAGCCAAAGCTGCCCCTTTGCGTTCAGTTCCAACGGAGTGAGCCGATGATTGACCATACGGCTGCGGCCATTTTGTATGAAGTGGAAGTCATAACTGATTACGAAATCCATCTTATCCGCAACGTCTATCCGAGAGAACTCCTCGAAACCTGCGCGGTTGATCTCGAGCAGCATCGTCTGCTCCTCCTCGGGCACATAATTGAGATATAAGGCATAACCCATATTTCTCAATCCTACCGGCGCCAGCATCGGG
>DBXB01000042.1:16317-16778 GCA_002309155.1 Bacteroidales bacterium UBA1223 | reverse complement strand
ATTACCATTGCCAGATCTTTCGGATTAGGAGCCCATTTCCCGAAGGCTTCAACTCCGCAATATGGTATAACGGGAATACCTGGCTTTGTTAATCCAGGAGGGGGTACTGCATTCTCAAATTGGGCTTGGATTACTGAGTCTGGGAATATTACTCAAAGTACTGAGGCAAATTTCTGGAGTGGTCCTTTCCCAATCATAGCCCCTCCGCCATGTGTACCGCCAGGAAAGATAGACCGAGTGGGGCAACAGGGCAGGAGCGTGTCGTTTGAATGGAGGGCGCAGTACATCAACTCATGGTGTGAGGCGGAATATGGACCCAAGGATTTTGCTGAGGGCACCGGTACTGTCGTCGGACCAATAACCCCCAATGCCGACTACAAATGCTCATTGACCATCGACTCGCTGGAGAACCTCACCGAATACACCCTGCGTGTACGCTCCTGGTGCGCCCAGACCAACAG
>DBXB01000042.1:4414-16184 GCA_002309155.1 Bacteroidales bacterium UBA1223 | reverse complement strand
CAGCAGAACCCCCGCACGGTGACAGTGACGCAGGACACCCTCTTCAAAGCCATCTTTATTGACCAGACGGCAGAGGGTATCGACCTCGCCGAAGGCGGCGCCACCTTGACTCTCTCACCCAACCCCGCCCACAGTTCTACGACAATCACGGCACCCTTCCGCATCCTCGGCTGGCAGATAACAGACTCTTACGGCCGCACCGTAGCCAAGCAGTCAGGTCTCAACGACTACACTGCCTCCGCCGACCTGCGGAGACTATCCCCGGGACTTTACATCATCAGGGTGAACAGTGGCAACGGAATACTGACTAAGAAACTGATAATATTGTGATTTATGATTTAGAAACAGTTTCAAATCCAGATTATCTGAAGCGGTAATCTACTGTGGCTGATTGTAACTGCATCTTTGACTTTCTTTTGTCTCTTTTCTTCTTTGGCAAAAGGAAAGAGAAATGGCGATGACCTGATCGACCGACTGGAAGACCCATTACAATTTATTTATCAAGTGATGTTCGCATTTTTTATTTATTCATCTATAATCAAATTTTTTGATGTAAATTTGCAAAAAATATAAATATGGATAGAGAAGAGATTATTGTACTCAAGAATGTGAATGTCAGTCATGAAGAGGGTGTAGTGTTGAAGAACGTCAATTTCTCAATGCAGAAAGGCGAGTTTGTTTACCTTATCGGAAAGAGCGGCGCCGGAAAGACATCCTTGCTCCGCACGCTGTATGCCGACTCCCCTCTTGAACAGGGTGAGGGAACTGTCTGCGGATTCAACCTCGTGGGACTCAAACGCCGCCAGATACCGCTCTTGCGTCGCCGCCTTGGAATAGTCTTTCAGAATTTCCAACTCCTTACCGACCGTAATGTCTATGACAATATCGCCTTTGTCCTGCGTAGCATAGGATGGAAAGACAAGAAGAAAATTGATGAGCGCATCATGGAGGTGCTCACGGCTGTTGGTGTCGACTCCAAGGCGTCATACCAGACCTACAAGCTGTCGGAGGGAGAACGTCAGCGGGTGGGTATCGCACGTGCCCTCGTAAACACCCCCGACTTGATTATCGCTGATGAGCCGACAGGAAATCTCGACCCTATCACATCTAGCGAGATAATGCATCTGCTCACAGAGATCAATCGCCAGTCGGGTGTCTCGATGCTTATCTCTACCCACGATTTTATGATGATTGACAAATTCCCTGCACGTATGGTTTGCTGTGAAGACGGCACATTGATAGAACCAGGGAAAGACGACAATGCACAATAATATACAACCAGGTACGTTATTGATAAAAAATGTAACTGATGAAAAAACTTATTTTGATATTCGTTGCGGTACTAATTATACCTTTCGTCGCTGTGGCACAGAAACCTCATAAAAGTGCCAAGGTGGTAAACCCCTTCGTGGAAGGCAAGCAGAAAGTCCGCAAGGTTGACTACGACTCAATTTGGAAATTCACCACGTTTGACGCAAAAAAGGTCTATTACTGCAATTTTGACTATTCCACCTTCCCCGAACTGTCGGATCATAGAAAACCAGAATGGGGTTCATTTACTCCCGTGATGAATTATCTTCAGAACGTGCCTCGCTCTCCCATGCGTATCTGCGCCGTATTTGCTGTCAATCCTACAGTGACTGACGATTCCCTTCGTGAGCAGCTTGTAGTAAAAGGTAAAGAAGAGGCTTTGTATTCCCTGGAGAAATTCCGTGAGTGGGTCCAGTGGAGAGAGATGAAGAACAAGTTGCAACTCTCTGTTGCCCAAGTTGACTATCGTTACTGGCAAGGGACAGAATACTTTACCACAGAACAGCCATCGGACAACCTGATTCACGTGGGTCTGATTCTTTATTTCGGAACCAAGAAGATTAACCTCTTCCCAAGTGCCGCGGAAGGTGCCAAGTCATTCAAAGAGGTCAGGTTCTTCCCCAACGATGCCACGGTGGTTGAATCCTACGAACCTATGATGGATAGTCTTGCGTCATACCTGATACAGAACGAACGTTTGGAGGTTATGTTGCGTGGCTACAGCGACAACACTGGCACTGATGCTTATAATCTGGGACTCTCGCGCCAGAGGGCTGTGGAGATTAAGAAAAAATTGATTGCCCGTGGTGTTCAGGACTATCGTATCGAGATAGAGGCAAAAGGTTCTGCCGACCCTGTGGGCGATAACAACACTTACGAAGGCAGGATAAGCAATAACCGCGTAACTGTTACCATCCAGTAACTTATCCTATGTCGCTTCACTACTATGCGTTGCGTGAACCTCGTGTCGCTCTCGACAAAGAGGGTTATCGCTCTTTCTGTGAGACGGAAGGGACAGAGGTTCCTCTGTTTATGCAGCATTGGTGGATGGAGTCGGTGTGTGAGGGTAAGCAGTGGGACGTGGCTGTCGCCAGGGATGGCGACACCGTGGTTGGAGTAATGCCCTTCCTCTATGGTCGTAAGCTCGGGATGACATACATCCTGCAACCTCAGCTGACCCAATATTCAGGTCCCTTTTACTGCTATCCTGAGGAATATAACCGCCAGCAGCGTATCGAGTTTGAGAAAGAGGTGGCGGCTCTATTGCTTAAGCCTCTTAAGCAGTTACATCCCGCTTTTTTCCTTCAGAATTTCTCGCCACTTGTTACTAACTGGCTTCCTTTCTACTGGGCGGGATTCAGCCAGACAACCAGATATACTTATAGACTGAACGACATCAGCGATCCCGACTCGTTGTTTGAGACTTTCGACAAAGAAAAACGTCAGCGAAAAATACGTCGATGCAGTCAGCGTACCGAGGCTCGTTTCGACCTGTCTCCCCGTGAGTTTGCGGAATTCCATAGCCGATACTGGACCGGCAAGTCGGGTCGCGATTTGCTCAGCAATGACTTTATTGAAAGAGTCTGTGCCACGGCAGTCAACCGAGGAAACGGTGTCATAGCCTCTCTCCACGATACAGAAGGACACTTGCTGATGGCGCGCTTTGTGGCATATGACGCCAGATGTGCCTATTCTCTTATGTCGGCGATTGACACTTCTCTGCATCGCAGCGGATATAATGAAACCCTCTTCTGGGCATTGATAAGATACCTGAGTGACAAAAGCCGGTGCTTCGATTTTGAGGGAAGTATGGATGAGGGTATTGAGTATTTTTATCGCTCATTCGGCGCCGAGCAGATCCCATTTTTTGAGATATCCAAGTGCGACAACAGACTCTTCCGGTTTCTGATGAAGTTGAAGAGAAGATAATCACTGATTTGCCATGATAACAGTGTTTCTAGACCGTCTGTCGAAGATAGACATTAACGCTGTCCCGCTGGAGGACGACCTTCGTCGCGAACTTTCCAAGCACCTGAGAGATGCTGAATATCATCTAGAGTGTCTCGGTGCTGGTGTCGATAGACTTCTAGCGGAGAGCAAGAAATCGTTGTCGGATATGGTTTTTGTGGATTTCTGGAGTGCCGACGGTATCGCCGGTCTTTATGCCAAGAAAATTGGGTTCGGCAAGGTGGTGTCTGTCTTTGAGAATGTTGAGAGTCTCAAGATTGCTAAAATCGTGTCGCAGGCCGTAGGTGTTGCTCCCGATGTGGTGCTGCAGGGCGACGCTCTCCATTTCAACCATTGGTGCAAGGAGTCGGGGGTTCGTCCTGATATATTGACTGCCAGGAATGTAATTGACAGAGTCTATGTGCTCGACGAATTCTTTGCGGCTATGCATGAGGTCTCGCCAGAGATGTGTATGTGGCTTACCACCGAGGCCAATCCATATAATCCCAAGAGACTTCGCCGACTTCATCGTCAGCAGCTGTCGGCGGAGAAGGTGTATCGTGCCCAACGCCGTGACTATATCGCTGGACTGCATCCTGATATGAATGACCGACTGCTCGACTATTGGTCGCAAAATACCCGAGGACTCTCAAAAGTTGATATCGAACGTGCCGTGGAGTCGCAGTCGCCAAATTTACTGCTCGATCCATACAATACCTGTCATCCAGAGACGGGAATGTGGGTTTCCAGACTTATGACGGTCGACGACTATTCGCAGTTATTGTTATCCTACGGTTATAAGCTGACAGTGCTCCCCGGACGGTGCAATACCCATCTCAGAGGTTTGAGAGGCTTTTACTCTCGCCGGAATAATATCAAGATTGATAAATATATCTCTTGTTTTGAGGATTATATCCATCCCTGCAAGCAACGTCGGAAACTGCATAAGGCGTTGAAACATGCTCCTTTTATGCAACTGTTTATTTGCGGTGTCAGATGATCTTTGGAAGTTTGTGGTCGCGGAAATAGTCGGTGTCGATATAACGTCCGTCTATTCCGCCAAGAGCCATGCGGAATTCGTCGAAATTGCGATGCTCCATGTATATCACGTTGTATACATCACCGACGTTGTCGATAAAATGAGCGTCGCTGTCGGTGATGAAGGTGAATTTCTTGAGGTAGGCGAATTTCTTAAGGATTTCAGCTTTGGTGGTTCGGAAATTGATTTCCAATCCATCAGCTTTTAAGTCGGGCGGAACAAAACCGAGCTGGCTCATTAGTGAGGTCGTGCCCTTGTTGATGTGCGCCGGAATGAAGAGTCCCCCGATGCGATGCACCTCGTCGTAGATTCCGTCGATGTCGACATCTATGGCGTTAAGCAGATGGTATTCCTCTTCTCCGACAATTTCCTCATTTTCATCCACTATCAGTTGGTATCCGAAACGGTCTTCGTCATTTGGGATGGGAGGTAGGTGGGCGTCAAGGAATTCCTGAAAGGTGTCAAGTTGGGCATCGTCGGCGAAGTAGCAGAGGCAGTGAGTCTCTTCCTGCGATGTGACCTCCACTCCGCCCAATACAAACAAGCCGTTCTCTTTTCCGAGTTTCTGCGCCACCTTCACTTGGCGTGTGGTGTTGTGGTCGGAAATGGCAATCATATCAAGACCTCTCGCCAACGCACGCTTGACTATGGCGGTGGGACTCATCTCCAGGTCACCGCACGGCGAGAGGACTGTATGAATGTGTAGGTCTGCTTTATATGGATGCAGGGTGGGCAATTTACTTGTGAATCAACTGGTAAATCTTGCCTGCTGTCTCGAATGTCTCTTCTGTTGTGGAGAGGAAAGGAATGCCTTCTTCGTTGCTCTGTTCCAGGGTGTCGTCGCCAGCGTTAAGACCTTTGACAAGTATTACGGCGGCGAGCTCTTTGAGGGAGGCGATAGCCATCACATTCTTGTGAGTCTGGAGTGTAATCCAGATGTTGCCCATCTCGGCGTTGCCCATCACATCGCTTAAAAGGTCGGATACATAGCATCCTTCAATTTCACGGTCTAAACCATTGGCACCTGAGAGAACCTTGAGATTTAAAGCCTCAACTATATCTTTTACTTTCATATATGTTTGTTATTAAGTGTTTTATCTGTGTGTCTGTTGTTTTTGATAATTTACAAATATACGATAAAAAATGATATTGGTAAAGATTGGTTGTTTATTCATTGTGATACGGTTCGTGGTTGAGTATGGTGTAGGCTCTATATAGTTGTTCCACAAAGAATAGCCGGACCATCTGGTGGTTGAAAGTCATCGAGGAGAGTGAGAGTTTGTCGTTGGCGGCATCGTATATCGCAGGTGCGAACCCGAATGCTCCGCCAATGACGAATGTCAGATTGCGCAGACCGGCATTCATCTGTTTCTGCATGTATTGTGAGAACGTTATGGAGGTGTACTGTTTCCCATGTTCGTCAAGCAACACGATGCGGTCGGCTTTGTCAATCTGTTTCAGTATTAGTGATGCCTCGCGCTCACGAATCTCTGCAGGTGAGGCTCCCTTCTGATCTTTCAAGGCGGGAATTGTTACTATCGAGAAATTCACATAATGAGTCAGACGCTGTTCATAGAGACTGATACCCTCTTGCAGATATTTCTCGTCGGTCTTCCCGACTACAACCAGTTTGATATTCATTGTAAGGGCTTACTAATAAACTTGATGTGTGCTTGTCGTACTATGTGTGCCTATTTTATGCTTCTCCAGAATCTGCTCTTTTGTCTCGGGCACAACCTCGTCATAGCCACAATAGTCGCAGTAGTAGTGGTGTTCGTAATGCCAGTAGTGGACTAGACAATTGTAGGTGCCGTATACGTGTGTCGTGGTAATCTCTTTGTGATCCCTACGGTTGGAGGTCTCTGTGTGACCGTCAGAGTAGCGGGTCTCAGTGTAGGTCTGCCACCTCCTTTCGCCTGATTTGTATGAGTCCTCAAGGAAGCTTCGTTCCTCCCATTGGTCATATTCTTTTATCAGGTCGGAATGATCGAGATAGTTGGAATACATCCTTCGGCAACCTAGACAACGGTCGTGGGGTATGGTGTCAAGTGGTGTGCATGCCAGACGGTATGCCCATAGGGAGGCGAAAAATATTATAGGCAGTAAGAACCACAGCATTCCGTATGACAGCATGAGTACGCACCAGATATAGAACGACACCAATGCCAGTATGGAGATGATGATGATAAGGACTCCGTCACTGAGGTGATAGAAGAGATAGTTGAAGCGGATAAGAAAGCCTATAAGAACCACGGGGAAAGCCGCGGCGAAAAACCACCATATCAGATTTAATAGCAGGGTAAAGATGCCAACCACCCACATTTGCCATATGCGTTGGTCGGCTTTGGCAAGCGACATGCCGGGTATACGGGGAACGTAAAAGGAACCTCTGATAAGTCCAGAGAAGAATGGGATATCCAATATCTTTGTGACGAGGGGTAGTATTTTCATCAATCCACCGCTGTTGCCTCGGTTGCCAATGAGTTCATAGCTTGTTGCGATAAGGGAGTCGTTGTATGTGACTAATGGATGGTTGAAATGACCGGTCTTCTCGTTGAATATCATGTAATTGTAGAAATATGCTCGAGTTCCCTTCTTGTCATGGTATATCTGTGAGGCAGGGATATAGTGTGCGTCGACTTCTTCAATGGATTTTCCGATATAGAGACGCTCGAACTTCTCAATCGACATGTAGTATTCTCCATCCTTGCTCACTATCAGGTAGGGCAGGGTGTCGGACAGTACAGGATATACTTTCTCGAAGCCTAATTCGCCCTCTTTCCCATCTGGCTTGGTGTATATGTATCTGCGCTTCTTGCTATCTATCTTCTTGATGTGCAATGTGTCGCCGTCTTTTTCGTGAACAAACGGCACGTCAAGGTCTGAGATGTTGATATATCCACGCTGTCCATCATCTGTTTCTACGAGGAATTTGTGGGGGAAATAATAACTGGCCCGGCGGTATCCGAGAAAGCGGACCGACTCGCCCTTGGCAAGGGTCAGGTAAGTGGTGTCGTTGCCCAGCAAGAATTCCATCTTGGTCTTTTGCTGAACGGTGAATCGAGACTCTTTTTTGGGTATTGAGTTTTTCTGGGACAGCGCTTTGCATAATCCGGTGAACAGCAATATCGATGCTATGACACAGCAGAATACAACGGGTTTGCCTACTCTTGTTTTGCGTGGTTTCATCATCTCTTCTCTTTAGGTTTTGGTAATTGAATGGTCTATATTTATAATTTGCAAAAATACAATTTTTTCTGAAATAGTAGGACAATGCGATTTTTTTGTGACCGGTGACCAGTGATACGATTAGGTCACAGGTCACAGGTCCAGGTCACAGGTCACAGGTCACAGGTCACAGGTCACGGGTCACAGGTCACAGGTCACAGGTCACAGGTCACAGGTCACAGGTCACAGGTCACAGGTCACAGGTCACGAAATTAAACGGAATAAAAAACGGGCCGCAGTTCTGCGGCCCGAATCAACATATAAAGATAATGAGTGATAATTCTTATTTCAGAGTGCCATAGCGTGTCGAAATGCCGGTGGCAATATCCATTATTTCGATGCTGTTGCTGAATGATACGCTGATGTATGCCTTGTTGCCGACAATTATCATGTCTTGGGCTACATCACCTAATCCACGACCGTTGTTGAAAGAGAAGAAGTCTACATTTGCGCTGGATTCAGAGACGTCGACAAGGCTCACTTCGGCGTTGTTGGCGCCCCATCCGCCTTCGTTAAGAACCAGCAGGTTGTTATTGTCGATGGCTACAGCCTTTGAGGGCAGGTTGCTGAGAGGCAGGGCTGAGAAACGGGTCTGACCGTTGTTAGTGAAGACATAGCAGTCGCCGGAGGCTACATAGTTGCCGTCGGTAACAATGATTATGTCGCCATTGTAGGGATTGACATTGATGCCATAGGGGTTGTCGGTTCCACTGAGGTTTATATCCAGAGTGCTCGATGTCAAACTACTTCCGCTGATTTTGTAGAATCCAAGAGTGCCGTAAGGACTTGTATATCCGTAGATATCACCGTTGTAGGTGTCGAAATTGTAGAGGTCTGTGCTGAGTTTTGTGATTTCTTTGTTGTCGGTGTTCATAATGTACATGCCTCCGAAATCATTGTAATAATCTCCAAGGGTGTTGAAGGCTATATGGTTGTTGTCCAATTTTTTGACCTTGTTGGGGTTGACGCCGACAATGACGCTGTCGACGAGAGTGAACGATGCTATGTCGACCACATACAGTTTGTTGTCGTAGCTGTAGTTGTAGTTTTCGTCAGAGATATTGCTGCTGGCGATGTACAGTTTGCCACCGACTGCGGCGATGCCTTCCGGATGGAACTTTCCGAGGTTGCATATTCCGGTAACCTTTCTGGTGCTGGTGTTGAAGCGTACCACTGCTGTCGGGTAGTAGCAGGTGATGTAAAGATTCTCTCCGTCGGAATCCATGTACCGTGGGGTTTCAAATTCAATAACTTCGTCGGTCGGCTGAGGATCCTGGCCGCCCTCATCGTCTTTGCAAGAAATAAATAATGGCATTGTGGCGATGAGTGTCGCAAACAAAATGTGTCTAAATGTTTTTTTCATGGTATGTTGATTTTATTTGTTGATATGATTTAACTTTAACTTTAACCTTAACTTTTTTTTCTTTCTAGAACTACTAGAAACTCTAGAATATCTAGAAACTCTAGAAAATTTAACTATCCTCTAACTTCTTCCTTGGTCCATCTTTAACCTTTTCAACCTTTTTAACCTTTTAATCCTTTCTCAAAATTCAAATACAATCTTTACTCTGTAGTTGCGCCCCATCATGGGGTAAGACCGCACTATCTCATACTGTTCGTCGAGGAGGTTGAGGACCTGTGCCTGAATCCTCAAGTCGCCCAGCGGGAGTTCGAAGGTGTGGTCTGCTGTCAGTCCCATGTCGATATATCTCGGCAGCATCGATGCGTCGCTGTTCTCCTGTTGACTGTAGCGTTTGCCTACAGCCATACAGTTCCATCCGATGTTAATCCATGGATTCTTTATGTAAACAGTGGCGCCACCGCTGTGTCGGGGAGTATATGGTATCTGGTTGTCGTATATTTTAGTGTTGTTGATGTCGCTGTGGTCGAGGGCTTTTTGGTAACTGTATGTCACCGTGGTCTCTACCCCCCATTTCTTGTAATGCCAGTCGTAGAGTCCGCTGATGTCCAATCCTGTCACGTCGACTATGCCGAGATTCATTGTCGACCAGATGAACATATTCTGTCGGGGCACAGCTATTATCTTGTCCTTTACCCTGTTGCGATATCCGTCGATGGTGAGGGAATAACTTCTGCCAGGTATGGTGTCGTTGCCGGTTTTGCTGTATAAAGGTATCGTCAATCCGATGTTGTGTTGTGATGCGCATTCGGGTCTGAGACTGTCGAGTGGCATGACAAAATAATATCGCTCGTTGAAATTAGGCACTCGGTAACTCTCTTTGAAGAAATACCGTATGCGGATATCCCTTTGCATTGTTGAGTCGGAGGTCAGTCCAAGAAGACGAAGTGGCGAGATTATGGCACCTATATAGGGCGATACTTTGCGGTATTTGATGGTCCCCGGGATGTCGCTCGCCTCTTCGTCAACGATGGTCGCAAGGAGATTGCCTTTGATGTCGATACTTTTGGTGTGGTATTGTATCGATATGGCGTCTAGTACGGTCAGTCGGTTGACATCGTTGTTTCTGCTCAGGTTGCTTTCCATGCTGGCCATGGCAACATCGCCTGACATGCTGAGAGTAAAGCCTTTGAATGCTCTCCAGTAAGCCGAGGCGGACAGGTATTCTTCCTGTTGACTATACTCGTTCATCAGATATCGTGAGATGGTCTGGGCATGGAAGTCTTCATACTTGTCGTAGGTGTACTGATATTTGCCGATAATCTGGAAGCCCGTTTTCTTCTGGTGAGACACATATTTGGCTTGAGTGAAAAAGAGTTGCTCATGAGTCTCCTCCGAGCCACGTTGGGAATAGTACAGCACAGGTCCGGGCAATTCGTGGAAACCATATACGTAATGCGTCTTGACGCTGAGAGTCTGTTTTGATGATGGGTAGTAGAACAGGGTCAAATCGCCCGTTCCCAGTCTCATGGCCGAATTCGACCTGTTCTCCACTGAGCTGCTGTCGTTGTGTGATGCCGTGTAATACAGGGTGAAGGGGTAGTCGCCATTGCTCTGCGTGTAGTTGCCCCAGAATGACAATGACATTTTCTTGCCCAGCCTCTGCTCGTAGGCGAGGGATGGCGACAATAGTCCGAAACTGCCAGCCTCTATTCCCGCCCTTAAATGGACTTTCTGTCCGGGATAGAAGAAAGGCTTTCTCGACTCCATGTTTATGATGCTTCCGGCTGCTGTCGCCCTTGCCGAGAGCAACAGTTCGTCTTGCTGACCGTTGCTCAGACTGATGTATGAGCTGTTGCCCAGCATATAGCGACCGAGGTCTACTTGTCCGTTTTGGCAGTCGTTGACGGTGACGCCGTCAATGGCAAGGGTGCTGAACTGACTACCAAGTCCGCGGGTCGACACGGTCTTCATACCTCCTATGCCACCGTAATCCCTAAGTGTCACGCCTGCCATGTGTTTCAATGCGTCGCTGAGCAGCAAAGCGCCGCTCTGCTCCATTTTCTCATTGTCAACAATCTGTACGGGGGCTTGGGAAAGGGTGGGGGATGGCTTTTTGTCGCGTCTCACCACCACGGGTTCCAGCTGGTGCCTTGTGTTATGGCTAGAGGTGTCCTGTGCCGACAACGGCATAACAAGGGCGACCTCGCATATTAAAGCCACCAACAGTAATGATATCTTTCTTATGTTTTTCTTTCTTCTCATGTAATTATCGTCCTTTCCTCGAGGACAGTGTCACTGCTATTGGCAGTGGTTGATAATTATTTATGGTCTGGCAGGTCTTCTGACTTGCTCCAGTAGCCTGCGGCCTTCCCAAGCGTCTGTGGCGATGCTCAGTGGCATGACGTAGGCTACCTTTGATTTGGAGCTTACAGCAGCGGGACTGTCAATGATTTTCACATTGTTCCCTTTTGACGCCCAACAGATTTAATATTATTGAATTACAATAACATTGTCTCTGCTGTGTGGCGACCAAACCGGTTGCAAAAATACACAAAAAAAGGGAAACCGCACAATAATGGTATAAAAATATCGTTTACTAAAACACTTTGTGCATGTCTGTCGATATTGTATTGACACTATGTGGGGTAACGATTAAATATTAAACTAAAAGGTAAGAAGATATCGTGACCTGTGACCTGTGACCTGTGACATAAAGTTCAAAGTTCAAAGTTCAAGGTTCAAGGTTGAAAATTGAAAATTGAAAGTTTAATCACCTTAACATCTTAACACCTTATCACCATATCACCATATCAACATATCAACATATCAACATATCACCTTAACATCTTAACACCATATCACCTTAACATCTTAACACCTTA
>DBXB01000042.1:2465-4294 GCA_002309155.1 Bacteroidales bacterium UBA1223 | reverse complement strand
CCATATCACCATATCAACAATTAAACTCCCCCTTTAATTCCATCTCTTTTTTCCTTATTCTTTTTGTGACATAAATAATTATTGATAACGATAAACAATTACTACTGACTTATGAATATACCTTTTATCTGGATTATTTTCGGAATACTCTTTGTCCTGAGTCTTGTCGCAAGCAAGAGTGTCGAGTCTAAGTTCAAGAAATATTCGAAGATCCCTATGAATTATCGCATGACCGGCCGTGAGGTGGCTGAACAGATGCTTCGCGATAATGATATCAGGGATGTCACTGTCCAAGAGGTGAATGGCACTCTTACTGACCATTATAATCCTGTCAACAAGACTCTTAATCTGAGTCACAACGTGTATCATGGCGACAGCGTTGCCGCCGCTGCAGTGGCCGCCCATGAGTGTGGCCATGCCGTGCAGCATGCTACGGCTTATTATTGGCTGGGACTGCGTTCCAAGCTGGTGCCTGCTGTGAATATCTCGAACAAGCTGACGCCATGGATCCTGTTTGCTGGAATCCTGTTTGTCACCAAGTTTCCTCAGTTGCTCCTTGCCGGAATCATCCTGTTCGCTGTTACGACACTTTTCTCGTTTATCACTCTTCCCGTTGAGTTGAATGCGTCGAGGCGTGCTTTGGTGTGGCTCAGCACCCACAACATTACTACCCCCGACACCCATCCTTATGCTGAGAAGGCGTTGAGGGCGGCTGCATATACATATATTATAGCGGCGCTCACATCGTTGGCGACATTGTTATATTACCTGCTTATTTATTTGGGTAACAGGGATTAACTTAAAAGGCCTGAGTCCGGATGAGTTCTACAGACTGGATGTTGATTGTTGCCATTGCAGGCATTTTGTTGCTGATGGCGATAGGTTATGCGGGTTTGTATTTCCGCTACCGGATGTTGGGCCGTAAGGAGAATTATAGAAATATCCAGACCAAGAACCTTACCGGCGGTAAAGAGGCTGCCGAGAAACTTATGGCGGAATATGATATCAGCGGTGTGGAAATCAAGCAAATCGACAATGTTCTGCTTGAATATTATTATTCTCCTCGCAGTAAGCAACTTCATCTGTCGGTTCGCTCTTATCATGGCGTCGGACTCTATCAGGTCGCCAGGGCTGCGCATACTGCCGCCCATGCCGTACAGCACGAGCGGGCCTACCCTGGCATAGATGTATATCTCTTCTTCGCTCCCATAATGGAGGTCTGGTCAAGATTGTTTCCACTGTTTGTTATTGTATTGTTCATTATGGGCAGTTGCGAATTGAAGTGGGCTTTTGTCCTGTTGTTGCTTCTCTATGCGGTCTCTTTTGTCGTGTCACTGCTTATGCGAAGAGTCGACAAAGGTGCCGCCGACATAGCCAAAGAATGGTTGTTGTCCCATGACCATATATATCAAAAAGATATAGAAGCATTGGATAAAACCATGAAGGCAATAATCGATTACAATTTTATAGCCATCTTGACCGCGGGATTCACAATCTTCCAGTCCAAACGTGGATGGCTAAATAGTTCGGCTACAGTATAATCTTCAACTTTCACGACTAATGGCAGATAAAGATACTCCACTGATGCGTCAATACGCCGAGATGAAAAAGAAGTTTCCCGACGCTATGCTTCTCTTTCGAGTGGGGGATTTCTATGAGACATTCAGCAGCGACGCTGTCAAGAGCTCGTCGATTCTGGGCATCACCCTAACCAGAAAGGCGAGTGGCAACTCTACCTATACCGAACTGGCCGGGTTCCCTTATCATGCGCTGGAACAGTACCTTCCACGCCTCGTCAAGGCCGGGCAGAGGGTGGCTATATGTGAGCA
>DBXB01000042.1:0-2387 GCA_002309155.1 Bacteroidales bacterium UBA1223 | reverse complement strand
GTGAAGGAGAATAACTTCCTCTGCGGATTGCATCTTACTGACAAACAACACGGCATTAGCTTCCTCGATGTCAGTACGGGAGAGTTTTATGTGGCGCAGGGCGACAATGCTTATATCGACAAGCTGTTGCAGAATTTCCATCCTACCGAGATTGTGCTGCAACGTAAGCTTTTGAGAAAGTTTCAGGAGACTTTCCCTGAGAAATACTACACCAACACCTTTGATGACTGGGTGTTCACCGCCGATTTTGCCAATGAGTTGTTGATGAAGCAGTTCGGCACAACATCCCTTAAGGGTTTTGGTGTCGAAGACCTCGACCTCGGTGTGATTGCCGCCGGAGCCGCTCTCTATTATCTTCATGAGACTCAGCACGACCGCACACAACATATCAGTAAGCTTACCCGTATCGAGGAGGACAAATACGTGTGGCTCGACAGGTTTACTATCCGCAACCTCGAGATAGTCCATTCTCCCAACGAGAACGCCAAGACTCTTCTTGATGTCATCGACCAGACTCTTACACCCATGGGCTCCCGCCTTATGCGACGCTGGTTGATTATGCCTATCAAGGATGTGGCAATCATCGAACAGAGGCTTTCTGTGGTTGACCAACTACTGATCAACGGTGATTTTGCTGAAGCCTTACGTATGCATATTAGAGGCATCGGCGATTTGGAGCGCCTGATATCAAAAGTTGCTGTGGGTCGAATTAATCCCCGAGAGCTGGTCCAGCTTAAGCGATCGTTGGGTGAGATTGCCTCGGTGAAAAAACTGTGTTGCGGTCTGCAGAATGACGCCCTTGGGCGATATGGCGAACAGCTTAACAACTGTCAGACTATATACGACAAAATCGACAAGGAGATAAATGAGGATCCGCCTGTAAAACTCGACAAAGGCAACGTCATAGCATCTGGAGTCGATGCCGAACTCGATGATTTGAGGTCTCTCGCCGGTTCGGGCAAGACCTATCTGATGAACCTGCAACAGCGTGAGAGTGAGCGTACGGGCATACCATCGCTCAAAGTGGGCTTCAACAATGTCTTCGGATATTATCTTGAGGTTACAAATACACATCGTGACAAGGTGCCGGCGGAGTGGGTGAGACGGCAGACTCTCACTAACGCCGAGCGTTATATTACCCCCGAACTCAAAGAATATGAAGAGAAGATTCTTGGCGCCGAGGAACGCATCCAGGCTATAGAGTCGTCTATTTATGAGAGACTTCTGCAGTCGTTGACCGAATATGTCCAGCCCATACAATACAACGCTCAGTTGATTGCCCAGCTCGACTGCCTGCAGAGCTTTGCCGATGTGTCGCTGGCAAACAACTACTGCCGGCCCCATCTTGACGATGGTACAACGATAGAAATCAAGGAAGGCCGTCATCCTGTTATTGAGACCCAGTTGCCACTCGGTGAACAGTATGTGTCGAATAATGTGTATCTTGACAGAGATACTCAACAGATAATGATTATCACAGGACCCAATATGTCGGGAAAGTCGGCTCTTCTTCGACAGACTGCGTTGATTGTCCTTCTGGCTCAGATAGGTTGCTACTGTCCGGCAAAAAGTGCCAATATCGGTATCGTCGACAAGATATTCACCCGTGTGGGAGCCTCCGACAATATCTCTTCGGGAGAGTCCACATTTATGGTCGAGATGAACGAGACTGCCAGCATCCTCAACAATGTCAGCGACCGCAGTCTGGTGCTTCTTGACGAAATAGGTCGCGGTACTAGCACATATGACGGTATCTCCATAGCATGGGCTATCACCGAATTTCTCCACGACAACAAAAATGTGCGCCCCAAGGTGATGTTCGCCACCCACTACCATGAACTTATCGAGATGGCGGATCAGTACGACAGAATACAGAATTATCATATATCTGTCAAAGAAATAGGCAATAAGGTGATATTCATGCGTAAACTGGAAATGGGCGGTAGCGAGCACAGCTTCGGAATCCATGTCGCGCGTATGGCGGGAATGCCCCCGCAGGTCCTGAAACGAGCCCATATGATGTTGGAACTTCTGGAATCAAAAAACGAAAAAATTTCAGACCAAAAACCAGAAAAAAAACATAAAAAAGCGATAAAGGAGACTCCCGAGACCGGATATCAACTTAGTTTTATCCAGCTTGACGATCCGACGCTACTGGAGATTAGAGATAAATTGTTAGATATTGATATTGATACCCTTACGCCTATTGAAGCGTTGCTAAAACTCAATGAGATTAAAAAAATTGTAAAGAAAAAATAATATTTTTTTTGTCAGTTAAAAAAAAGATTGTACTTTTGCACTCGTTTTTGACAGAAAAGAATGGTGTTTTTGATATGTGTTTCTGTTAATTATAGAGGGTTTTGAAAAGCGGAAATAGCTCAGTTGGT
>DBXB01000003.1:10177-11480 GCA_002309155.1 Bacteroidales bacterium UBA1223 | reverse complement strand
CCGGACGGCATCCATTATGTCCTTCAGTCCTAATCCTTAAGACCAATTCAGGTTTAACTCCATTTTAGAGTTTTAGAAAACAAAAACATAATTATTTGACAATGAGTTTTTTGACCAATACTTCTTTGGCAGTGGCTATACGGACAAAATAGGCCCCGGGAATGAGATTCGATATTTTAACTTTGTAACCTGAAAAATGAGAGTCATCGGAAACGACAGCTTTTGATTCTGTTGGAGGCATGATAGTGCGGCCTGTCATATCTAGGATGGATATAGTCGATGGCTCATTGACGCTTACGGTAACCTCTCCATGTGCAGGGTTGGGATAGATTGACAAATGGCAATCGTCGGTTGATAGTAGATGGTTGTCGATGCCTACATTGGTTGTGTCTGCCATCCACTGGAAATTGGCTATAATCGTAGTGTCTGAAATAACCTTGAGGTAGAGAGGATTGTCCGTTTCGCCATTGCTCCAGCCGATGAACTCCCAGTATCCGCCTTTGGTAGCGGTATCTGGCATTATATAGCCAATCTCTACAGTTTCACCCTCTATGTAACGGCCGCCGCCATATAGTTCACAAACACCCTCAGGGTTGGCCTCGACGGTCACAGTATGCCAAACCGTATCAGACAACGGAGGCGTGGCGATGCTGTCGAAATAGGCTGTGAGCGTTGTGTCGCTGACTAAAAGCAGCAAGCGTGCAGCATGGGTGTCGCCGTCGCTCCAACCGAGGAAATGAAATCCCTCGTATGCTGTTGCGCTGATGGCGACAAGGCTGTTGTCAGGGTAAACACCGTCGCCACTGACGCTGCCCATGGTATTATCGCAGTTGAGGGTTACCGTACGCCAGACAGTGTCGGTAATCTGGATTTCTCCGCAGCTGATGGCAACATCATCGATGGCTACATTGCTCAGTGTATTGTAGCCCGCATGGACGAAAGCAACACGGATGTGGCGGCCGCGGTAGGCGTCGAGCGACAGAGCGACGGAATCCCACTGTGTATTATAGCCCGTGCTCCTGTCGATATAGAGTGTGTCGGTAAAGCCGTCATACCATAAGTCGCCCGAAGGACTGACCAGGACATAGAAATTACTGATATACTGCGGTCTTACAAAAAACGAAAAGACGATAGAATCGGCATTGGGCAGGTTGATGGGAGGCATGACAAGCCATGCATCAAAGTCATTTCCCGTCACATTGCCATTGGAGTACATGGCACCGTAACCGCTGTGGTAGTGGTACATGTTAGTGTGGCGCCACTCGTTGTCGAGAATGCCGGATCGGGTGCGCTTCAGCCAGCA
>DBXB01000003.1:5967-9974 GCA_002309155.1 Bacteroidales bacterium UBA1223 | reverse complement strand
GAATGCCATGAGAAGGTCAACCCGTTGGTGTCTGGCCCCTCTACAACAGCCCTATAATGTATAGTATCACCAATAAATCCTGCCGAAGTGCCGACAATGGCAACCTGCAGATTGTCGACAACGGTGACATAATGCCATGCCGTATCGGCACCGTATGGATTGGCAGCCACAAGGGTGATGGTGTCATTGCCCACTGCTGAATAGACAATTGAGAATTGAGAATTGAGGATAGTGAATTGAGCGTTACCGGCATCAGCCATAGAGGAATGCCAGATATGGGTAAGTCCCGTTGTGTCGCCCTGCAGTAGAGTGGCGTTGATGGCAAGGGTGTCGACAAAGACGAAGGCATCCGTATGACCCGCAAGAGAGACAACAGGAGGCACTGAATCCTGACTCTCGGGTATCATCGTGATTTCCAGGTCGTCGATGTAGCAGTTATGGTATGAGGGGGTTATGAGCTTGAAGCTGACACCAACCATTCCCGTTTCGTCGAGCTCCTCAGTCGTAAAAGTGTAGTGTTGCCATCCGCTCTGGCCGCTCCTGACGGATAAGAGTTCTATGGTGTTGGCATTCACCGAATCAATTTGCATCTCATCGTAATGGCGGTGTACGCCGACACTGAGGCGGCCAAGTGTGTCATTTTGCGGTATCAAAGCCCAGAAGCTGACAAGGAGACGGTTGCCTGGAGCGTTGAGTTTGGGTGTTATGGTTTGGGAAGTATAGCTGTTGTTGGATGTGATACGGAACGAACGTGTGGAGAGGTGACCGTATGCGGTGTCGACAGCCTTGACAAAACCGCCCATATGATGCCAGCAGAGGTGGTCGGCGGTGCCATGTTCATAACTCTCGAAGTCCTCAGTGTAGGGGAGGTCAAAGGGGTCGCATGTAATATTATTGCCCACAACGTGGTATCCCTCCCAGCTGGCGGTGACGGTTACCATCAGCGATGTGTCGTTGTTGGGGCAGATGCTGCTGACGCCGATGACTGGGCTGTTGTTGCCCGTTGCCGCTGCTATGTAGGGGTCGGCGATGTAGAAGCTTGTGCTGCCCGTGGTGCCATAGAGGTTGTTGTTGGCATACACAGCCCATTGCGAACCTGTCGGGTCATCCCATTCCACGGTCAAGCCCTCATTGTTGGATGCCGACAGACGGAGGTTGCTGACCTGGCTCTGGCAGCTGAAAGGCACAACCGTGATGTTGTCGATGGCTGCCGGAGGCTGGTATGAAGGGCCGGAATACATATAGGGGTCGTGGTTTGCCCAAAGGACGACAAGAGCGTAGGTCCCGCCATTGTCGAGGTGAAATGGCTGCGAATGGTGCTGCCATGTGGTCTCGCCACGCAGATACTTGTCGTTGCCGTTGTCGGAGAGGCTTATCCATCCTGCGGGAAGAGTGTTCTTGTTGCTGCTGTTGCTGTAATTACTGCCGAAATAACTGGTGTCGAACAACACGCCTTGGGGGACGAGGAAGAGCCGTAGATACTCGTGGACATAGCTGCCAAATTGTAAGCCGTTGGCAATCCAGTCGTAGTTGATGCGATAATCGCCAGAGGATGCGAATTGCAGCTCACGCATTGCCCAGAGGTAGCCATGAACAGGTGTGCTGGAATGAGTGGCTCCACTGTCAGCACTGATATATAGGCTGTTGCCATTGGCAGTAGCCGCTGTCCCGCGATACCATCCGTTGGCCGATGTGTTGACGAAGCTCCACAGGCTGTCATCCCCTGGCTCGAAGCCCGTAGCGTAAGGCACCGTGGCTGGTGGAACACTGACAATCTGACCAAATTCAACCGATATGTCATCAAGCAGCAATGCCCATTGGTCGTAGCATCCATGATGACGGAATGCAATATGGATGGTGTCGCCCACAAAATCCGACAAATCCAGTTGACGTTCTCCCCAGTTGTATGCCGAAGTCGCGTCGAGAGTGACGCTGAACAGCGGCGTTGTGGTGTCGAAGTCGGATAGTGTGTTGCCCGTAGTGGAGACATAAACCGAATAGTGTTCAGCATAATAAGTGGAATGGCCGGGATGCTCGTACCATTTCAGCACAGCATTAGATGTGACAGCGATGGCTGGGCTGACGAGGTAATCGTCTGGGGTTAGGGCTCCAACGCCACCTATAAATGAAGAACATCCCACATATCCTGTGCCGCCATGAGCCGTAATGCTGCTCGCCAAAGGTGTAGTTGTGCTCCACGTATGACCGTCGTTGTTGTTGTCAATGGCTGTCCAGTCGCCCATGCCGTTCTCAAAACCATAGCTGTAAGGGACAGCGTAAACAGTGTCAAGGGTTTGTCCTATCGACTTGCCGCTCAAAAATGACATCATGACAACCAGCATAAATAAATGCTTATTAACAAAAGTTCCCTTCATTTTACTATTATTTTATATTGATTATTATTTTGTTTGTCAATGTTGTATTCGTTGATTTGTAAGCCATAGTACACAATCTTCCAGTGTACAAATTTAGACAAAAATTTTTTCAAGAATCGAAAGATTGAAAGCTGAACATGATATAAGTGACATTTTTCAGCATTTTTTTTAATGGTTATTTACATATTATAAAAATGGAACAATTAAAATAAGAATTGAAATTGTTGAAAAATATTATTTGGTCAGGCCGGCTATTTTTCT
This sequence comes from Bacteroidales bacterium UBA1223, assembly GCA_002309155.1. Classification (GTDB taxonomy): domain Bacteria; phylum Bacteroidota; class Bacteroidia; order Bacteroidales; family P3; genus Colimorpha. The sequence goes on along the minus strand of DBXB01000003.1, from coordinate 7,338 downwards.
TATCTTTGCAGAAATAAATCGCAAGTTATCTACGGTTACAACAGTGTGCTTTACAGATTAAAGTTTATAGTTTAAAGTTTAAAGGTTAAAGAGTTTTTGATTAGGTTGTTTATATATGTCTTTTTAATCGTTTGCAATTAATTTAATATGAATGAAATAGATACAATCAGTCTTATAACAGGTATTAAGGATTGTGCCTACGATTCGAGTATAGAAGTTGTGAAGATAAATAGAGGAAAAAGATATTAATAATAGTTGTTTTTCAAATATAAAATTAAATAGAACAAACGGTTATGAATGATTCGATTGAAAAGAAAGAGGCTTATAAGGCAGAAGTATCTTCTGACCTTTTCAGAATGCATGACATTATTATGGGTAATATCCCTTGGAATCAGGCAGGTACCCGCAAGGGTGTGATTGTCACGGATGATGGAATACACTTAGATTCTAATTTTGCTAAAGAACATCTTAAATTCGATGAGTTGAAGAAAAGCGGAAAGGTCAACGAGATAACGATTGACAGTTCGTGGCCGCTCGACAATGAACTTGACGGAGAGGAATATGCTTTGTGGAAGAGGCTTAAATCCGAAGCCGGCAAGGTCAAACAAGGTTTGCTGGTAATCAACGTGTGTGACATCAAGGTCTTTAAGCATTGCGATTTCCTGAAATGGCTTGTAAAACAGGAAAAACTGGATTTCAGCGGATTTGTCTTGCTCGTTATAAAGGGTATGGACTGGGAGAAAGAGGTGAGGCAGTATGTTGAAGAGGTCGGTGACGACAACAAAAGAGAACTGAAACTCATGATGGCCGATTTCTATCAGTTGATTTAATTCTAATCTAGCATATTATAAATAATCAAGAAGTTGCGCCCGACACGAAACAGGGTAAAAGAAAATGAAAAAAATATTGTTGATTGCCAGTGCAGTTGTGTTATTGTCATCATGTGCTTCCTTCAAGGCCGCCAGTGTGCCAAATACTAATGTCTCTACTCCGACGATTAGTACGGCTACCGCCGCGACACTCGAGGTTAGTCCTACCAAGGTCTCATACACATATATCCCGACTAATGCAGAGAGTCGCAATCTGTCACTTGAGACATTGAAAGAGAATGCGGTATTTGAGGTCCTCTCAAGAAATGATAATGCCGACGCACTTGTCGAGGTGAGTTATTATATCACTGCTAAGAAACGTTTTATGGGATTTGGCACGAGAGTCAGATATATTATTGTTTCGGGTTATCCTGTGAAATATAAAGATTTCCGCCAACCCACCGAGGTCGATTTGAGGAATATCGAAACTCTCAGTCGTTCGCAGATGTTGTCCAGGTCGACAGTCAAAGAGGTGAGTGTTGATACCCCTCATCGATAGTCA
>DBXB01000003.1:1269-5928 GCA_002309155.1 Bacteroidales bacterium UBA1223 | reverse complement strand
ACCTTCATTGCAGAAGGTCTTTTTTTGTCTCGAGACACTAATAATATATCTTCTCTAGTTTACGGGAAAAGACTCTTCGTATATCTTCTTGTTCAGATGAGCTATTTCGCAGAAATGAGGGTTCAGTTTCAAAGGATTTCCTCCGGATTCATTGCTGTTGCGTGCCATGCAGATGCTGCAAAATTCGGTGGCGTCACAGTCAGTACACTCCTGAAAATCCGACCGCTTGATTGATCGCAATTTATTCAGCTCGGCTGAATTATTCCATATTTCCTGCAGGGACTCATGGTTGATGTTCCCCACAGTGAACGTCTGCCATCCATTGCAGGGATAAGCGTCACCATTCGATGAGATACAAAGATTGTAGATTCCTGCGGCACAAACAGGTGCGTCTCCACTGAGCATTGTCTTGGCGTTCTTTTTGACATTCTTTTTAATGTAGTCGTCAGTGTCCCTCATGTTGTTCTCCAGTATCAACCTGATGATTTTCTCACAATCATTGATGGGAATTCTGTTCTCAAGGTTGTCGGTCTCATAATTTTCTTTCGCCATTAGGATAAAATCCGTTTGAGCCTTTATCCCCAGAGAGTGGGCATACTGCAGGATGTCGGCATAACAGTCTTTGTTTGCCTTTAATAATGGGCAGGAAATTGAAACGGGGATCTCGTTCCTCACCAGTGTCTCAATTGCTTTCCTTGTCTTGTCGTAAGAACCTTTTAACTGTGTTATGTGGTCGTGTATCTCAGGATTCATGCTGTATAATGAGGTCTGAACCATCGAAATATTCGCCTCTTTCATTCTGCTGACATCCTCATCCTTGAGGAAATACAGATTCGACAACAGCGCCACCTGTAGATCGTTTTCACGACAGATCTTCACCATTCTCCAGATGTCTTTATGCAACAGAATCTCACCGCCTGACAGAGAGACTTGCAATCCTCCCATGTCTCGGAATTGCTTGATTACCTTTTCGAACACCGGCAAGGTCAGTTCTTTGCCTTCATCTTTTTTAGGGTTGGGAATGTAGCAATGGATGCACCTCTCGTTGCACTTTGATGTCAGTTCAAATTGCAGACTCATCAGATACGGTCTCTCCCTTGAAGCGGAATAAGCAAAAGATTCTATCGTCTGAACATCGCCAGTCTCTTCCAACCTCTGGGAATACTCAACAAATGACTTCGCCTGGGCTTTCAAATTTCTCTCCTCGTCATCAATCTCCCGGGCGCTCTCACCTACTAGCAAGAATCCCATCTTGCACAACTCGTTTATAAATGAAGAAAAATCTGAGAGCAATTCCTCATAGGTGACATCCTCGTACAGTGGCAAAAGTTTCTTGGACACTATCTCCTCTACATCTTGAGGGGTGCGGGAGATGCAGGAGAGGTAGTCGCTTCCGGTTTCATTATAGATCCTGTCAATCTTTGTTGTTTGGTTATAGATATATCCAAAATTGTCGATGACTCTAATGAAGGTGTCTGCAGATTGACGTACAAGCATATGGGATTATTAATTATTTCACAAAAAACAAAGGAGTGGTTTGACATGCCACTCCTTTGTATCAACTAACGGGGGTTCGCCTTGCAGAATCTCTCTGCGGTGGCTACAGAACTGTTCGGTGCGCAAGACCAACTCATGGGAGCGTACATAGGATTGGTCGCAATCACCTTAGCTGGTGAAAACTTTTTTTTCATCGTGCTGTTTGTTGTTAGTTATGCCTACTCTGTTAAGGATTTTCGGCATTCTCCTTTTTCTAGTTCGCAGACCTTCTGCTTCTCAAAGTGCCACCGATGCATTGGCTGCATTTAATGCCGCCATTTGGATTGTAGGGTCCGCTGTGTTTGCACAAACAGCTTGCACAAACACGATAACCGCAGCTGTCGCACACATACCACATCCACTCGACAGGGTATTGTTTTCCACAACAGTGACAGGGAACTACAATGTTTGCCATAGTCTTTATCTTTTAAAATACATTGTCATTTCTTCCTCAGAATTGCTATCGTCAGCATTGTTTGTTACGTTCAGCAGTCCTTGTACAACAAAATGGTCATCATCCAATTCTGTCACCTCGCCATCAAAATTACTCACAAACAAGTCCCCGAGTTGCATGTTGACGATCCAGTGAATCTTGGGGTTCCCTCTTTCCATACGCCAAGAATGAGAAGTCGGATTCCCATCCAGCAGGATTTCGCCGTCATCTAAAAATAGGAATCGTGCTTTTTCCACAGGTCCTGTTTTCCCGGCAATTGTCGCCTTTGTCAATCTCCATTGACCATGCATCTTCCTTTTTTTGCTCGACGAACGGTAGCCTACATAAAGTATATAGGCAATGATGATAATTATTATTGTTGTCATTTCATTACTGTTTTTATCAGTGCAAATATACAACTTTTTATCGATACATGTGACGGTGTTATTGCATATGATTGATAACTAAATTTGTTTCATACTGTTTTAATTGGGTTTTGTAAGCTTTGATGGGTCTGTGAGGAGTAAATACAGCACCAATAACTCTCCTAATTTTGGTGTTCCAAGTAAAATGTTTATCTTTGACATTGCTAAATAAAGAACGATGTGTGAGTAATATTTATTGTAAATCACTATGTCAGCGTGATTTACGATATTTATTCTCCGCTGTTGTATTTTTGATAATATTATGAAATTACAATTTTTAGGGGCGGCAAAGGAGGTGACAGGCAGTAAGCATCTGATCACGACAAAAAAAGGCACCAAGATATTGCTCGACTGCGGCATGTATCAGGGCAAAGGTCTGGAGACCGACGCAATGAACAGGGATCTTGGTTTCGACCCGAAAGAGATTAATTACTTGATTCTCTCTCATGCCCATATCGACCACTCGGGACTTATTCCCTATATCTATAAATTGGGCTTCAACGGTGTGATAGTATGCACCTCTGCCACGAGGGACCTCTGCTCGATAATGCTTGCCGACGCCGGACGTATTCAGGAGTCAGATACGCACACCTTCAACAAGAAACGTGCTTCGCAGGGTCTGCCGCCAGTAGAGCCAATCTATACTGAGGCAGACGCACAGGCTTGCATGAACTGCTTCTTCTCTGTCCCATATCATAAGAAATTCAACCTCGGAACGGAGGGTACGGTGGAGTTCTACGATGCCGGACATATCCTTGGAAGCGGACTTGTCTATCTGGAACTGAAGGAGGGACGGCGAATGATAAAGATAGGTTTTACAGGAGATGTGGGTCGCTATGACAAGCATATCCTCAAGAATCCCGAGCCCTTCCCGCAGGTGGACTATCTGATTATGGAGTCGACATATGGCGACCGTCTTCATACGACCATCGACAATGCCGAGGTGGAACTGCTGAAGGCTGTCCTTGACACGTGCACCAAGAAGAAGGGCAAGCTGATTATTCCGTCGTTTGCTATTGGCAGGGCGCAGGAGATAATTTACGCCCTCGACCGGTTGCGTACCAAGGGACAACTGCCCGATATCGATGTGTTTGTCGACAGTCCGCTGAGTGTCAACGCCACCAATATTATGCGTATGCACACGGAGTGTTTCAACGACGATATTGTGGCTTATATGAAAGACAATGAAGACCCGTTCGGCTTTGACCGTCTGCAGTATGTGCAGAGTGTTGAAGCTTCTAAGGCCCTGAATGTGCGTCACAAACCATGCATAATCATCTCCGCTTCGGGCATGATGGAGGCGGGACGTGTGAAGCATCATCTCGCCAACAATATCGATAACCCGACCACGACGGTGTTGTGTGTCGGTTACTGCGAGCCTTCCACACTGGGAGCGAAGATTATGAGAGGCGACGAAGAGGTGTCGATTTTCGGACATGTCTATCGTGTGCGTGCCGATGTGAGGCGTATTGACTCTCTGTCGGGACATGGCGACTATGAAGAGCTGATACGCTATATCTCTTGTCAGGAGAAACGGCGTCTCAAGAAAATCTTCCTGGTACACGGCGAGGCCATGACGCAGGAGCATTTCAAGGCGACTCTGAACAAGCGTGGCTACAAGCGTGTGGAGATTGCTGATTTCAGAGAGGAAGTGGAATTGTAAAAAAGTGAATAAAGAATTATGATAACATTTGTTGTTTCTATCGTTTTGTTGTTGCTTGGATATTTCCTTTATTCCAAGCTTATCGAGCGTCTGATAGGTGTCGACGGCAGTCGTGTCACACCCGCGGTGGCACATCCCGACGGTGTGGACTATGTGCCTATGAAACCATGGCGTATCTTTCTGATACAGTTCCTTAATATCGCCGGCGTGGGTCCTATTATCGGAGCTGTGATGGGTGCCCAGTTTGGTACGGCGTCATTCCTGTGGATAGTTTTTGGCTGTATCTTCGCCGGTGCCGTGCACGACTTTATCGCCGGTTTTATCTCTATCCGCGATGATGGTGCCTCGTTGCCCGAGATTCATGGTAAATACCTGGGAAACGGTATGAAGCAGTTTATGCGTGGTTTCACTGTGGTGCTGATGATACTTGTCGGCGCCGTGTTTGTGAACACCCCAGCCACACTGCTTACCCAAGACATCTTCGTCCCCGAATCGTTGCGTCACCTTGACCACAGTGTGATTCAGTATTTCTGGGTAATAATCATCTTTGTCTATTATCTTCTGGCAACGATGCTGCCCATCGACAAGATTATTGGCAAGAT
>DBXB01000003.1:0-1232 GCA_002309155.1 Bacteroidales bacterium UBA1223 | reverse complement strand
ATAGTTTATCAGATACCTCTCCGTGAGGTTTGGGAAGGTCTCGATAACAGTCATCCGCAGGCTGAGAGCAGTCCAATATTTCCTATGATGTTCATCTCTATAGCCTGTGGAGCCATCAGCGGCTTCCATGCCACACAGTCGCCACTTATGGCGCGCTGTATGATGAATGAGAAACAGGCACGTCCTATATTCTATGGAGCTATGATTGCCGAAGGAGTTGTCGCCCTTATCTGGGCCGCTGCCGCCGCCTACTTCTTCCACGACCATCCTGAGATCTGTTTTGGCAAGAGTGGCGCCGCAATGGTTGGCGTTATCGCCAATCAGTGGTTCTCGCCTGTCATCGCCTTCATAACGATACTCGGTGTCGTCTCGGCCGCTGTGACCAGTGGTGATACCGCACTTCGCTCGGCTCGTCTGATTGTCGCTGATTTCATGCATGTGGACCAGAAGCCCGTGATGAAACGACTGTGGGTTGCTCTGCCTGTGTTCGTGCTTGCCGCCGCCCTGCTGGTTTTTTCGCTGACCAATCCTGCAGGTTTCGACTATATCTGGCGCTATTTCTCATGGGCAAACCAGGTGTTGGCAATGGTGACGCTATGGTCTGTCACGGTCTTCCTGGTACAGCTTAAGAAGGGTGGCTGGTATTGGATAACACTTGTTCCGGCATTGTTTATGACGATGGTGACGGTGAGTTTTATCTTCGTGGCGCAGAAAGAAGGTTTGGGAAGCATTATTCCACGCTTCTGGGGTTATATCATCGCCGCGGTTATCACTCTGGGCGTTTATACTATCTTTGTCAGGTGGCTGATGAAATACCAGTCTTCTATAAAAAATTGAGTGTCGCACAATAAATAAAGAAATAGATAGTTATATCTCGAAAAATAATTCCGAAAAATGAAAAGAATAATCCTTCTTTCTCTTTCCATCTTAATGATAGGCAGTGTGTTCGCTGCCAACAAAGGTCCCCGCAAGAATTCCCGCACCGAGATGGGGATTAATGGCAATGCACTATATGTTATAGAATATACATATAATATGTTCGGAGGCAAGAACGGCGGACGCCAGCTGGTCTGTATCGACAGCATCACCTTTGACAAACGTGGCAATTTTGCCGACAAGATTCGCAAGACGAACAACGACTATATTTATTTCTCATATTATTTCGATGTCAACGGTTATGCTCTGGGCTGGAACGAATACAACAAGGCTAACCAACTTACCGGCCGTACCGC
>DBXB01000034.1 GCA_002309155.1 Bacteroidales bacterium UBA1223 | reverse complement strand
TAGCGGTCCATGCCGGCCACCATAAGCAACTGTTTGTACTGCTGGGGACTTTGTGGCAGAGCGTAGAACTCGCCAGGGTTCATACGACTGGGCACCACGAAGTCGCGTGCTCCTTCGGGGGTGCTCTTGATGAGCATGGGTGTCTCTATCTCCAAGAAATCACGATCAGAGAGGTAGTTACGCACTAGCATGGCCATGCGGTGGCGCATCTCAAGATTACGGCGCACAGGGTTGCGACGGATATCCAGATAGCGATACTTCATACGCAGGTCGTCGCCTCCGTCACTTTGGTCCTCGATGGTAAAGGGAGGGGTCTTGGCCTCGTTGAGGACGGTGAGTTCAGTCACCTCTATTTCTATCTCACCGGTAGGAATTTTCGTGTTTTTCGAACTGCGCTCGATGACTTTACCAGTGATCTGCACAACATACTCCCTGCCAAGCTTGCGAGCAGCCTCACACAAAGAGGCGTTGGTCTCCATATTGAATGCCAACTGCGTGATACCATAACGGTCACGTAAATCAATGAATGTCATGCCGCCGAGATCACGCGAACGCTGGACCCATCCGGCAAGGGTTACTGTCTGTCCAACATTGGCAAGCCGCAACTCGCCACAAGTATTAGTCCTATACATCGTTATAACGTTTGATACAATATAAAAAGAAAGTGCAAAGATACATAATCTTCTCCAATGGGCAAAAATTATTTTGCACGACGAAGTCGCAATAGCAGCGGCAAGTGATCACTGAGCCCCCCTTCATAGCGCGGGCCTCGGTGGGTACGCTTAGGACGTACCCCCACAGCATTCTTTTCCTGGACGAGGAGATGGTCGAAACGAACGAGCTGTAATGGGTCGCTTTGCCAACGGTCGTCGGCCTTGAGGAACATGGCATCAATATAGCGCCACTGTCCCTGGTACTTGTGACTGCCCCAGTCGGGTGGCAGGTCACAGTCGAGATTATGGACACCTTCGGCATTACGGCAAAGGTCTCCAAAACCCATGCCTTCAGCAATAGGAGCCTCGTCAGCAGAAGCATTCATGTCGCCCATGGCGATGATTGCAGCCCTTGGAAGGGCTGTTGAGAGTGAATCCATGAGGCGGCGCAAGGTAGTAGCAATCTGCATGCGATGAGTCTCGGCCTCGTCGCCCCCGCGTTTTGAAGGCCAGTGGTTGAGGAGGAGAACCACCATGTCGCCTTCGGCAGTGATGCCTTCGACACATAGAATATCGCGCGTAAAGTATCCTGTAGCACTATCCGACTGGCAGACAGGACGACTCTTCAACACCGTGAAACGGTCGCGCCGATAGAGCAAGGCGCAGTCGATTCCACGACGGTCGGGCGAGTCATAATGGATAAAGTCGTAGTGTTTCTTCCGCAGAGGTGTGCCCTGGCAGAGCTCTCGCAACACATAGGCATTCTCCACCTCACCAAGACCTATGACATCCGGGAAATCCATCATGAGAATGGTCTTGTAAAGACCATCGCGTTTATCATTGAACCTACGTCGCGTCCAGTGATAATCACCTTCTGGGGTGAAGTCGTTGTCATCGGTGAGGGTATCGTCTCGGGTGTCAAAGAAATTCTCCACGTTCCACCAGGCCACAGTGAAAGAAGCCAGCCCCTCCTGTCCGTTCACGACAGCGGCGGAGAGGAGGAGCAGACCAAGGATGACAGTTTTAGCGCGACACATCAGAACTATTCTCCGTCTTCGCCTGTTTCACTGCCAGCTACGGTACCGTCACCCTCAGGAGCAGTGGGGGCGTCTTGCGCTGCAGGAGCCGATTCCACGACTTGTGTTTCGGTGGCGGCGGGAGCTACGTCTTTTTTCTGCCAGGGAAGGTTATGGGTGAAGAAGAGCACGGCAAATGCTGCGACAAGGAGGATAATGAGCCAGATGAGGCATTTCTTCCACCAGGCCATTTTCTTGTCTGCGAAGGGATCCTTGCCCACCACCTTAGGATACTTGGCCCTAGCGGTAAGGCTCTGACCAAAAGTGGTGTTGATTTTCACCATGGAGTTGATGGCCCATCCGTTGGCATTCAGCAGGGGGCCGAGGTTGCGCTTGCGCAGCTTGAGCCATGCCAGAAGCATCGAAGGACCGGAGATTAAAATAACGATAGCGCCAACGAGGATAAGGATGTTGTACCACTTGTCGGTAACAAAGCTGCCGAGAGTGGCTAGCGCAGCACCGATGGCACCCAAAGCCAAGCCGATGGCTGCGAAGATACCGGCGAACTTGGCGATGTCGAACATCTGGGCTTTTTTCTCGTCGACTTTCTTCTCCTCAACAGTACCTTCTTTCTGCACGGTAATCTTCTCCGTGGCGTTGTCGGCCTTGGCGGTCATGTCGTCGAACGACTTGCTTTCCTTCTCCTCCGCCTTCTTGGTGATTTTTTCTGTAATCCAGTTGCTGAACTTGCGGTAGGGGCTCCAGAAAGCCTGGCGGATGGAAATGGGGTTGTCCACAATCTTGATGACCGTGGCGTCCCAGTCCTGACCCGTGCGGTCATAGAAAACGGCGTTCTTGCCTTCATGAAGATCCTTGACGTCACCGTCGGTGAGGGCCGCGACGATATCCATCTCGGTGCCTTTGACCTTGCTGACACAATGGCAATAGAGGAGATAGAGTCCGCTCTTGCCAGCAGAGGCCATGTGCTTGGGCATGTCGCTAACCTTGACACAAAGGTCGCAGCAACGCTGGTCGATATAGAGTTGGCCTGCTTGGAAAACGGCTGTATTGCCGATGCTACGATTATAGAAGTCCTTGAAGACAACGAAATTGTGGAGCAGCCTGAAGAAATCGCGGCAAAGACGCAACAGTTTCTCCACAGGTTCGAAGGCGGCAGAGTGAATCTTGAGCTTTTCGGCGACGGCCTCGTTCATGGCTGTCTCGCCAGCAGCTTTCCATGCCGTATAGGCGTCGACTTTGGACAGGACAGCATTCCATTCTTCTTCGGAGAGATTTTCTTTACCCGGGAAATCCACATCGAAAACAAGCGTTTTCAGAGTGGCGAAAGATGCTTGCCAAGCAGGGTTGATGCCTTCAGAAAGGGGCAAGCGCGCCTCCTTGGTGGGGCGAGCCAGCGGATAAGCCGAGATCTCGTCGACACTCTCGCTGAGATTGTTGGCGCTGATGGTAGCAATCTTGTCCACTTGTACGTCGAGCACACCGGAGGCATCCTCGTCGAACTGCACCAGCTTGCAACGCATGAAGAAGTCTGCAATCTTGGACCGGAGGGCATTCACGGCAGCCTCCGCATCGTCACTTTTGTCTCCATAAGGAGGTTCGAGGGGGTCAGGATTGGCAGCGGTATACTCAGCCTTACACTTCTCCTCATAGCCAGCCATATACTCTGCCACATCGGCCAAGGAGATATTCTCTTTCTCTACCCCGAGTTGCTTGAGGATGAGACGTGCCGACTCAAGCACTTGCTTACCTTCGTCAGTGTCACCCTGCACTTGGGAAAAATCGATAGTATCCTTACCTTCCAACAGGTAATTCATATCCCGCAACACATGTGTAAGCCACTGTGAAGCTGCTATCACTTCATTCACACGGATACGTCCATCCTTGTCGGAATCCATCAGCATCAGTGTCTTCTCATCGAACTCCAAACCTTTCACCGGGCAGCTGAGTACAGTCCAAAGCTTCTGGTCCAGTTCATACAGATGGGCGATGTCATCACCCGTCTCGACATTAACACGAGTCACACCTCCTACGGTGCTGAACTTCCATTCGTGACCACTGTTTGAAATTAGATTGGTTATTTTTGCCATAATATTGTGTATTTTATTATTTTTGCCTTAAACACTTATTATATTAATTTTCAAACTTTTTCCAGCAGGAAACTCACCGGGCGGAACCCGTCATTGCAACTGATCATGGCACTGTAGGGGTTGCGCATCCATCCATCATAGAAATTGCCACCGCCCTTTGCCAGTTCCTCCACAAAGCATCGCATGCTCTCCCAGGCACTCTCACACATCCCTTCAGGGCACTTGCCGTCATGAGACACCCACGTCTGTCCTTCCCGGACATCGCAAGTATGCTCTATTGGGTTCTCATAGAGTGCCTGCAGATCTTTGTAGTCCGCCTTGCGGAGGGCTGTTATTTTCACATCATACATCACCTTCATTTTCTTCGTTATACTTCTCCCAGAATTCGGCATGCTTGATTTTCAACTTATGGGTATCAAATTGCGGTTCCAGACCCAGTTTCTTCTGTTTCTCATAGTCGCGTAGCGTGCGTATTGCCTTGGGCGAGAGCAGGAGAATGGTAACAATATTGATCCAGGCCATGGCCCCGACACCGATGTCGCCGATCTTCCACACGATGCCGCTACCCACCAGTGAACCTATGAACACCGCACCTATCGTACCCGTGCGCAACGCCCAGACCACCACTTTCTCGCCACGGTCGTCGCCAAGCACACGGTCAGCCTCTTCGAGCATCTCCAGCCGCTCCGGATGGTGTAACAACCGACGGCGACGGTAGCGGTTGAAGAGGTAGACCAGATTCGTCTCCGCATAATAATAGTAGGCCATAATAGTAGTGAAAGCAAAGAAGAAGAGGGCAATGGAAATAATCATATTGCCAGTGTCATTCCCTACCACGGTACCCAAGGCCCCCGTGGTGTAAAACACTCCAGGCTCTCCTTCCGGAGCTCCGGGATTCTGGAGTAAATAAGTCACTTCTGCCCCTGCGGCGGTCTGCTGCACCTCGACGATGTTATATGTCTTGCATGCCAGGATCATCATGGCCGTAGCCGTGCAGACAAGCAGCGTATCGATATATACCGAGAACGCCTGCACCAGTCCTTGCTTCACCGGATGGCTCACCTTGGCCGCCGCCGCCACGATAGGACCTGTGCCCTGCCCTGCCTCGTTGCTGTAGATGCCTCGCTTCACGCCCCAGGCAATAGTGGTCCCCAGCAGGGCCCCTCCTACTTCGTTGACACCCACGGCACCACGGAGCATCTGCCAAAACACATCGGGCACCAACTGCCAGTGTACCGCCAGCACTACCAATGAAAGGACGATATAAATCACAGCCATCACGGGAGCCACTATCTGTGCCACATTGGCGATGCGCTTCACACCGCCGATAATGACCAGTCCGATGAGCGTAGCCACCACAAGGCCTATCAGTCCCGGCTCTACGCCGAACGAACGCGCGCACGACATGGCGATTCCATTGCACTGCACCGGCGGAAGAAATACGCCACACGCCAGCGCCGCCAGTACCGCGAACACACAACCCATCAGAGGGCTGCGCAGCCCCTTCTCTATATAATAGGCCGGACCTCCGCGGAACTGTCCGTTATGGTTCTCTTTGTATATCTGTGCCAACGTGGCTTCGACAAAAGCACTTCCGGCGCCGAAGAAAGCGATGACCCACATCCACACAATGGCTCCAGGGCCTCCAAAGCCAATCGCCGTGGCCACACCGACAATATTCCCTGTCCCCACACGCCCCGACAAAGCCATGGCAAAGGCCTGGAACGACGAGATTCCGACGCCTTTCTTGCCCCCTTCCTTCCCTTTATTTTTTTTACCCTGCGGAGCAAACAGCAGACGTATCATCTCGCGGAAGAACCTCACCTGCACAAAGCGTGTACGCAACGAGAAATAAAGGCCGGCCAGCAGACATAACGCCACCAGCGCCGGACTCCACACCCAGTCGTTCACCGTCATTATCACCGTCGTAAACCAATGTCCAACAGACTCCATCCTATCAGCAATGTTTCAGTTTGCAAAAATACAAACTTTCATTAATATGACAAAATTTTTCTTCCCATGATATAAAAAAATTGTATCTTTGCAGCGTAATTCACAACATATATTATATGAACACCTCGTCCTGTCACCTTGATGTATTTACTTTATCGAACGGGTCGAACCTTCAAGTCGATGTCACACCTCTGGGCTGCCGGATTATACGCCTGCTGGTACATGGAACCGATGTCGTGCAGGGCTTCGACAAGGCAGAAGACTACCTGCCCGAACGTCATGTCTCCTACTTTGGAGCCGTCGTCGGACGCTACGCCAACCGGCTGGCAGGCGGACGCATCGCGCTCGACTGGGACATCATCCAGCTACCGCAGAACAGTGGCCCCAACTGCCTCCACGGTGGTCCACAAGGATGGCAGTACGCCGTTTTCAACGTGGAAGAATCGTCAGAGCGCAAACTGGTACTGACGCATGTGAGTCCCGACGGCGACAACGGGTTCCCTGGAACGGTACATGCACGTGTAACCTACACCCTGGACGACGACGACAGCTTGCGTATAGACTACCACGCCGAGACCGACAGGCTGACGGTCATCAACATGACCAACCACAGCTATTTCAATCTGAATGGAGACCTCTCATCATCCATCCATAACCACCTGCTCCAGATTGACGCCGACCGCTATACTCCTATCAACGAAGTTTCTATTCCTCTAGGGAAGCATGCACCCGTCGACGGCACCCCCTTCGACTTCCGCACCGCCAAACCCATCGGACAGGACATCGACGTCAACGACCCACAGCTCCTCATCGGACGTGGATACGACCACAACTTCGTGCTCAACACACGTGGCTCGCTGGAACATCCCTGTGCCCGACTGGAAAGCCCTCTGACGGGCATCGCCATGGAAATCCGCACCACGGCTCCCGGTATGCAGGTATACACTGGCAACTTCCTCGACGGCATCGTCGGCAAAGGCGGCACCCCCTACCCTGCTCGCAGCGCTGTCTGCCTGGAGACACAGATGTATCCCGACTCCCCCAACCATCGCTGGCCTGAGTCGACAGGGTACCTCCATCCCGACGCCCCCTTCGACAGCACCACCATCTTTACATTCAAGCACTGACTCTGTTTACACCATGATTGATATAAAAATACTACAAGAGGCATTTAGATCCCATTATAGCGGAGAAGGCGCACTCTTCTCCGCCCCCGGCCGCATCAACCTTATCGGTGAGCACACCGATTACAATGGAGGATTCGTCTTCCCGGGTGCCATCGACAGGGGCATCACAGCCATGATACGACCCAATGCCACAGGCAAGGTCAACTTGTATGCTGTGGACCTCCATCAGACATGCTCCTTCGACATCAACGACGCCGAAGGCCCTTCCTCAACGCATTTCCGCTATGTCTATGGCGTGGTGCGAGAACTGACGGCTACTGGCATTGAGGTGAAAGGGTTCGATGCCGTCTATGGAGGCGACGTGCCTCTGGGAGCCGGCATGAGCTCCTCGGCAGCACTGGAATGCTGCTTCGCCTTCGCCCTGAACGTGCTGTTCGGCGGACAGCTCGACCGCATGGCCCTCGCACGCATCGGCCAGGCCACCGAGCATAAATACGTCGGCGTCAAATGTGGCATCATGGACCAGTTCGCCTCCATGCACGGACAAGAAGGGAAACTGATGCGCCTCGACTGCCGCAGCGGTGAATACCGATACTTCCCTTGGCATCCCGACGGCTACCGTCTGGTGCTCGTCAACAGCTGTGTGAAGCACGAACTGGTGGGTTCGCCCTACAACGACCGCCGCGCCTCGTGTGAACGTGTGGCGCAGATGGCTGGTGTGGAGACACTGCGCGACTGCACATGGGAGAAACTCGAAGCGTTGAAACCCCTATTGAACGACGAGGACTACCGTCGCGCACGCTATGTGCTGGGCGAGGTGGACCGCGTGATGGCCGTCAGCAATGCGCTCGAGCGCGACGACTACGAAACCGTGGGACAGCAGATGTATCTCACCCACGACGGCCTAAGCCGCGACTATGAAGTAAGCTGTCCCGAACTAGACTTCCTCGTCGACGAAGCTCGTCGCCTTGGAGTCACTGGCGCCCGCATCATGGGTGGCGGCTTCGGCGGCTGCACCATCAACCTCGTCAAAGACAACCTCTGTGACCATTTCCTGAAAGAAGTGCAGCAAACCTACCGCACAAAGTTCAGCATCGACTGCAAGCCCATCCCCGTGGTCATCGGCGACGGCGCTAAACAACACTAATGGATGATGCATTTTATAATGCGGTGGCGTTGGCCAGCAGTGAGATTTGCGACTGTGAGCATCCTAGCGAATGAATGTCGATTGTCATCGAGCGGTTCACTGACTACAAAGGCATCAAAGATTTTCGGGATGAAGTGATAAAGCAGGTTCTGGAATGCCAGGAGGCGAAAAAAGTGCGGGCAGAGTATGAGGCGCATTTTGATGAGGCCGTAAAGGCCGTGGCAGATGAGCTTTGCAAGAAGGACAACCGGGCGAAGAATTTTTATGCAAAGTCAGAGAAAAGTCAGAGTTACATCAGACTTACATCAGACTTACTATTATGGCAATATGTATATGAATTATTCTTGGGGGATGCATTCCTCAAACTTTTGCAAGATGGTCTTTAAAACCATTGTTCCCTTTTCAATGGTTATATATGACGTCCCTATTGGTGCAAGATATTTTAAAACATTTCCTAACTGTTGTTTCTCATTAGCGTTACTTCGAACCGTGTTTTCCATACTTGTAACACAACACTCAAGCGATTCCTTTATCGTCGAATGTTCAATAGTCTGAGGGAGCATACCAATTAAACTGACCATTCTGTTTAATAACTTCAGCATCTCTTGATTCTTGTGTTCTTGTGCATTAAGGTTTTGAGAGTGCGCATTAAAAAAAGAAGAAGATGCAGATAAAGTCTCAAAGAGTTTATGATTTGTATCTATTATCTGATTTACACCATTAATAAAATGTTGTAACACATCTTTCTCAATTTCGATTTGAACAAGATTATTCTCTTCCATTTTTATTGTTTTATAATTCGACAAACAAATCTGGACTGGATTGTTTCTATCTTCAGAGTATAAAGGCCCATCGGCAATACTGTAATATCAACGACAGGATTGTTAAAAACAGACATTACTTGCTGCCCATTGATATTGTAAACATCAATACGAGTCACATCGTCGGAATCCACCTTCACCTTGCCACTTGTGGGGTTTGGATAGACGGTAATCATATTGTTGCCAACATCACGAAGTCCCTGCACGATAGTCAGCTGAAGTACCAAAACGCTATCGCACCCTGCTATGGTCAGCAAACTATCAACATAAAAGCCACTTGTTTCGTAAACGTTACCTTGCCATTCAAAGCTCTCGTTGGTTGAAATAACCAACGTGTCAATAGTGCTATAGTTGACTGTTAGATGTAATGTAACCACGCTGTCGCATCCTACAGTATTGGTCAAAGTGTAGGTTTCTCCATCGGTTGAAGCATAGTATTCTACTCCGTTCCATTCGAAATAATCGCAAGCAGTAGCCGTCGTATCGCCTTCTGTGCTATAACGAACCACCAAATTCAATGTTACGGTACTGTCGCAACCCAACGAATTCAGCGTATGGAATATTGGCATAGTATCGACAGAATATGTTACCCCGTGCCACATAAAGCTATCGCAAACAAAGGCCATTGTATCGCCAAGAGTGCTGTGGTTGACAATCAGATTCAGCATTACCGTACTATCACATCCTGCCAAATTCGTGGTGTGATATTGAGGTGTATCGCTGACAGTATAGGTGTTCCCATACCACATAAAACTGTCGCATACTATTGCCGCAGTATCTCCAAAGGTACTATAAAGAACAGTCAGGTTCAGCGTTATTGTGCTGTCGCACCCAACCGAATTTATGGTGTGGTGTATTGGGAATCCACTCGTTGTAAAAGTGTCCCCATACCACTTTAATGTGTCACAAACAGTGGCCGACGTATCACCGGCAGAACTATATCTGACGTTCAGATACAGCGTAGCAACGGTATCATAACAGTTCGGTAGAATTGCATCCCTTTCCTGACCATAATTACCGCTGACGGTATAGGTGCTATCGTACCACAAAGCCCAATCGCACACGTCCAAGTAGGCTGTATCATAGAAGGTGTCGACTTTGTAGAATAGGAATGTATGCAACTCGGCATTTTCTCCCTCTCCAAATTGGAAGTTGAGATAATGTGGGCCTCTCGACAAAGCGTTGATGTCTATCAATATGTTTCCTGAATCCACAACACCAGTCACTCTGTTTGCATAGTCTTGATCAAACCAGCGAACGTATTGAGTATTGCGGAATATACTATCGTACCCCGATGCTTTGTAGAAGATATAACTATGCAGTTCTGCATCCATACCTTCGCCCAATAAGAGATTGCATGCGTGCCACCCATTGGTCAAGGAGTCAACATCAAACATCATATTTCCACTACCGAGAGTCCCCATCTGCTTGTTGGCATAATCTTGGTCGAACCAACAGACATAATTCATATTGGCAAAGATGCTGTCGGACGAATAGGTCTTGTAAAAAATGTAGTTGTGCAATTCTGCGTTACGCCCACTCCCTAACTGGAGGCTGAACGTATGCAGGCCACCAGCCAATAAGTCGGTATTTATCAGCAGAATCCCATTGCCGAGTGTCCCTGTTTGTCTACCTGCAAAATCTTGGTCGAACCAACAGACATATCCCATATTTGTGAACATACTGTCGGGTGAAAACGATTTGTAGAAGATATACCTATGCAATTCAGCAGACAAATCATTGCCCAACTGAAGATTCATAGAATGAAAACCTTTCGCCAATCCGTTGACATCAATCAAATTGTTTCCATTTCCCAAATTGTCATAATGGCCTCCTGTATTGTCTTGGTCGAACCATACCCAAACGTTCACACTATCGACATCGTATGAATTGTAGAACACGAAAGACCTTGGAGAACTGCGATATCCTGCTGTATCAAGAATTTGCAAATGTAATAGATGGGGGCCACCATTAAGTTGCGCCACATCAAGTTGCATCTGCCATACAGACGTATCGACGCCTATGGTATCGCGACTACCGTAGTTCTGGTCGAACCAATATTCTACGGTATAGTGTTGTGCATACACCTTTGCTGAGAATATCAGGCAAAGAATGAATAATAGCCGTTTCATAGCTGTATGGCTTTTATTCGTCCTCCGTAACCATCTCAATATTCACTTCCAACTTGCCCTCGGAATTGTTACGCTGTGCAACATTAATGCTCTTGATGACCGGAGAGGTGACTTTAGGTGAAAATGGATGAAAACCGCCGTAAATTCCGATCTGTGTTCCGTCGGTACCAAGATAATTGGCTGCTATAGAATCCTGCAATTCGAAGGTGGTAGTGCTGCCATAGGTACCGTCAAAGGTCTTAAAAACAGTATTCATCCCTATTTTGCTCCATAGAACATGATTCGCCATATCACTAAACAAAGAGGTATTTGGATAGGAAGTATTAGTGTTTACAAACATACAATTAAACGCGGTACTGCTATTGTTAGTTGGGGAATTATAAGAACTATAATTGTAATACATAATGCAGTTCTGGAATAGCCGTCCTAGCATATTCGAAGAGTTGGGATTTTGAGCCAATATACAGTTAATGAATGTGGCAGGATCCTCTCCAACATTTACCCCATTATTGGTTGACAATACCACACTATTGATAAACTGAGTTCCTTGTGCAGGCCATGGAGAAGTATTAGTACTTTTATAATTTCTCCATATTTCAACGATACAATTCTCAAAGTTCGCGTTTCTCATTAAACCGTTAGAAAAGTCGCCAAATGTCACAAAATGGCACTTCCTGAATAGAGGATTATAGACTGATGCCATGTTTATTTTATTCATAGCATATACTCCTTCTATTACAAGATTAAACATTGTGTCTTCAGGCACATTGAGTGTAAAATCATTGTACAATATCGTGTTACTATTGCCATTGGTGTCTATCCACGCGCCAGCACCACGGATGGTAACAGCCTTTGTGATGTCGACCGAATTAAAGATGCCCGATGACAAAGTGATAATGTCACCATTGACGGCAGCAGCGTGAGCCTGTTGCAACGCATTCATGCCATAATAGGCCGTTGTGTTTCCATTGTGATTAAGGGTCGCCAACTGCTGAGCAAACGTGGCTACCGACAGAGCCAGCGATAGAGCAAGAATAATGGACTTCTTCATTTTTATTATTGTTTTATGTGTTAATATTCAGTTCTAATACTATACAAAAATATCCGTGAGGTCTTTCTGTCTAAAGTCGAGGTTCGGCAAAACCCTTAATGCAACATGAAAGCTCACGGATTTCGTGAGCGCTTCACTTTCTTTTGCATTAAGTACTTGAAATTTTGCCGATTTCGACTTTACAAAGAAAAGCAAAAACGCTTCTAACTATGTTTTTATCTTTCTGTTATCTTCCTATTATTATTTATTATGTTGTTTTAGTTAACACCTATTGTTCTGTTTTCAAAGTGCAAAGGTACAAATATTATTTGAAATAGCCAAAAGAGTTCCAACAAAAAAATGTTTCATCGTGCGTAAAGCCTCTGCAAAAACTGAGTTATCAACAAATAAAAAAAGTAGAAACTAAAAAGAAGTTTTTTCGCCGACCATCAGCTGTTAACAAAAATCTTTCCCCATATAATTGATTATTTGTACCTTTGCAAAACAATTAATAGATAAACAATGATCAACATGGACGATAACAACAGAGATAAAATAATCGAAGAACTTAATAACCATATCCGCGGATATTCATATGCCAATGTCCTTGCCTATTTAGGGGAATTGGAAGTGCTTTTATTTAATGATGATGATTTTATACATCCAAAAGAACATTTATCATACGATGAATGGCTCTTTATTATTGGGCTTTGGCTGAAAAACATCAACAAGGACCCCTCACATATCATTTCAACATTTGATGATGTTGAATGTGAGGCACAAACAATAAAGAAATTGCTTGAAAAGCTTCATTACTCATATCTATTTGATGTTTCATCGTTATATAGTTCTTCACAAATCCCATTGGATAGCGTTCTGAAAAACGCGTTAAATTCTTCGGCTCTTATACAAGAAGCCATTTTTTATGGTGGGAATGGAGCCTATAATCTTCAATATGTTTCTTTCATCGCAGAAAAATACAAAAATGACCGTGATTGGATTTTACAAAACAAAGGGGTGGACATCAATAAATTTCAGCCTTTCTTTCTCACTCTCGAAAGAATGCTAAATCAGAAAATGAAAGAGTTTATATCAACTAAATGTAATACAAGATACGGCATCATTTATCCTTATATGATTGAGATAAAAGAACTTGTAAAAACAGACCCAGAATACCAAAAAATCATTGATCTGCTGTCTTTTGATGCAGACAATCCCAAAGAAATTACAATTAGCGGCATTGAAGACTTCAACACACTAGTGGAATGTCCGCTAATTAAAATAGACAATAATCATCTTTTTATTCCAAACAGCGCAATCATTGCATCTGCATTGTATGAACTCCCATTCTTCTGGATTGTCAAAGATTATGAATATTACGAGAAGTATGGCAAACACCATAGAGGAGATGCCGCCGAAAATATCACAAAAGAACTGCTTAACAGAATCTTTCCGCCCCAAGATGTAATCAAAAATGTCAAAGTAGTACAAAGAAAAAAAGTACGTGCGGAAATAGATATTCTTGTAAAACACAAAGAAACGGCTATTGTTTTTCAGGTAAAATCGAAACGATTGTCACAAGATTCTAGAAAAGGTAATAAAACCGCTATTGCAAATGATTTTGAGAAGGCTTTAGGCAAAGCTTTTTCTCAAGCTATAGAATCGGAAAAGTGGATGAAAAACTCTGAAAGCACTCTAATTTGTAATGAGGGGGAAATATCTATAGCAAATACGAAGAAAGCAATAAAGATTGGAATAACGCTTGATTATTTCCCAGCAGTTGAAGCCCTCACTCGAAGAGGATTAGGGAAAAAAGCACCATTTATCTCTATGAGTATCTTTGACCTTGATATGCTAACTCGATATTTAAACGCTGACCAGTTCATAGACTATATCACATATAGAGTTGACCATAGAGAAGAAATGTTCAATAGTAACGAAAGTGGATATTTTGGATTCTATCTAAAATATGGTGGGTTCGGAGTAATTGACAGTAGCCTAAAAAAACAAGGAGGAGAATATAATTATGTAGCAATTGGAGAAGATTTTTCCTATGAAGTCGACAAACGAATGTTGCCAGACCTTATGAAAGAATATCTGCCTTTGGTGTATCAGACCGTGGACAGTTAATAACTTTTCGTCATATTTTTTCTTCAACATGACGACCGACTGACCGACCGAGAGTTGGACTCAACAGGCATCCTCGTAACTGCGCTGTTGATATTATTTCCGTGGACGAATGGGGAATTATTTTTAATTTTGTGGCATAAACAAAAGCAAGGAATCTTGTTTAACTTTATGAATTACAATGTCAGCGGAAGTATGACACCAGATAAAAACGCGATAATAGAAAGATACCCAGCACGTTCCAGCATAGAGGACAGGGTTAGGACGCTCGAAATGTGGATGTCGCAGATGAAGGAAGCCTTCAATGCGATAGGTCGGGCGGCGACCTACTTTTCCACAGGAGTCCCGGAAGTCGAGCGCAGAGCCATGCTTGCATGAGCTTTGCCGAGATGCAGGGAAGTAGGCGAAGCCAACGAGTGCAGTATCATCGGCGATGTGAGGCTTAACTTCACGTTGTCGGCATAGCCGACGCCTTAGGCACGGAACGGGAAGAGGTGTGGTATGCCGTGGCTTGGCCGACAACCGAACCCCATA
>DBXB01000049.1 GCA_002309155.1 Bacteroidales bacterium UBA1223 | reverse complement strand
AGCCGAAGAAGCCTCTGTATGCTGAGAGTGGCGACGGATGTGGCGCCGTCAGGATATGGTGCTTCCCCTTGTCTATGTACTGCGCCTTGGCTATCGCATAACTGCCCCACAGCAGGAATACCAGGCCTCTGCGCCGCGCCGACAGTTCCCTGATGGCGGCGTCGGTAAACTGTTCCCAGCCATGACGCTGATGCGATCCCGCCTGATGTGCCCGTACCGTCAGCGTGGCGTTGAGAAGCAGAACTCCCTGATCCGCCCATCCTCGCAAGTCCCCACAAGTCAGCGGTATGTCAAGTCCCAGGTCGCTGTTTATCTCCTTGATGATATTCACCAGCGACGGAGGCACCTGTACCCCCTGAGGGACACTGAAGCAGAGTCCGTGCGCCTGCCCAGGCTCATGATACGGGTCCTGTCCCAGAATCACCACCTTCACCTTGTCGAAAGGGGTGCGGTCGAAGGCGGCGAAGATGTCGCCACCCTTAGGATAGCAGGTGTACTGGGATCTCTCCTCGACAAGGAATTCCTTAAGTTGGGCGAAGTATGGCGACTCAAACTGAGGTTTGAGGACCTCCAGCCACGACTGCTCTATTTTTGGGGACAGGGACATATATAATGGAGTTCAAAGTTCAAAGTTTAAAGTTCAAAGTTCAAAGTTCAAAGTTTAAGGGTTTAAAGGGTTTAAAGGGTTTAAAGGGGAGTTAAGGGAAGTTGCTCACTGTATTATATTTTATTTTTTATGGTGTTCGCAGCCTTCGGCAAAAGGGAGTTAAGGGACAAATGATTTCAATTATACGATTAAACGATTAAACGATTAAACGATTAAACGATTAACCATATCAACTTATCACCATATCAACTTATCACCATATCAACTTATCAACATATCAACTTATCACCATATCAACATATCACCAATCAAAAACTGAGTGTGGCACCCATACAGACGAGGATGGGCAACTGGTTGACACGGTCGAAGGTGACGCGGTCGAAGTAGAAGATATTCCTTCGGTTGTATGTATTCGTGACACTCAGCGACACCTCTAGGATGCTGCGTCTTCCCAGCGAGAACTTGCGTTTGGCGCCAAGGTCAAGGCGGTGGTATGTCGGCAGTCGGCCACCATAGACATCGCTGTAGTAGATACCCATGTCGCCGTTCTCAGTGGTGTAGTCTGTCGAGATGCCGTTACCGAAAGGCAGACTCTCATAGAGTCCGGCGGTGCGGGTGAAGGGGAATCCGCTTCCGAAACTCCATCGGGCGCTGAGCTCCCATTCGCGGTCCTCGCCAAGGGCGTATGTCGCCAGCAGGTTGACGGTATGACGACGGTCATAATGGGGGGAATATGTCTGCACCTCGTCGGTGCGCTGCACAAATCCCAAGGAGTATGTAGCCCACAGGTAGAGACGCTCCAAGTCGTAGCAGGCACTGAAGTCCGCACCCGTGGCATAACCCTTCTCGATGATAAAGTCGGTGAGGTAATACTGCGGCTGCTCGTAGATGCCCCCAATCACGTAGGCAGGGTCGTTGCGGTCATATATCTGGTTGTGATTCAAGCCCAGCAGGTAACTGAAGTTCTTGAAGTACAACTCCATATTCAGTGTCAGGTGGTCTACGGCGTCATACTCCAGTCCCGCCACTATATGCTGGGCGCGCTGCACGCAGGAGGTGACAGGGTCGCCCTGGTAATAGGTGGGTTTGTTCAGCTGACCCGAACCCGTGAGGAAGCCACTGAACAGATTCACTATATCGTGATCCGAGCGGGCGTCGAGCAGTATCTGACTGTACAGACCGCCAGCCATCTTCAGTCGCAGTTTGTCAGTGATATTGTATTTGGCGGCGATGCGGGGCTCCAGACTTGGCTCAGACATCGATGCGTAGTAAATAAATCTCACTCCCGGGTCGAGCAACCAGTTGCCCAGATTGGCGTGATAAGTCACGTAGGCTGCGATGGAGGTGGTGTTCTCGTCCTGCGAGCGACTCAGTCCATAGGCGTTGGTGTACTGATAGTGAGTGGAATAGCCTTCAATGCTAATGCCATACTTCACCTTGTTCAGACCCATGAAATTGGTTATACCCAACGACATATTGAAGCCACCGATGGAGCTGGATTTAGGTTTCGTCGTCCCGTCGTCGAGGGTCACCTCGTATTTAGAGTACGCCACGGCGCCGTCGACCAGCGACGAGGCTCCCGTCATCAGGGCGAAGTTCGAACCGGTACCGTAGTTCACCCAGTGATAGTCTGCAAGCGACTGGTATTGGTTCACACGGTCGTCGAAGCGGAAACCGAAGAAGTTTATCTTGCTGCCCATGCCCGAATTGAACGACAGTTTGCCGTAGAGGTCGGTGAAGTCGAAGGGCAGACCACCTTCAATGTAGGGATAGAGGAGTTCCGACGACTTAGACAGGTATGAGTTCTTGGCGGTAAAGAGATACGAGATGGTGGAGGTGGAACCCGACTTCTCCCTCTTCAGAGGTCCTTCCAGTATCAGGTTGGCGCCAAAGGTGTTGAGACCCACCTTGCCGGTATGGTGTTTCTTGTTGCCGTCACGGGTGGTGATATCCATCACCGACGAGAGGCGACCACCGTATTCAGCGCCGAAGCCTCCCGTAAACACGTCGGCATTGAGAATCACGTCGGTCTCGAAGATGGAATAGAGACCGATGGAATGGAATGGGTTGTATACCACCATGCCGTCGAGCAGTGTGAGGTTCTGAATCATCGATCCACCCCTGATATAGAGCTGTCCTCCCTGATCGCCCGTGGAGTTCACGCCGGGGAGCACCTGAAGATACTGCGCCAGGTCAGCCTGACCACCTATGGAAGGCATCTGCTGTATCTGCGACGCGGTGATTTTCTCCACTGAAACCTGAGTCTGTAACTTGCGTTCCTGTGCCTTGTCGCCGGTAATCACCACACCTTTGAGTCGGACGCTGGAGGGTTTCAGATGAATATTGCGGGTTACGGTCTGGTGACTCAGCTTCACAGGTTCCGAATAGTCCTGATAGCCCATGTACCTCACCTTTATCACATAACTCCCGTCGGGAATCTTGGTGATGACAAAATAGCCGTTGAGGTCAGTGGTCGACCAGTAGTTGGTGCCTTCCAGAAACACCTGGGCGTAGGGTATTGCCTCGCCCTTCTCTTCGTCAATCAGCACCCCCTTGATAGTGTTCTGTGCCGACGCCACGCCGACACCCAGCAGTAATAAGAGGAATATATAGAGTGTTTTTTTCATCAAAGGTTAAAAAGGTTGAAAAGGTTTTAAAGGTTTTAAAGGTTGAAAGGGTTAAAAGGGTTAAAAAGTTGAAAAGGTTAAAGGTTTTTTTCTAGACTCTCTAGATTTTCTAGAGCTTCTAGGGGTTCTAGTGGCTCTAATGTGTTATCTTAAATATCAGTTCTTTCAATATCTCGCCATCAGTTATTGTGCCGGTGTTGCGGACACCCTTCGACCTCAGGTCGGCGTCATAGAGATAGCCTATGCAACTCGCCAACTTGCCGAGGGTGTAGTTGCCCGCCGCCACCTGGTAGTCCCTCACAAAATAGGGGCTGGTCTTCAGCGCCGCGGCGGCAGCCGCGGGACTCTTGTCTTCTGTCTGGTGATAGAGCATCACCTTCAGGAAGAAGCCATACAGTAGTGGCAGTATCATCTGTATCGGGTTGTCTTTGGGATTGGCGGCGAAATGGTTCACAATCTTGTTGCACTGCACGATGTCGCGGCGTCCTATGGCTTTCTGCAACTCGAAGACGTTATAGTCTTTGCTGATACCTATGTTCTGCTCTATGATCTCTTCGTTGATTATGGTGCCTTTGCCGGTAATCACGAAGATTTTCGAGAGTTCGTTGTAGATCTTGCCAAGGTCGTTGCCCAAAGAATTGGCAAGCAGCACAGCGGCCTTCTCGGTGATAGAATAGCCATTGTCCTTCACCACGTTGGCAATCCAACCCGGCACCTGATCGTCGTACAGCTTGTTCTTCTCGTATACCAGACCGTGCTTGCTTATGGCTTTGTAGACCTTGCCGTTCTTGGGCAACTTCTTGTGGCGGTAGCAGAACACCAGTATCGTGGTGGGCTGGGGGTTCTCCAGGTATTTCAGCAACGGCTCCCATTCCGACTCTTTGTTCCTGCCGTTGATACCTATATCCTGCGCCTCCTTCACGAGAATCAGTTGGTTAGGCGACATCATGGGGAATCCTTTGGCGAGACTCACCACCGAAGCCATGTCCACATCACGGCCGTACAGCACCGTCTGGGCATAGTCTCTGAAGTCAGGTTCTATGATATTGTTCTCAAAATAATCCGAGATCTCGTCAATATAATAGTTTTCCTCGCCGGTCAACAGGTATACCGGCAGGAATTTACCCGCTTTCAAGTCTGCAATCAGCTGTTTCTCAGTTACTGCCATTATTTTGCTTTAAAAAACAGATTACAAAAATACGATTTTTTTTGTAAAGGGTTAAAAGGTTTGAAAGGTTTAAAGGGTTGAAAAGGTTTGAAGGGTTAAAAGGGTTAGGGAAGTTAAGGGGAGTTAAAGGGAGTTAAAGGGAGTTAAGGGACAAATGATTTCGATTATTCGATTAAACGAAAAAACCGGTCACAGGTCACAGGTCACAGGTCACAGGTCACAGGTCACAGGTCACGATTAAACATCTTAACACCTTAACATCTTATCACCTTATCAACAAATCATAAGTCTCCCTTATCTCCTTCATGGCTTTGCGTCGGGTGAGGCGCTTCCACCAGTAGAGGAGGTTGCGGAGGATGGCTTTCAGTGAGTTGACGGTGGGTCCGGCAAGGATGGCGCCGAGGTGTCCCACGCCGATGGCTATCACTCCCCACCAGACACCAATGTCGGCGAGACGGCTCATCCATGCCCCACCGCAACAGGCCATGACTACGCCGATAACGAAGACATAGAGGATGGAGACCAGGAAGCGTATGCCGAAATTCACCGAACTGCGGAACTGCGAGTCCTTGATGATTTTTTTTGTGATGAGATGTGTGGGAATCAGCGGGATGGGATAACATATGAGCCAGAAGAAAAACAGCCACCGCACCGGTGCCACCCATATCACTCCGGCTATCAGCAGCAGGAGAGGCAACGTGGCAAGAAGTGTGACCGGCAGACTCCAATGGTCGGGGATGACCCTCCGCCCAATGCGGAGTTTGCGGCACTGCTCCATATACTTGCGGGTGTTGGCGATGAGTGTCTGGAACCTCTCGCCTCCCTCCGCCGCCTCTTTGTCGAGACGGTGGGATATCTCCTGACGTACCAGGAAACGGTTCCACGGGGTGTTGCGCATCCCTTTCTCCTTGCGCACCTTGCGGTTAAGGACTTTGCAGAGGGTGTATATCTCGTCGTAATACTCTTCGTTGCGTATGTCGTGCATCAGCGGAAGCAGGGCGGCGGTGAGACTCTCCCGCATAGCGTTGAGAGCCACAGGCTCGTTGTTGCGGAAATCCTCCATGAAAGGCTGCACCGGGATAGGCTTGCCGATATTAACCACGAGGTTGCTGTAGGGACGCTCATAGTCATCAAAGTCGATGCCCGTAGGAACTATATACAGCGGATGGTCGCCCAGCTTGAGCTGGGTCTCTCCTGCTATGCGGAACATGCCCTTGCCCATGGGAAGCAGGTGGTGACGGTCGTTATGACGCCCCTCAGCCATGAGACAGAGAGGGAAACCGTCGAGGAGTACGTCACGGCTGCGGTCGAAGATATCGTTGTTCTTGGCAAGGTTGCTCTGTCCGTCACGGATGCGGTAGACAGGCAGAATCTTCAGAAAGGTGAGGATGGCACGTATCGTGGGATTCTCAAAGATGTCGGCACGAGCCAGAAACACCGGCGGCTTGGGAGCGAAATTGAGTACCGCCAAGGGCTCCATAAGTGCCTGCTGGTGACACGGAGCGACGATATACGCACCGTCGGTGGGGAGATTCTCTATGCCGTGGACATCAAAACTCTGGTAGTGGCATCGGGTGCCGAACTGGACCAGCGGACTGAGGAAATTGTACAGCCAATTATTGTCTTGTATCGCCTTTGCCATGAAGAAAGGATTTTGTTTTCAAAAAGTTGTAAAAAAATTAACATTTGTTTACGTTTGCAAAGATACGAAAAAATAACTTTTTAAGTTATTATATTACCCAAACAGCACATACTCGATGAATAAAATAAAAACCTCCATAGTTTCTTTGTTCCTACTTCTGTTGTGCCTCCACTGCGGCACTCTCCGCGCTCAGGTGGGGACCGACAAGGATCAGACACAGCCCAAGGAGAACTGGGGTCTTGTGAACCGCCTGCTGAGTTTCGCCTCCATCCTCGACGGCGACACCATCCCTCTGGTCCACCTCAAACCCGTGGTCATCTCCACCAAATGGTCTCTCCTTACCGACAAAGAGATACGTCGCAATCAGAAACTGATACGCAACGTCAAGAAGACTCTGCCTTACGCCAAGGAGGCGCGCCGCAGACTTCAGGAGCTGGAGGGTGAACTGGCGAACATGCCTGCCAAGAAACGCAAAGAATATGTGAAACAGGTGGAGCAACAGATGCTCGATGAGTTCTCCTACGACCTCGAGAGACTCACCTTCTCGCAGGGCAAGGTGCTTCTCAAACTCATCGACCGTGAGACGGGCAACAACTCCTACACTCTCGTCGCCGACCTGAGAGGTTCATTCCGTGCTTCGTTCTATAACACCTTCGCACGACTCTTCGGCTTTAACCTCAAGGAACGCTACGATCCCAAGCACAACAAAGACGACGCCCTTCTGGAACGCATCGTGCGTTCCGTGGAACTTGGCAAACTCTGAGGATTACTATGAAACAATACGGAACAGTCTTTTTGTCGGCAGTGCCCATGCGCGCCCTGCCAAGCCACAAGTCTGAGATGGTCAACCAATTGCTTCAGGATGACGGCGTGGAGATTCTCGACGTCCAACCCGAATGGCTGAAGGTGCGGTCTCTCTACGACGGCTATGAGGGATGGGTGAGCGACAAGCAGCTGAGACTCTCTAACGATTGTCCGCCGGAGCCACCCATGGGCAACGAGAGCGACCCAGTTGCTGTTGCCGAACAATATCTCGACGCTCCTTATCTATGGGGTGGCCGGACCATTATGGGTATCGACTGCTCCGGACTTGTCCAGGTGGTCTTCCGTGCCTGCGGCAAGCGGTTGCCCCGCGACGCCTCACAGCAAGCCCAGTGTGGTGTGGCGGTGCCCTTCTCCGAGATAAAATCTGGCGATCTGGCCTTTTTCAGTAACCCTGAGGGCAAGATAATCCATGTGGGAATAGCCGACGGCGATGGAGGCATCATCCATTCCTCCGGCTATGTCCACCGCGCCACCCTCGACCCCACAGGAATCCTCGACATCCGCACCGGCACCTACTCCCACCATCTGGATAGAATAAGGAGGGTGTGAAAAAACCTCTAGAAGCTCTAGAAAACCTAGAGAATCTAGAAATTCTAGAGCTTCTAGAAATTAATTATCAATTATCAATTTTCAATTTCCCAAAAACGGGTTGTATTTCTTTTCGTCACCGATGGTGGAGTGCTCGCCGTGGCCGGGGAGAACTAGGTAATTGTCGGGGAGAGGCAGCAGGCGTTGCTGGATGCTCTGGATGAGTGTCGGGTAGTCGCCACCTGGGAGGTCGGTGCGTCCGATGCTTCCCTGGAACAGGGCGTCGCCAGTGATGACAACCTCTTCGGAGGGGATGACGAAGCAGAGACTTCCCGGACAATGCCCCGGCACATAACGGCATTCGATATCTATGTCGCCGACATGCAGAAGGGTGCCTTCGTCAGCATGGACGGTCTCAAGGTCGTCGAGACGGCCGGTGTTGAAACCCATAAGTCCGGCGTATGCTTCGGCTTGACGCAACAATGTCTTGCCGTCAGCATGCATGGTGACGGGGAGGTTGTACTGCTCGCAACACTGACGCAGTCCGCAGACATGGTCGATATGGGCGTGGGTGAGCAGTATCGCTGTGGGGGTGAGCCCTTTTTGACTGATGAACTGATTGAGCTGGGCGTCTTCGTAACTTGCCTCCATGCCCGGGTCGACAATGGCGCACTGATGTGACACCTCGTCGTAGACAACGTAACAGTTGACGCCGAAATGATTGAAGGTAAACTGCTTAATCATTGAGCCAGGCGTCGAACTGTTCGCGTTTGAGGGCGGGGATGTCGAGTTTCATCTTTTTGCGGAGACCGCCGAGGTCGTTGAAAAGTTTGTTGGGGTTGGCGGCTTTGAGATCCTCGTAGCTCTTGATGCCTGCCTTCTGCAGCACAGGGACCCATGCCTCGTCGACGCCGTGGGCGGTGAGGTCGGAACCTTCATCCTCGGTAGTTTTCTCGTGGACCTCGGGTTTCATCTGCGGGAAGAGCAGAACATCCTGTATGCTCTGTGCTCCGGTCATCATCATGACCAGACGGTCGATGCCGATACCCATGCCAGAGGTTGGAGGCATGCCGTACTCGAGGGCGCGGACAAAGTCCATGTCGATGAACATAGCCTCGTCGTCGCCTTTCTCGCTGAGACGAAGCTGCTCCTGGAAACGGCCCAGCTGGTCGATGGGGTCGTTAAGCTCGCTATAGGCGTTGGCAAGTTCCTTGCCACAGACGAAGAGCTCGAAGCGTTCGGTGAGCTCGGGGTTGTTGCGGTGGCGTTTGCAGAGAGGCGACATCTCGATGGGATAGTCGGTGACGAAGGTGGGCTGGATAAGAGAGCCTTCGCATTTCTCGCCAAAGATGGCGTCGATGAGCTTGCCCTTGCCCATGGTCTGGTCGGTCTCGATGCCGAGGGTTTTGCAGGCCTCGCGGAGCTGATCCTCGTCCATGTTGGCGACATCGTAGCCAGTCTTCTCTTTGATGAGCTCGCACATCGGGGCGCGGCGGAAGGGAGGCTTGAAGTCTATCTCGTTACCCCAGACGTTGACCTTGGTGTCGCCGTGGAGAGCCATAGCGATACGCTCGAGCATGTTCTCGGTGAAGGTCATCATCCAGTTGTAGTCCTTGTAGGGCACGTAGATCTCCATGGCGGTGAACTCGGGGTTGTGGGTGCGGTCCATGCCTTCGTTGCGGAAGTTGCGGCTGAACTCGTAGACGCCGGGGAATCCTCCCACGATAAGGCGCTTGAGGTAAAGTTCGTTGGCGATACGCAGGTAAAGGTCGATGTCGAGGGCGTTATGGTGAGTCACGAAAGGACGTGCGGCGGCGCCGCCCGGGATGCTCTGCAGCACTGGGGTGTCGACCTCGAGGTAGCCCTGCTCGTTGAAGTAGTTGCGCAT
>DBXB01000039.1:12157-17231 GCA_002309155.1 Bacteroidales bacterium UBA1223 | reverse complement strand
CAATTATAATTATTTCTTCGTCGGCAGAGTATAAGTTAGACCAAGCATGATGTTGAAACGCTGAGCAGGATAGTCGGCCCAGAGGAAGTAGCGGTGTCCGGTAAGGTTGTCAACTTTGGCAAAAAACGAGAGAGCCTTGCTGTAGAGGTACTCCGCATCCAACGAGATGCCCAGATGAGCAGGGAGAGTCTTGGTAACCTCGTTGAGGTTGGTGGCGGGGTTGATAGCCATGTCAGCGTCAACTCCCGACACAAAATGAGTCTGCAGACCGAACAGCCACTTGTCTTTATAGTTCACCTTGGCGGCGACATAGCCAGTGAAATCAGGGTTATAAAGCAGAATCACATTGTCAGGACCATTATAATTCAAGCCGTAGGTACCACCTACCGAGAGTGATATCATCTCATCGTTGACAAAAGTAAAGTCACCGCTGAGATCCAACGAGTTTACATCGACATAGTATGGGTCATACATGCAGATATAGCTTGCATATTTGGGTTTGTATGAGACAAAGTTCTTATAGAAATGGTGGTCAACAGCAAGTTTGAGAATCAACTTCTTGGAGAAATTGATACGGAGATGGGCGAAGAGGTTGTTGTCGACCGTTGCCGCAGTGGTGGGAGCTGGCATCAGGTATGGGTTCTGCAGTCGCAGGGTATTCCAGTCGTTGGCGAGGTAACCACCTTGTAGACCAGCCATAAGACTCATCGACTTATTCATCATAGTCTTGGTGACGGTAATGTCGGGCAGCATGTTGTGGTGAGTCTCGTTGGGATCATCATAACCGTTGAATCCCAGTCCAAGACCTACGTGAAACTTGAAGTCGTTGAAGAGGAAATCGACATAGGGAGTCACCGTGGTGAGGTTGCGACGAACAGTACTGTTGTCACCGTCATGTTGACCATATCCCTGCCAGTTAGTGTGGAGATATGCCACACCTTTGTATTTGCTGAAGAGCGGGAAACCGTAGTGCAGCGATGCGTCTAACGTCGATGAGAACTGCGAGAAGTTCCATTTACCCCAGAGGTCGGCGATACCCAGATTGGCATCATAGCCCAGTTTGTTGACATCGGTGTGAAGACTTTTGGCGCCAAGATTCAGTGCGAAGTTATTGTAGGTCGACGCCAACTCCGACATCGACACCGAGTCACGGGTTAGGCCGTTGGCATCCAGAGTGGAGTCAGAGTAACCGTAATAACCAGTCCTCATCCTGTCCATGGTGAGTGATGCCGAGAAGAGATGTTTCTTCTTGAAAATATATTTCCCGAAGACATCCATCTGCGTAAACGACTCACGGTTGCGACCATAATAGTCGGGCGAAGGCAGAGAGTCGCCCTCTTTGCCGAAGGTGGTGATGTCTGTAAGATGGTAGAAACGGGCCCCGTAAGAGTAGTTGTCATGACGTGTTGATGTCAAGTAGAGATCCATCATGGGGTTGAAATCGGGAAAAGCGGCGAAGTCGTGACCCAGACCAAACCGCATATAGTTATTGTAAATTTTCGATGGAGAGCCCAACACCTTGGCGGCCTTGATGCCCGACGTGGTGGTCAGCGAGGTCATGCGTCTGGGGGTGATACTATAGTTGAACTTGGGCTGAAGTTCCTGAGGTATGTTGTCATTCGACGAAGGAGCAACATTGATTTTCTCCGTAAGGCCGTCGAGGACGGGGTTATAGTCGCCCACGACCACCACCGATTCATTGTATACCGAAGAGTCGGACTGGGCCTGTAGGGGAAGAACAGTTCCTGACAGAAGGGCTATTGCTACCGTATAGATTACTTTCCTGTTCATATGCTGAGATGATTGTTACTTATTGTTGATGTATTTTTTCAGTCTTCGATAAGGATTACTGGAGCATCGTCTTGCGTTGATTCTTGCTCACTTCCGCCCTCCTCCGGAGTCGAGAGAGATTGCAGATGCTGGCGAGCTTCCGCCACCACCTCCTCATCGGCGTCATTAATCACTTCGTAGTTTTCGATAATGCTCTGCAGAGTCTGCTTGGCCTGAACGTCGTTGCCTCTCTGGTGGAAAATGTCGGCCCAGAGGATGAAAGCCTTTGCCAGCCAGTAGTCGCTGCCCGGATTGTTCACCAGAGCCTCGATGATAGACTCGGCGTCATCCAGACGCTGTTGCGAGAAGCGAATAGAAGCTCTACGGTAGCAGGCTTCGCCCATATAGTCGCCGTTGGCGGAATTGGTAAGGGCACCATAGGCGGCGAAAGCCTTCTCATAGTCGTCGGCGTAGTAGTAACTGCGTGCCAGCATCACCGACGCCTCATCACGTTGCTCGGCGGTGGCTTTAGGCTCTTGCAACAGTTCGTTGGCGGCGACGGCGATATGTGCGGTGTCACGCAGTGCATACCAGCACCGCAATATACCCATACGGGCCTGCAGTCTTGTGGGGTCGCTGCCAGCAACCACTACCAGAGGCACATAGTATGAGAGCGATTTTTCGTAATTTTTCTGAGCGAAAAGTATCGACGCCGCCTGTGAGAGACAATCTTCCGTATAGGGGTTGTTGCCACGCTCAGCGACCCACTCATAATGAGGCAGAGCCTTGTCGTTGTGACCAGTGCGTGAGAGAGCGTCAGCCAGATAGTAGTGAGCCTTGAGGATGAAGAGACCCTGTGGGAACTTACCTATATAGTTCGACAGTCCGGCGATGGCGTTGTCATACTGTCCCTCGAAGTAGCGATTCTCTGCGGCAAGGTAGAGAGTAGAGTCCTGCTCAACTGCCGAGACAGAGTGTTTCGTCGTGCGACTCACATAGTTGAAGTATTCCTCTACCCTATCCTGTTCAACGTAGATGTTCTTGATAGCCATGAGAGCGTCACGGGCCTCGTCGGTGCCGGGATATTTCGACATCAGTTGGTCGAAAGTCGCCAGAGCCTTGTCGTTCTGCTCGGTGTTGTAATAAATCAGACCCACATTGAGGAGAGCCTGTGGCACGAAGCTGCTCTGAGAATATTTCTTGATAAAATTGTTGTAGTACAGCAGAGCCATCTCGTTGTTGTCACATATCAGGTAGGTGTTGGCGATCTCGAACATAGCCTTGGGCGACAGCGGAGAGTTGGAGAACTTCTCGAAGATATAGTTGAGACTGTTGAGTTTCTCCACGCTTTTGCCCTGAGCTCCATAGCAGAGAGCTTTCTGATAGGTGGCGTAATCGGCGTCCCTGCCCTTAGCCTGTATCACCTTGTCGTAGTAGCCTATGGCACCGTCGAAGTTCTTCGCCACATAGAGGCAGTCGCCCATTCTGTTGTAAGCGTCAAGCACCTGAGTCTTATCCTCGGGATTGCTCTTCAGAAACTCGGTGAACTTCTCACGGGCTTCGGGGTAGCGTTTGCGACGCATATTAACATATCCTGCGGTATATAGAGCTTGCGGATAGTATGCCGAACTTTTACGGGAAGTGGCAGTAAAGAATCTGTCAAGGAGTTTCTGCGACCTGCCGTAATTTGCCAGTCGGTACTGAGTCTCTGCCGAGAGGTAGAGGGCGTCGGTTGTGATGGCGGGGGTTGCGTTCACAGCCACAGCGGTGTCGAAACAGGCAGACGCCGCTTGCAGGTTGCGTTCATTAAAGAGGTCTATACCGCGGTTCACGAGTATACGTTGGTAAGCCTGCCGCATTGTGGCGTCTTTCAGCAACTCTTTCTTGTTGCGTTCTATCAGTGAGAGAGCGTCCTTGTAGTTTTTCGTGGTGCAGTAAAGCGAGGTAAGTATCTGCTGTATCTCCTGTTTGCGTTTCGTTTTGGGATAATGTTGCAGGTAGTTCTCGAACGAGCGTATCGATTCGTTATAGGCGTTGGGGTTCAGCTCGCAGCTCAGCTTGGCATAGTTGAAGGCGGCATCCTCCTCGATAGCGGCATTGTATTTCATCTCAGAAGCACTCTTGAAAGCGGTGCGTGCGTCACTCTTCCTGCCCAACTTGATATAGGTGTCGCCAAGTGTGAAGAGTGCGTTTTGCGCCACAGAGTCATCGGTGCCCACAAATCTTGACAGGTAGCAGGCGGCAGAGTCATACTGCCCCAGCATATAGAAACAATAACCCATTGGGTAACTTCCGACCTTCACACCGCTGCGTTTGCCTTTGGCGGATTTGTTGGTTGCAGACTCCGAGGCGTCGTTGTTTGCCTGACGGTAGTATTCCAACGCACTGCTATATTCTCCACGGTTGAAGTACACGTCGCCGACAATGCGTTCCACCTCGTCACGAAGGACCAGTCCCGGGTCAGCGAGCAGGTCGGGCGCCATACGCAACACCTCGTCTTCCTGACCAAGGTAATATTTGATATAGAAACGATAGACAGGCACCAGTTTCTTGAACGCCTTGTCTTTCTCGATCTTGCGAAACTCCTTGTCGGCCGACTCATACTGTTTTGAGGAGAAGAGGATGTCGGCATAATAGTATGTGGCGGCGTTCTTGTAGTACGACTTGCCGTCGCTCACACGCTTGAAATAACCCTTCGCTCTATCTTTATCGCCCTGCTGGAAATAGCAGAAACCAGTCTTGTAGTCGTATTCGCTCCTGTGATTGAACTCTATCTCCGAGGGTTCCACCTTCAAATATTCGTGGAGTGCGGCATTGTAGTCACCCTTGTCGAAATAGACGTTACCCAGCGACATACGGGCCATGTTGTAATGGTCGCTCTCAGGGTATACCCTCATGAATTCGCTGACACGGTATTCGGCGTCATTGTTCCGGAGCCGTTCCGAGCATACCGCCGCAAAGTATACAGCGTCAGGGATGACGGCATCATCAGCATCGCTGGATTTTACATAGCGGTCAAAAAGATGCTGGGCGACAGCATATTTCTCTTTAGAAAAGAGGTCGCACGCCTCATCGTACATGCGGTCGGCGGCGGGGGACGAATAGTTGTTCTGTCCCATAAGGACCATGACACCAAACAGCATCATGATACCAAACAAAGTGAAACGCTTAAACATAACTATGCTTTACTGTTATTTCTGTATTTTGCTTTATTAACGATACACACCGCATAATATTATATAATAATATAAAAAAAACTCAGAAATATTCTGAGTTGACATAACACTAAAAGGGGAGTTAAGGG
>DBXB01000039.1:9008-12038 GCA_002309155.1 Bacteroidales bacterium UBA1223 | reverse complement strand
CTTATCACCTTATCAACTTATCACCATATCAACAATTAAACGTATCACCGTTCACCGGTCACGTAAATAAACACTTATCGAATTTCCTGCCGTTGCACATCCAACACATAGATGTGCACATCTTTCCCCGGCTTCTGTATGTGGAGGTAATACCTCTGTTTCTTTGGCAGTCTGACTTTAAGGTCGTAGTTCCGCCCCATAAACGACAGTCTCTGGACCACATCGCCGTTGTCGTCGTAAATCACGAAAGAGGCCTCCGACAGTTCGTCGTCATAGATGATTCTCAGATCCCTGCCGTCGAGCCACAACCACTGATGGTCGCTACTATAATCATCCTCTTTATCTGTATCGTCATCCTGCGTGGCGACATATACCACAACGGTGTCATGGATCACCACGGTGTCGTGCATATACACCACCTCGGTCTCCACCCTGGCAGGATAACAACTGTCGGCATATTCCAGATTGTGGAAAAGACGACCGACAGCAGAATTAGCATAGAATCCACGTGAGTAGCAGGGCAGAAAGACTACAGTCTCGGGATTGACGCCGTTGAAAGCCCCCGCCTCCACTGCCGGCGGACGACGAGAGGCAAAAACGATAGAGGTCGGCGAGCAGTATGAGAAAGCACCGCCTCCGATGCGCCTCAAACTCTGCGGCAAGACGATATCGTGAAGATTGCGACAGTTGAGGAATGAGCACTCCCCTATCTCGTCCAGGACACAGCGGTCAGAAAGGTATTCCACCCGCTCCAGACCCTCGAAGTTATAACATATATGGTCGGGGATTTTCCTCACATTCTCCCCCACCACGAGGACAGCTTTCGATGTATTGCCAAAAAAGATGTTGGGAAGTCGCCCGCAGTCCTCACAGAGCAAGGTCACCGTAGTCAGCGTCTTGAGGGTGCTGAACATAAAAGGAGCTATGTATCTTACTGTTGTACCTATCACCAGCGTGTCCATACTTCCGCAACCCACAATGCTGTTATATCCACCCGACAGACTGTCACAATTGACTCTAACCATGCCCAGGTTGGCACACCCCACAATGGCACTGTCTGCGATGTAGTTTATGCTTGCTGGCATTGTCACCGCATTGAGACGGTCTATATTACTGAAAGCCCCAGACTCGACAGCGACCACCCTGTAGTAAATGCCGTCACGCTGCACACTGTCAGGCAGTGTCATACGCACCCCCTTGCCAGTGTTGCCGTTAAGAAGAGACACTCCCGTCACACTCACCGATGGCGACGGATTGTCCAGAACTGAGAATGTAATTCTCGCCATGCTCACAGTCTTGGTGAAATCCTGCGCACCAAGAGGTATGGCAATAACAAGAGCCAAAAGTAGCAGAGAGGTGGCTATCCTACTCATCCCAGTGACGTTTTACGGTTTCGTAAATAGCCTGGGCGTCATAATGGCAGGCAGACTGCAATAGCGACACCGATCCGTGCTGAATAAATTTGTCTGGGATGCCGAGTCTTACAATATTACTCACCTTCATAGAACCTTTGTCGGCGTAGTATTCCAAAATGGCACTTCCGAATCCGCCTTCCAGACATCCGTCTTCCACAGTGACCACGGTGTGGTATTTTTCCGCCACCTCGTCGAGGATGGTAGTGTCGAGTGGTTTTGCGAACCTCATGTCATAGTGACCGGCATCTATGCCCTCCTCATGTAGTCTGGCGAGAGCTTTCTGCACCTCGTTGCCTATATGACCTATGGAGAGCACCACCACTCGAGAACCCTGAGATATAAGGCGAGCCTTGCCAATTTCGACAGCCTGCATGTCGTTCTGCCAATCGGCATGCACCGACAGTCCACGTGGGTAGCGTATCACAAAAGGTCCCCTGCCCTCTTGCTGGGCTGTGAACATCATATCACGCAACTCATGCTCATCCATGGGAGCGCATATCGTCATGTTCGGTATTGGTCGGAAATAAGCTATATCGAAAGCGCCGTGGTGTGTGGCACCATCATCACCCACCAGTCCGGCACGGTCTAGGCACATCACCACATGGAGATTCTGCAACGCCACATCATGGATAACCTGGTCGTAGGCTCTCTGCATGAATGTCGAATAGATGTTGCAGAACGGCACCATGCCCTGTGCGGCAAGACCAGCTGCGAAAGTGACAGCATGTTGTTCGGCGATGCCAACATCAAAAGCCCTGTCGGGCATCTGCTGCATCATGATATTCAGCGAGCATCCCGTAGGCATTGCCGGTGTGATACCAACAATGCGACTGTTTTTCTTGGCAAGTTCTACGATGGTGTGACCGAACACATCCTGATATTTCAACGGCTTGCCGGTGTCAGATGTGGTCACCTGAACACCCGTCTCGGCATTGAAGAGTCCGGGAGCATGATACACCACCGGGTTGCGCTCTGCCTCAGGCAGACCTTTGCCTTTCTTGGTGATGATATGCAACAGTTTGGGACCTCCAATACGTTTCAGTTTACTCAGAACCTCAACCAGTTGCTCCACGTTATTGCCGTCTACTGGACCAAAATATCTAAATCCCAAAGATTCGAAGAAGTTGGAGTTTTCCAGCAGAGACGACTTGATAGCGTTGAGCGTCTTCGAGAAGAAATTCTTGCTCAGAGTCTCCTTCTCGTCGCCTCCCGTATGGCGCCATACTGTCTCCTTGAGTGAGTTGTAACTCTGCGAGGCGGTAATCTTCACCAAGTATTTGCTCAGTCCGCCTACAGCTTTGTCTATCGAGATGCCGTTGTCATTCAGAATCACCAAGATATTTGCTTTGGAGACGCCGGCGTTGTTCAGAGCTTCGAAGGCCTCCCCTCCCGTCATTGCTCCGTCGCCTATCACGGCGATATGCTGACGACGGGTGTTACCCTGCAGTTTAGAGGCTGTCGCCATTCCCAGGGCAGCAGACACCGATGTCGACGAGTGCCCTGTACCGAAGGCGTCGTATTCGCTTTCATCCATCCGTGGGAATCCACTGATTCCACCATAGGTGCGAATGGTGGGAAATGCGTCGCGGCGACCTGTGAGAATCTTATGGGCGTA
>DBXB01000039.1:6837-8952 GCA_002309155.1 Bacteroidales bacterium UBA1223 | reverse complement strand
TCCACGGCTCCCAATGACGAAGCCAGATGCCCCGGATGGGTGGCGAGGGTCTCGACAATATACCTCCGCACCTCACGTGTCAGTTCGGGAAGATCGGAAACTGGCAATTTGCGGAGATCCTCGGGAGAATTAATATTTTCTAAAATAACACCTTGCAATGCAATAATCCATTTTTGTGGAACCGCAAAGATACGAAATATTATGGATTTCTTGTCATTTATTCATC
This sequence comes from Bacteroidales bacterium UBA1223, assembly GCA_002309155.1. GTDB lineage: Bacteria > Bacteroidota > Bacteroidia > Bacteroidales > P3 > Colimorpha. Next base: position 8,726 of record DBXB01000039.1, on the reverse strand, counting down.
TTGTATGCCGGATCGGTTTTGGGAAGCGGAGTGAATTCTTTGTTCAGCTTCGGGTCAGACAGTCGACCCTGGGCGTTGTCTCTCAACTCCCAACGACCATTCACGAAGACATAGGCAAGTTCCGTGCCCGTTGGAGCGTAATATTGTGGCAGACCCTCCATGCCGGGTAGCAATGGAGCAATCTCGTCAAAGATAATCATCTTAGCCTTCATCTCTTTGGGCATCTGCATATTAATGGTGCGTCCATTCTTTTTCACCTTCTTGTTCTCGTAAGTGCGGATGGTTTGTTCGTCGTAGCGGACATTCACCATGGCGTTACGTGAATATTCCAGCACCAACCGTCTCTGATTTTTCTCTTTCCTGAACAGAGCCTGTCCGAATTGTGGTTTGGAGCTGTTGCTGCGGAACACTATAGGCTCTATGACCTTGCGCTGGACAAGGGGATTCACACCTGTCCACCCAATAAGAGTGTAAAACTGCTTGCCTTCGTGCCTGGTCTCCACCAACTCCTGATAGACACATCCGTACCAGTTCTCAGGTTCCAGCACCACCTCGTTGGCGGAGATTATCTCATCCGATTTGTCGTTGAGCATATAGACGTCATAGCGCTCACTCTTGGCATTCCACGACTGAACGAAGCCAAAGCATTCGTATTCGCCGTTGTCGCGAACCACAGGCCATGTGATGATGCGGAACTGGCGGTCAGAGGAGGTAAGCACCGAGATTCTGGTGCCGAAGTCCCACTTCCAGTGTATAGACTCCTCCACGTTCAACGCCTCGTCAAAGAGTTGCACAAGCAACTCGTTGGCGTTATACCGCTCGTTGTCGGTGGGGGCATTCACAACCTTCTCAAGCAACGGCTGCATATTGTTCTGGTAGGCCATCATCACATCCCTGTTCTGAGCGTGCGTCACTGTCGACAACGCCAGAACAAACATAATGATGGTCAGTCGCATATTGTTAAAAACTGCTTTGGCGGTTTCCATTTAAAAATAAATTAGTACTTTTGCAATTACTCAAAAAAATGGTTTTTATTGTAATAAACTGAAAAAAAAATCCATGGAATTGCAAGAATTGATTGAAGAAGCATATGAGCACCGCCATCTCCTTAAAGAGAAGCCCTATATTGAAGCCGTAAGGTCAGTAATCGCCCGTCTCGACTGTGGCGAGCTACGTGTGGCCCAGCCCGAAGAGAGCACCGATGGAGTCATTCAGTGGAAAGTCAACGAATGGGTCAAGAAAGCCGTATTGCTCTTTTTCCCTATTTGCGACATGCAGGCCTGTGAGGTTGGACCATTCGAGTACCACGACAAACTCTCACTCAAACATGGATATGGCTCCACGGGGGTCCGCGTGGTTCCTCCCGCCACAGCACGTTACGGAGCGCACCTTGCCCCGGGCGTCATCCTGATGCCATCCTATGTCAATATCGGCGCCTACGTCGACTCTGGCACCATGGTCGACACCTGGGCTACTGTCGGCAGCTGTGCCCAGATAGGCAAGAACGTGCATCTCAGCGGAGGTGTTGGAATAGGTGGAGTCCTCGAACCCGTACAAGCCGCCCCTGTCATCATCGAAGACCATTGCTTCATAGGTTCACGATGCGTCATTGTTGAGGGTGCTCGGATTGGTACTGAGGCCGTTCTCGGAGCCAACACCGTCATCACCGGCAGCACCAAGATTATCGATGTCACCGGCCCTGGCCCCGTCTACTACCAAGGCTATGTTCCGCCACGCAGTGTCGTCATCCCCGGAAGCTACACCAAGCACTACCCTGCCGGCGACTACAATGTCAACTGCGCCCTTATCATCGGACAGCGCAAAGAGAGCACCGACAAGAAAACATCACTGAATGACGTGCTCCGACTGCTGGACTAATTGAAATCCTT
>DBXB01000039.1:6400-6811 GCA_002309155.1 Bacteroidales bacterium UBA1223 | reverse complement strand
ATCCCCTTCTGTCTGTTGCTTGCCGCCTGTGTCGATCACAACGATTTCAGCTTTTCGGGAACCGTCGTCGACTACGAACTATGCAACGGCATTTATGATGTTGGTTATGCCATCTGCCTCACCAGCCCCACGGATATCGGAGGCAGTTACACCACACAATACGATGAAGTCTACGACAATGTCGTGGTGGTCTACGGCAGCGACCGCATACTCCAGGAAGGAGCCCATGTGTCAGGCCGCATATACCTCGACCACAACTACTCTAAGACATCGTGCAACTACCACTATTACGACCGCGACGTACCCGAAGCCGTATTCACAAAGTTAAAGACCGACTAACCGAATACAATTTGGCATTCTTGATCTTAATGCTTATAACAAGCAGAAATATCCGCCTATGCAAACAGAAGT
>DBXB01000039.1:5332-6331 GCA_002309155.1 Bacteroidales bacterium UBA1223 | reverse complement strand
CCTGTCTGTGCGACAATGCTGTATTATTTGTTCAATTTGGCAGGTGATTTCTATTCGTATGCAAATAATTCAGACTATTTGATTGATTGGTTTCCCTATACTCATTTGCCCTTATTAATAGGTTATCTTTCTTTTTTGTGGAGATGTACAGCATTTATTATGGCATTGGCCAAAAAGAAATGGAAGATTGTATTATTTCTGTTTCTGTTTCATTTGTTGTGCTGGGTACTCTTCTACTTTGTGAATCTGCGTTATTATCCATATAGCGAATTTTAGAAGTTTATCTGTCGTCTGTTGGGCATCTTGATGGAATGTATTCGGATGAGAACCATTCATACGTGATTGACAGTGTCGTCAGCATTAAAGACTCATATTATGTCTATAATGGGACTGACATTCTTTACAGGGCTTATCAGCGGGATGTAGAATGGGACTTGGAGAATGGATACTGGAAGGTATCGTATATTGATAGTTTTCAGAATGTAGATGGCTATATCTACAAAATGAGGAATGACATCAGATTTGTTGAAAAACATATCAACTCCTCAAAAGACTAACTGAATCCTATTCGTAGTCGTACAATTCCTGGGGCTCCTCAGGTTTGTATTCGTCGTCGATGATTTTCTTTCTGGAAATAAGGACAAGGAGCGAACTAAGCATGATAGAGAAGAAGATGATGGAATAGACCATGCACTCTATACGCTCAGCATGAGGTATTATCTCATACCCAACCGCATTATTGAGCTGTTTTGGCATCGACGCCAAGACTGCGGAAATCAACCCTTTAGGCATCATCACAGAGACAATCCAACGGTCGGTAGGTGTGTTGTTGCGACCAACGATAGTCACCAAAATCAACCTGACAACAAAGATAGCAATTGCGATGATGCCTCCGTAAAGCAACGCCATCGTGTCAGTAAAGGGGATGCTTATACCTATGGATATGAAGAAGAAGGTTTTAAGGATGAATACCATCTCTTTAAAAAAGGTCTTCTCGTT
>DBXB01000039.1:0-5250 GCA_002309155.1 Bacteroidales bacterium UBA1223 | reverse complement strand
GCCAGCGCGGCGATGGCACCACTGTAACCCAACGCCTGTGTGATGCCGTAGAGGACAAAGACAAAGGCAGGAGTCAGAAACATCGAATTCTGACGGCGGCGCACCTTCTGAAGGAGTCCAGACCACACAAGTCCGCCAACGACTCCTATAAGAAGCGCCATAAAGAAGGATGCCAGCACATTGCCTACAATAGCAACGAAACTGACAGTGCCTATCTTGATACCCTCGAGGATGGCCAGAGCTACGACAATGCTGAACACTCCCGACAGAGCCGACTCTAGGATAAGCACCGTGCGGGTACGGTCACTTACCTTCATCTGACGCACCATGGGAATGACTATCGACGCTCCAGTGCATCCCACCATGCTGCCCAACAGCAGTGATGATGGCCAACCCAAATAAGCCAGAAAATGCGCCAGCACAGCAGTCACCGCCATAGTAAGGAGAAAAGAATAGCTTGCCACCTGCACCATGCCGACCCAATAGCGGCGCAAGTCATCGATATGCATATCGACACCACTGTCGAAGAGGATGAAAACGAGTGTGATTGAGGCGAAGATAGAACCTATTCCTCCAAGAGTATCAGGGGTGACCCACCCAAGGACAGGACCTATGATTATTCCTATTCCAACCAGGAAAAGCACATCGGGCACTCTCCGCTTGCTGAACAGTGCAGAGAAAACATGTGCACTGAATATCAGCAGTCCGGTGATTATGAAAAATTTGCCCATATCTGGTCGAGTTTAGAAGTCTATATCTGTAAACATCTGCCTGAGTGTGTACATGGATGGGTTCTTCGCCGCCATCTCGTCAAATTTATCACGTGGCAGATAGGCTTTGCGTTCCACATGTTCCACACGTACCACAGCTTTATAGTTGAGCGCCTCATTTCCGGTCTCACCTCTCAGAAAATCGAGTATACGCCGTTGGTGCTTTGAGAGCTGGCTGTCAAGATAGAGGTTGGGCACATAGATGAAGAAGAGGTTGTTGTTCTTGAGCTCCACCTCTTTGTCGGCAAGTAACGAATGGAGTGCCTCATCGTCTTTACAATTGTCGACCAAACGGCGCCATAACTCCGCCAGCCTTTCCTGTGTAAGCTTCTCCACCTCACGGTTCTCGATAGGTGTGGGAGGCTTCACTTCAGGCATGTCGGACAGCGATACTGAGGTGAATCGGCGATGTGGTATGCCTGCCGTGACATCAGGTTTGACAGGCCTGCTCTCAGGCTCCGCATTCTGCTGAGGAGCCTCAGGGGACACAGACTCAGTTGCAACGTCAGTTTCCTGTGCTGGAGCCGATGGTGCAGGATTGTCGGCAGGTGGGGTTTTATGTTCCGCTTGTGGCGTTCTTGCTATCTATCCAGCGGCAGGCTGGGCCAACTGCAAGTTTTTGGTCAGGTTAGCCATCTTCATCAGAGTCACCTCCACGAAGAGACGCTTGTTGGAGGCATCCCTGAACTTGTATTCGCATTCCGATGCCATCTCAAGGTATCGCATAAGCAGTGCCATTCCGCATTCAGCGGACTGGCGGGCATATTCGGCGCGATATTTCTCCACGACATCCATAAGACGCTGTGTGGCGGGATCAAGGCACACCAGGAGATTACGGAGATGCTCCGAGAGACCCGTAACAAAATGCTGACCGTCAAAACCTTTATCGATAAGCTCTTGATAGAGCAGCAGAGAATTCGAAATGTCGCCCGCTTTGAAATAGTCGACAAAGCGGAAATAGTAGTCACAGTCGAGCACATTGAGGTTCTCGATACAGTCTTTATAGGTCAGGTTGCCCTTGGTGAAACTGACCAGCTGGTCAAAGGTTGAGAGGGCGTCACGCAGTCCGCCCTCAGCCTTGTGTGCTATTACATGGATAGCCTCCGGCTCATAGTTTATGCCCTCCTGGTTTGCTACATACTCCAGATGCTTGACGATATCGTCGGTTTGAATGCGTTTGAAATCGTATATCTGGCAACGTGACAGGATGGTGGGTATTATCTTGTGTTTCTCTGTGGTCGCAAGTATAAACTTGGCGTACTCGGGAGGTTCTTCAAGGGTTTTGAGGAAGGCGTTGAAAGCCTGGGTAGACAACATGTGGACCTCATCGATGATATACACCTTGTATTTTCCCGTCTGGGGAGGGATCCTCACCTTCTCGACCAGACTGCGGATATCGTCGACAGAGTTGTTCGATGCGGCATCGAGTTCAAAGATGTTCATCGATGTCCCCTCGTTGAACGAGCGGCAGGAGTCGCACTCATTGCAGGGCTCAGTATCGTCAGTGAGATTGGTGCAGTTTATGGTTTTGGCAAGAATGCGGGCGCAAGTGGTCTTGCCCACTCCACGGGGACCGCAGAAGAGGAAAGCCTGGGCAAGCTGGTTTTTGCGTATTGCGTTTTTAAGAGTAGTGGTGATATGCGACTGTCCGACGACGCTGTCAAATGTCGTTGGACGATACTTACGTGCTGATACAATGAATTTTTCCATATATATGCGACCCTTGAAATAATATGCAAATATACATATAATTTTAATTTCTCAGAGTGTGGATTCTCAGATTGTTCTCAAATCGCTGAAAAAAAAGCCCTTCGCCGATGCGAAGGGCTTTGAGTCTAGAAACCGTTGTAATGAATACGTTCGGGATTCCATTTGTCCTTAGGCTGGTTGTCGCCGGCGGGACGACCAACGGGAACCACACTGTAGGGCACTATATTGCCGGGCAGGTTAAGATAATTCTTGATAGGTTCCATGTTGTTGGGGAAAGGATAGCAGGCTGTCCAGACGGCGCCATAGCCGAGAGCCTCAGCGGCAAGGAGGAAGTTCTCGGTGCAAGCACCCATATCGTCACGCCATATGGCATTGGGGGTAGTCACTGCGGGACCGTTGGGGTTGTCACGCGGAGGACGTGTCACGGTGGTGTCGGCGCAGAAGATGACGACGGCACCAGCCTGCATGTATTTCTCCATGTTGAAGTTGCCTTCAAAGAGCTCAGCGTATTTGCTCTTGTCAGTCATCACCACCAGATGCCAAGGACGCACATCCATCCCAGTGGGTGCGGCGACAGCGGCACGGAGCATAATCTCCATATCCGCAGCCGGAATAGTGTCGTTGGTGTAACTGCGAACGCTCTTGCGGTTCATGATGTTGGCGATAACGGCGTCAGCCTGACTGTTGTCGCTCGAAGGCTGGCTCTCACCACAGCAGGAGACCGTCATAGCGACAGTCATCAACGCTGCGGATAAAAATGCAAATGTTCTTTTTTTCATAATTTTGATTTATTTATTAATGATACAACTTAACAATTAAACATCTTAACAACTCAACAATCAAACATAAAGTTCACTGGTCACAATTAAACAATTAAACAATCAACATCTCAACAACCAACCCTCACTCTCCCAAATGTCCCGTTATATGATATATAGCCTGAAGCAGAGTCTTCACAAACTGACTGCGGTCTTCTCCCGACGTACCACTAATATCCGTTGCCGAGCGACTTGCGCAGTCGAAACGGGTGATGCCTTCATTATCGAAGAGGTTACACCCATTCTTGAAACAATGTAGTGCAAAATGGTAATTGTCAGCATATTCAGCGCTAAGCACATTGCGACTCAAGGGGAACGACTTGTGACTTAGCCCCATCTGTGCAAGCAGTGTGGCAGCCAAGTCGCTTTGGTTCATCATCACGTCGACCTCATGATGCCCATTCACCGCCCCTCCTATCCACACCATAGGGATAGGAGCCACTGCTGGGTCGCTTGTCGATTGCGACGACGAGAGAGCCACACCGTGGTCAGGCACTATGATTATCAGCAGGCTGTCCCATCTCGGAGAATGACGCAGACTGTCGATCATCACTCCGATGCAAGAGTCAGTATAGGCGAAACTGTTCTTTCTGTCATCTCTCAGTCTGCGCATGGGCACAGTCCACGGCTCATGACTGCTCAGGGTTAGAAAGACATCAAACGATGGCGACTCGCCACCCATCAGCGATGGCAGTAACGTGTAGGCGTCTGGCGCACCCCACCCGCTCAGCCTGCGACTCTCGGGAAACGCCTCACTTCCGACAGCTTTTTCAAATCCCGTCTCAAGCATGTATCCACGCATATTTGTGAAGTCGATATCGCCACCGTATACGAAGGAGGTATTGTAACCGACATTGGCGAGCTCACGAGCCAGGGAAGGCAGTTTACGACATTTGTCATTCATCTTCATCAGTGAAGTGGTGGGCAGTCCTTGCCAGCCGCTGAGCAACGACACTAGGCCCCTGTCAGTACGGAAATTATTGGAATAAAGGTTAGTGAATACCACCCCTTCGTCGCAGTACCTCATGAGATTCTCCCCCACACTGTCGTTCATCACCATGGCTTTGCCACCACCCTCCCACACTATCATCAATATGTCAGGCCTCCTGCATCGAAGCAACGTGTCGGTGACATCGTCACCCGTGGCAAACAGTGGCGCCACCTTACTCACGGCCTCGTCACCAGACAAAAAATCGAACTCATGGAGCAAGTCTTCCGTCTTGAACAAAGAATGCACCATATTAAAGAAAGGATTTAAGGCAGCATGATTACAAAACTGATGTTTAGAGAAATAAGCATAAGATGGATTCGCCGTTGACTCCGACACACCGCCACGAACTCCCAAGAAAAGCAGTCCGGCAAGCGGTATATAGATCAGTGACAGCCATCTGTTGTGACGGGGCACAGAGGTTGGAGTGATTCGGCACAGACATCTACCATAGATCCACACAGTGGCGGCGATGACAACTATTCCAGCCACAATGCTCCACCACTTCACGCTGGCAAGCATATCCTTGGGCTTCGCCGCATATATCAGATCGTTAGCGTCGATTTTTGCGCCCCAGAATAGATAGAGCACTGTATCTGCCACAAAAACCACAGCCATAAGCACTGCCGACAGCCACCACCAAGGCCTAAGGACTGCCCGAAGATTAATCTTCACAAAGAAACTGCTGACCACCAAGACAATCAGTGGCATCACAAGAATATAGCAAGCCATAGCCGTGTCGAGTCTCAAGCCGTGCCACAGCGCGGCGACACAACTGCCGAAAGGAGCACCATCTGCATGCCCCACATTNNAGCATAAAGACAACCTTCTGACTCACAAAGAAAAGTATGAGCATCAAATAGGATTTCAGCATAAACAGCAGTCGACGGGTCATAGTCTCTTTAGTATTTTAGAGTTTTTAGATGTTCTATCATTCTAGGCTGTTTTTGTCGGACAGAAAATG
>DBXB01000027.1:114782-114973 GCA_002309155.1 Bacteroidales bacterium UBA1223 | reverse complement strand
TCAATAGATGCATTCTCCAGCGAAGACGGCGAGCAACGATATAATGCTATCCTGACTAAAGCGGACAAGATTCTAAATATGATAGATTCTAATGAGAAAGTTGAAGAAGAACGTAACAGCATTATTCAGGAACTAGTCAAGAGTTTGCCCTCTCCGTGTAATGAATTGTTATGGTCCTACTATCGTGATGT
>DBXB01000027.1:77751-114756 GCA_002309155.1 Bacteroidales bacterium UBA1223 | reverse complement strand
CCAGCGAGAGTGTGGCAAAGGTGACCAAACATCGTTGTCAGGAGAAATTCCGCAAAAGTTATGAGAATGCGCTCTCAAAAATGTAGAACGAAACACCCACAAGACTATGGACGACCAAACATACAATAACGAGGAAAGAATCAACCGTTACCTTCATGGAGAGATGACACCAGAAGAGGAATCTGTGTTTGAATCAGACCTCCAGAAAGACGACACCCTGAAACGACAGGCCGAATCAATGGCTAGAATCGTCAAGGAGATGAAGGTTCTTGGTGATGAACACGACAAGCACCTGGTGGAGCAGATGAAAGCCTCGTCCGAGAAGAAGACCTCCCCCGTCCGCTGGATATCTATTGCCGCCAGCTTTGCTCTCATTTTCACGGTGGGATACCATATCTATGACTACTCAGCAACCACAGGATTGGGTCGCGAATACGCTTCTGCTTTCCCAACATCTTCCATTATCCGAGGAGAGGAGGACAAAGATGTTTCGGAGACACTTGCAGCCTTATTTGATAATGTTGCCAACGGAGAAGATTTAGACAACACGATAGAGCAACTTGAAAAGTTGTGGACATTGTCTCAAAGTGATACATACAATGGCTACACGACGTATGAACCCTATATCGGATGGAATCTGGCCATCGCCCATTTGCGCAACAACGACAAGAAAGAAGCAAAGACTATCCTTAAACAGTTGCAGACAATGTATCCGGAAGGAACGGCAATGGGAGATAAAGTCACAGAATTACTAAACGAACTATAAGATGAAACGATTTCTTCTCTTTCTATTGTGTATTACTTATGGTATGATAACATCGGCTCAATCTTTAAAAAAAGCTGATGTTGACAAACTGGTTTATCAGTATGTAGAAAAAGAAAAATATGATTCTGCATCCCTCATGCTAGTAATGTTTGCCAATCAAGAACACGACAAAGGTAACCTTGAGACCGCACTTGAATACCAGATTAAAAATTGTGAATTGATTGAGCAGCACATTAATTCGTTTGTCACATATGGTATTACGCTTTATGATATGTATAATAATTATGGGATGGTTTTTGTATTGCAAAGAGATTTGAATAGGACAACTGATGCTATTGACACATATATTGAGCTCGCTCGCACAATAAAACGATATACTCCTAACGCACTCCCTTTTTATACCAATTTGATTGCAAGCACGCTGGGAGGATGTACCATTATGCCTTGGGCTGATTCTGTTTATTGTCTACAAGATGCGCTTAATGTTATTTGTCAAGAACCTATTTCTAAAGATAATGTAAAAAACTATTTATGGTATTGCCAATGCTTCAATATGAATAGAACGTACAATAGTTTTAAGGAGAAAATTTTTGTACGAAATAGAATTGATGAAATCGAGAATTGGTATGTACAGAATCGTCCATATATCCATAACTTAGATACCATTTTATACAAAAGAGAGATACTTGAATATGATTTAGGTTATGCCGATTTATTATACCTATTTGCGGGTGCGGTAAGTGCTCAAAAACAGGATTTTATTAGTGCTGTTGAACTGTATAGTAAAGAAGTTGCCGTACTGTCTTCTATCGGAATTGCAGACGACCTTGTTGATTTGAAAATTGCTTCCTGCTACGCAAAAATGGCTAATGATTATTACCAGTTAGGAGATTTGACTTTGTGTAAACAATATTGTGATAAAGCATACCCGTATATTTTTAATCAGAGAGAAGAATTGGAGTATTGTGATATCTTGAATGCACTGGCAAATAGCTATTATAATATAAACCAAGCAAATTTGGCAGCAAACCTAAAACTTACTGAAATAAATATTCGAGAAAGATTAGAAGGGTCTGTTTCGTTAACTGATTGGGGTATGTATTTCAATTATATTGTTGATGTTAATCCCCAAGAGGTAATTTCACGAAATGCTAAACTTACAAATGTGAGGCGTTCAGAAGGTGGCAATGCATATTACTATATGACTTTAGGACGAGCATATTCTATGTTGATGAATGGCGGTAATAAATATCGAGATACTGCTGAAATGTATTTCAAGACTACGGAGGAAGTTTTGTTGGCAAATAATGATTATTACGGAAAATATAATATTAAGAATGGAGTCTTGTCAAACTTATGTGAGGCTTGGGCGAAGCATTATTCTCGGTTGGAGCAACGCGAAAAATCATATGAATACTCAATAAAAGCGCTACAATATACCTCCGATAAATATTATAACTACTACAATGTTTCATTGAAATCTTCTTTGCTCCATGATATTGCTTCAATACACAACTATCTACCTCGATTCTATTATGGCATGAAGGAAGATCTATATAATATCTTGCCAATTCTAGGCTCTGTAGAATCCGATATATATTTGGCACAAGGAAACGCAAATTTGTATCACATTCCCGAATGGGCATCATGGAATCCGGCAGATAGTGTAAGTGTTAGTATCGCTTACGACGCAGCTTTGCTGATGAAAGGATTGACTTTGCGTTACAATACCATTTCCCCGTATCTTGAAAGTCATCCGAATTTGGCAGGTGCAAAACTTGAACTAGATAGAATGCGTGACAGCATCTACTCTATTACTGATGAAAATGCTCGATTGCTGGCCTTGCACCGATATGAATTAAAAGAGCGCGAGATACTGAAAGATGTAAATGCAGAATTGACCAATGTACATTGGAAAGATATTGCAAACGAACTAAAAAACGACGAGGCCTGTATTGAATTTGTGAAGTATACAGCTAATGCATATTCGTGGTGTGACAGCATTCATAAACCGCATTATTCTGCAATGGTTCTTCTGCCTAATGGAAAAGCCCCCATATTTGTGGATTTGTTTGATGAAGATGAATTAATGGATGTGTACAATCTTCAACCCAAGTCTTATGATATAGAGATGGGGAAGATCCTGTACACAAAAATATGGGATAAACTACAACCATACATAGATGGTAAACGGAAAGTGTTTTTCTCGCCTATGGGGTTGCTTAACTTGATCAATACGGAACTTCTAATCGATAGTACTGGTCAAACTGCTATGGATAGATTCAACCTGTATAGAGTATCTTCCACAAGAAACATTCAAGCAAATGATACTGGTAATGTTGTTGTGTTGTCTGTTGCTTCATTTGGTGGAGTGGATTATGAAAATGCCGATGAATATGCCGAAGTTATCCAGAATATAAATACTCGTGGAAATTGGTCATATCTACAGAACTCACTATCCGAGGTGAATCAGATTGAATCTTTGCTACAACAAAGAAATATTGATATTGCTACATATAGAGGGGTCAATGCTACAGAAGATGCGTTTAAACATCTTGATGGCGCTAAATCCAATGTGATTCATATTGCTTCTCACGGTTATTACATACCTCAATCACATAGAGATTCTATACCTTACTTTTCAAATAGTGTAAATACAGCATCTATTCAGGACGAACTTTTCTACTCTGGATTGATTCTCTCCGGCGGTCAAAAAGCGTGGGTGGATTCTACTTTTAAGCCAGATAATAATGACGGTATACTTACAGCATACGAAATTTCCAAACTTGACCTGCATAATGTAGACCTTGTTGTCCTTTCTGCATGTGAAACTGGCCTAGGAGATAACCTTTTCGACGGAATTTTCGGTTTGCAAAGAGCTTTCAAAAAAGCGGGCGTAAAGTCTATTCTGATGAGTTTGTGGCAGATAGACGACAAGGCGACTTCTGAGTATATGACCTACTTCTATGAAAAACTAGTAAATGGCTATTCGGTTCACGATGCTTATAGTAGTACGGTCCTTATGATGAAAGAGAAATATCAAGATGCAAACTACTATGCATCATTCGTTTTGTTGGATTGATAAAAAAATAATCCATAATATCATTAAAATATGCTATCTTAGCAGTCAAAAAAACGAACAAATCTGGCAATTGTATTAGATGTGTTCATGTTCTTTGTACCAAGATTATTAATGATAAAAAATGATATTATGAAACAACAAACAATTAAGGTGTCATTTGACGCAGGTAGTAAAGAGGAGTTCATTGACTGGTCTAATATTATCAAACAATTAGATGAAACAGGTTGTGCCGCTCAAATAATTGGTATGGGGCGACCATTTTGCCAATTAGAAGTAGAAAACCATATACGACACTTACAAAGTTTAATTTCCCCAAATAGTAGTAACGTCAAAATCTATAAAGAAAATGAGTGGCAATCAGCGGAATCTCCTGATTGTAATAATCCAACCCTCTTGAAGATTACATATTATCTTACGTATTCAGTAGAATAAATATTCTTCCGTGTTAACCTTTTGCTTGTTTTTGTCATAAAAGGACAGAAACAAGCAAAAGGTTAACATTATGGAGAACACAGAATTCAAAATTGACCCGACAAATGTTGAACAACAGAAGGCTTTTGACCTCGTAGAAAACACTAACACCAGCCTCTTTATCACCGGTAAGGCTGGTACTGGTAAGACCACTTTTATTAAGGGTATTCAAAAGCTCATCAAGAAGAATTTCTTGGTGCTAGCTCCTACTGGCATTGCCGCAATGAATGTCGGTGGACAAACCCTTCATTCATTCTTTGGACTTCCGTTTACAGCTATGGGACCGAAGGATTGGCCTGAAGTATCCGAGAACAAGAGGGCTGTTTTGATGAAGATCGACACTATTATCATCGATGAAGCTTCAATGGTGCGATGTGATTGGGTGGACGTAATAGACCGTTTCCTGCGTAGCCTTACCAAGTCGCACTTGCCTTTCGGAGGCAAGCAGGTGGTGTTTGTAGGCGACCTCTTCCAGTTGCCACCGGTTGTGAAAAGCGGTTCCGCAGATGACGAGTTGCTAAGTGAAATGTATGGCAATGGAACACCCTATTTCTACAAAGCCGATGTTATGAAGCGCATCAATCTGCCGAAGATTGAATTCCAGAAAGTGTACCGACAAAACGACATTGATTTCTTGGAGATTCTGGACAGGATGCGTTTGGGAGAAAATACTAATTCCGACCTGGACATACTAAATCAGCAGGTAAGTAATGAGAGTGATGTGGGTGATTATGCTGTGACACTAACTGCATACAACAAGTGCGCCGACCAGATTAACGACCTTAAATTGTCCGATATCGATGCTGAGGAATACTGCTATGAGGGTGAGATTGATGGTGATTTCCGCATAAAAGACTCCCCTGTACCAATGCAACTGCGGCTTAAAGAAGGCGCACAGGTGATCATCTGCCACAATGATTTCTCGCAGGAATGCGTAAATGGAACCATAGCCATTGTCTCTAAACTTGACGAAGATGGGATACAGGTACGCCTGAAGAGCGGCAAACAAATCTCTATGAAGAAGATGGTTTGGGAGAGTCGCGAGAGTGTATATAACGAGGAAAAGATGGAGGTAGAAAGTCAAGTGGTTGGGACCTTTACCCAGTATCCGCTGAAATTGGCTTGGGCAATCACCATCCATAAGTCGCAAGGTATGACGTTTGACCGGATGCATCTTGATCTCACTCGCGGAACCTTCGCTCCGGGTCAGACATACGTGGCGGTCAGCCGTATGCGTACATTGGAGGGATTGACTCTAAGCAACAAGATAAAACACGCCCATATTATTCAAAATGCAGAAATCAAGGCTTACTCCAATTCGTTCAACAATATGGAGGTGATAGACGAAGAACTATTGTTTGGGCAAATGCTGTACAAAAACTTGGGGAAGAAAGACTATGATGGCGCAGCCAAGGTTTGTCTGCGTCGTTGCTTGGAGATAATAAAGGCCAGAGATTACCGTAACGCAGCGTTGATGGCAAAGAAAATGTACGACGTTATGCTGGATGACAAATGCCTGAATGGAATGACGGAAGGAATTCCTCTGCTCAAAGATTGCAGTATGACGTGCAACTTCCTGAATGCAATGCTGTGTCTTTATGGAGGACGGTTTGAAGAAGCTGTCGGATATGCCAATCTGGTTCTCGACCGTCGTGCTTGTCCCGAAGCTACGTTTATCAAAGGGAAGGCATTACTGCGTCTTTGCCGCTACAATGAAGCATTGGATATGACCAAACAGATTCGCAAAGCCAACACCGGGTTGGATGAAAAGATTGTTGTCGATATGAAGCAATACCTCTTTGAGGCTGAACTCAATGAACAATTAGGGAATTCCAATATTGACACCTGTCAGCATCTGATTAAACTGGCCCCCAGTTATCTTCCGGCATACGAGATAATCCGTAAAGAGGCTCTATCAAATAACATTACCATAGAGATGGGCGAGGATGATGAAGAAAATGACTTGGTAAATGCCTTTAATGATACAAAGGTGTCTGATGGCGATTTCAAGAAAAAACTTGATAATTCGGATCAGGACAATTCTGAGTTCAAACAGTTTTCTCGAAAAATACGCAAAATAAAAAATACAGCTTGTTAACCTTTGGTATCTTTTCGTCATAAAGGGTTGTAACAATTAAAAACAATAAAATGGAAACAATCTTCTTTTTAGTAATCGCGGTAAGTCTCGCGTACGGAGTCGGATGCTTGGGCCGCTCCAGAAAAATCGGTTTCGGTTTGGCATTTATCATCTCTCTATTCAACGTCTTCATCGGCTTGATAGCGGTGCTGTGCTCAAAGAAAATCAAAAATGTTGAACAAAAAGAAAAGGAGGACTAAATCATGAAAGTATTTGGATGGATTTGCGTTGTCTTTGGTGGATTTTCACTGATGGGGGCTATATTTACTGAAAATAGTGCGGTCGGCCCGCTCTTCTGGCTCGGATTAGGTATTACCCTGCTGTATTATGCAAAACAAAAGAATAACAATGAAAACAACAATAAAACAAAATAAGCCATGAGAAAAGAAGAGATGACTCTCGAAGAAATCGAGAAATTCAACAACGAAGTAGAATACAATAATAGTTTTGCCAGTTGGATGATGGATATCATAAGTGTACTTATCGCCTGGCCCATGATCATCCTTGCCATTCGCCGAAGAATAAAATACCACGAAAGAATAGAAATGAGGAATAATGTAGCATCCGAAGCAAAACAACAATTGTCAATGGAAGGATAACAAAACAATAATAACCATGTTATAACAGAAAAAAAGATGAAACAGATTATTATCATAGCTTTAGGCATCCTAACCCTTGTAGGGTGCAATGGGAAAAACAACCCAAACGATACTATTGTGCAAAAAGCAGGAGTGGAAAATAATCCAGGGGAGAACATTGTGGTGCATAACAATGACTCCGTTCCATTTTTCGGGAAAACGATATTGATGGATGATTCCACTCATATCATGCAACAGATACAAGCGATTGCGGCGGAGGATGATATGTTATCGGTTGATGGACGAGTATTGACCATTGGTGAAGTGGGGTTCGGCATCAATTTGCACGATGACGGCGTTACTTTGATTTCAAGCACACAAATGGATGATCCTAAAGTAAAAGCTGTAGTCAATTATCTCAACCACATATATGGTACAGCAAGCGAAGAAGAGCCAGACAACTATTGTTGGCGCAATGGTAATACAATCCGCTTACGCCCATTAAGTTCTGAAAAAGGTGGTACGGTAATAATGTTTAATTGTAATTTATAATGAAACCAGTTATTGTTTTTGCAGTATGCATTCTATGCCTCATCGCATGCAAACACCAGCCCGATTCTATTGATAATTGCTCTGACAGCATGGACGTATTCGGCGAGGATGCGATAATCGATTCCAAAGATTTCCGTATTGCCGATCATCACGAAGAGTGGGCAACGCTATATAACAACTACGTTCACGACAGCCTCGAAGAAGGTTTTGTTAGTAAGAGATACGCCCTCTGCTATATTGATGACGACAGCATTCCTGAATTATGCCTCAATGGTATGAGTTTTGGGGAATGGAGCCTCATCCTAACGCAACATGCAGGCATAGTGTCGGCTCAATACTGCGGAATAGATCCCGAGTATATCGAACACACAGGATTAATCAAGAGTAGTATTCACTATCTTGACAGGACATTGCTCACGTATATTTATAAACTTCAGAATGGTGTATTTGAGGAGATTCTTTCGACTGAAGCAAAATGCATATATCATTCATACAACCCCTTCGAGAAATGGGACGGATTCATCTACAAAGTAAACGAAAAGGTTGTCGACACCCTTTATGGAATGAAATACGATGAATGGAGTTGTCCTCAACTGAACTACGCATATAAGCAGGCATACGAATCGAAAGGCGTAAGCAAAAAGTATTATAGTTTATGAGGGAAGAAGGATGATGTATTATGTATGATGTTTGATGGAAGATGTATGAGGTATGAGGTATGATAGAAGAAGGAAAAATTGCATTATTTCTGGAATAGCAAAAAGGATTGTTTGGGAGGGGTTTAACGTATTAAATATTTAAAATTGTCTCGTCCAGCAGGAAGGGGATAACACCTGCGTAGGTGATGCCGTCTTCGTCAATCCAAGGTTTTGCGTTGCCGTCCACAATCACAATCTTGCGGAAGAAGTCGCCAGAGTTCTTCAACGAGAAGGTCTCTTGGTTGCGCTTAGCCTCGGTGTCCACATTCAGAGCAGACTGGACATAGACTTTCTCGCGCCCAGTGTTGACGATGAAATCAATCTCATACTGCGACTGCTGCTTCTTGCCCTCCTTTACGGTGGTCACTTCCACCAAGCCCACATCCACGCTGTAGCCTCTGCGCAACAGCTCGATGAAGATCATATTCTCCATCAGGTGCGACTTCTCCTGCTGGCGGAAGTTCAGTTTGGCATTGCGCAAGCCGGTGTCCATTGCGTAGTATTTCTGGAGGTTCTCGAAATAACGCTTACCCTTCACGTCGTAGCGTTTGGCGCTTGCAAACAGGTAGGCGTCTTCCACAAAATCTAGGTAGTTCTTGATGGTGTGGTCGGAGGTGCTGCGCTTCATCAGCGAACCTGCCGCATTAGCCATATTATGGGGGTTAGACAATGAACCGACAGCGGAATACAACGCATCGATCAGTGCCTCCAGCACCTCGTCGTCCTTCAGCTTGTAGCGTTCCACGATATCCTTGATATAAACCCGTTTGTGCAGCCCTTTGAGGTATTTCCGTTTCTCGGGCTCGTCCTTCTCAAGCACCACCAGCGGCATACCGCCATAAGTGAGGTATTCCTCCAACGCATCGGCTTTTTCGAGACCCGAAACGGGATAGAACTCCTTGAACGAGAGTGGATAGACCTTGATTTCCGACCCGCGGTCGCGGAAGTTGGTGACAATGTCTTTGGAGAGCATCTTCGAGTTGGAGCCGGTGACGTAGAGGTCGAGATTGCCGCGCCCCATCAGGTCGTTCAGTATGTCGTAAAAGGTGATGTAGAGCATCTCCTTATCCTCCTCTGGCACCTGGCTTTCGTCGATGTCGGAGTTTTTCACCTTGAACGACAATTGTATCTCGTCGACGAACACATAGTAGCGCTTCGACATATCCTGAGTACGGCTGAGGACATAGTCATAAAGCATGTTGGGATTGCGATACTTCAGATTGGCGCGCTTGTCCAGCGCTATTTCCACGAAGCAGTCGTCAGCCACTCCTTCGGCCTTGAGGTACTCCTTGTAGAGGGTCGACAGGAGGAACGATTTTCCGCAGCGACGGATACCGGTGATGATTTTCACCTTGCCGTTCCAACGCTTGTTGACAAGTTCTTTAATATATCCATCTCTATTGATAATCATTGTATTATAAATTTATTACTGCAAATTTAGTTGCATTTTCGACCATTTTTGCAGTGCAAAAATAAGATTTTTTTCTGATGCAAAGATACAGAAAAAATAATAAATTGCATTATTTTGCAATAATTTTTATTTTACATTGCATTATTATGCATAAAATCACCTGTTCAAATTGCATTATTTTACAATTTTCAGACAACCATATTGCAGTATAACACATATATCTACCTGAAAACAATATTTTTATCTTATGCCCTTTCAGGGCGTTTGCTAATTCTTGTGTTATAGTCAAATAATGATTGTTTTCAACTTTTATTTTACACCGAAATTATTGCAAAATTACGAAGAAAAAGAAATGATTCTACTTGAAAAACGACATTACTATCTTATGCCCTTTCAGGGCGTTTGCTAACTCATTGACTATCTCATAGGGCGTTGCCCTAAGCTGACTGCTTGTAGCCCTTTCAGGGCGTTTGAAATCGGACTCATGCATTCTGCATTGGGATTTTTTCACATACGACACGGCAATATTTTTCTTGCCGTGTCGTTATATTTTATGATTATAATCGCCTAAAACTGAAAGTATATGATTGAGATTGGAATCAAAGGTCACCTCGAACAGGTGGTGACTCCGGAAATGAGCGCAGCAAGGGTGGGCAGCGGACTTGTGGATGTCTTCGCCACCCCAATGATGATAGCACTAATCGAAAAGACTTGCAACGACAGCGTTCTGCCCCTGCTCGCCGAGGGCGAGGGAACAGTGGGCACACATCTTGACGTTAGCCACCTCTCTGCCACACCAATAGGGATGCGAGTATGGTGCGACAGCGAATTGGTGGAGATAGACCGCCGCAGACTCGTCTTCAGCGTCAAAGCCTATGACGAATGTGGACTAATAGGCGAAGGGACCCATGAACGATTTGTGATTGACACCGCAAAATTCACCGCAAAAGTAGAGGGCAAGAGACAACAATCCTGACCGATGCCCATACCCATTGTCATACACTGCAGGCGGTTCCCGCCTCGCAAATTCCATGCTATCACCATCTTCCCTTTTGTGATACACAACAAAGGTCGACTGACGGAGAGTGAGATGCGTCACGAAACCATTCATATATGGCAACAGGCGTCATTACTCATCATCCCATTCTACCTGCTCTATCTGCTTTTCTGGATTGCAAACCTTATCCGCTATCGTGACTCGATGAAGGCATACAGGGAGATTCCTTTCGAACGTTCAGCTTACAGTCTTGAGGTTCAGTCCGATCTAACTCCTCGACAAGCCTGCACCGACTGGCTCAAGCATCTCTCTCCTAAGGAATCATGATAATACGGAAACCCAAATAACCGCGATGCTCCACGGGGTCTTCGCAGTCACGGTATGTCAAGATACCCAAAAAATTCTTTTATAGTTTTTTTCAATTATTGTCGAAAAAATGCTATTTTTGCATTTTGTTTTATAGACAAATATATATTCTATGAGAAGAATAATTATACTTTTTGCCCTATTGTTCACCATCTCCTTAACCACTGAGGCTCAGAAGCTTGCTCTGCAACCAAGCACTAAGCTTTATGGTTACCGCAACAGCGAAGGCGGATGGCAGATAGCCCCTCAATTTGCATATGCCTTCGAGTTTCAAGGTCACTTCAAACGCTTTGCCGTTGTCAAAATCGACAAGTTCTGGGGATGTATCGACGTAAGGGGCAAGATGATTGTCCGCAACATCTTCTTCACCAGTCAAGAGGCTGAAGCCGCCGGCAAAGAATGGGAGAATGGCGACGAGCCAGGCAAATGGCTATATCCAGCTCAGAATCCTGCGGACGGAAAGTGGGGCTTCGTCGACTACTACGGAAACTGGAAGTTTGAGCCCGAATATGACGGCGCATCTCTTTTTAAAGGCGACGAACCCATGAGTTTCGCCACTGTCAAGACCGCAGGTCGCTGGGGTTGCATCGACAGGAAAGGAATCATGGTTATCGCCCCAGTCTTCATGCAACAAGAGCATGCTGACCTGGCTGGAAAACAATGGATACATGGCCGCCATTACGATACATGGCGTTATCCCACCCAAGACAAATCCAGCGGACTGTGGGGATATGTCAACTACCTCGGCAGGTGGGTCATTGACGCTGAATATGAGGATTACGACTATTTCGGTCCCGACCACAACTATATCTACGCTCAGGTGAAACGCGACGGTCGCTGGGGTTCCATCGACCGCAACGGCAACGTCATCTCTCGTTGCATCTTCTTCACCCGTGAAGACGCCGACTACGCACTGAGTCAGAAAGAGCACGGCCGCCCCATCAAAGACTGGCGTCTGCCTGTAACCGACATCATCACCGGCAAATACGGATGGGTAGACTATGAGGGCGAGTGGACCATCAGTCCCATATACGAGGACGCCACCAGATTCACCAACGACACCGGCCTGTTCGCCACCTGCAAACTCGACGGCTACTGGGCCAGCATCGACGCCTCCGGAGAACTGCTCTCGCAGAATGTCTTCACACTAAGCAGCGAGGCATGGCAAGCCGGATATGAATGGGACAACGACCAGGAACTAGGACATTGGCTCTACCCTATCCGCAACCACGCCACAGGTTATTGGGGTTATGTTAACTTCAAGGGTCAGTGGGTCATATCGCCGACTCTTGAGGACGCCAAACTCTTCATCAAGACTTGGAACAACCGTGTTGCTCCCGCCCGCATGGACGGTCGCTGGGGTTGCATAGACCACACCGGTCAGTTTGTGGTTAAGAACATCTACAACACGTCGGCCGAGGCATACGAGGCCGCCCGTCGTTGGGCTGAGAAGAACAAATTCTAAACCTCACCACGCATCTTCCCCAACAATCCTTAAACGATGGCAAACGACGGTCTTATCGAAATAAAAAACGCCACCATAGTTAACGAAGGCAGGATATACACGGGCAATGTGTATATCAAGGACGATGTTATCTTCGATATTACCGATGCCAACTCGACGGCTTACGACGGTCAAAGCATATTTCAGAGCATCGACGCCACGGGGATGCTACTCTTGCCTGGAGTCATCGACACTCATGTGCATTTCCGTGAACCTGGACTTACCGAAAAGGCGGATATCCTGACAGAAAGCCGTGCTGCTGTCGCCGGCGGAGTCACCTCTTTTGTCGACATGCCCAACACCAAGCCGCAGACCACCTCGTTGGAGTTGCTTGAAGAGAAGGTGCGTCTCGCCGAAGCCAAGAGTCACGCCAATTACGCATTTATGCTGGGTGCCACCAACAGCAATATCGACGACATCCTGAATGCCGACCCGACAAAATATGCCGCCATCAAGCTATTTCTTGGTAGCAGCACGGGCGATATGCTTGTGAACAACGAGGCGGCACTTGAAAAACTTTTCTCTCAGGCCAAAAAACTCATTGTGGCACACTGCGAGGAAGAGGCTATCGTGCAGGCGAACATGCACAACTACAAGTTGGAATGCGAGGGAACCGAGCGCGAGACAGCGGCCCTACATCCCCAAATCCGAACCACTGAAGCCTGCTACGTAAGCACCTATAAAGCCATCGAACGGGCCCGACGCTACAAGACCCGCCTGCATATAGCCCATATTAGCACTGCTACAGAGCTTGACCTTCTGAGCAATATGCCGTTGGAGAAGAAGCATGTCACCGCCGAGGTAACGCCAAATCATCTCTGGTTTGACGATAGAGACTATGCTGACTTAGGCAACCTCATTAAATGCAACCCCTCCATCAAACGCAACGAGGACCGGTTGGCACTCTGGGCAGCATTGTACGACGGACTTATCGACACTATAGCAACCGACCACGCTCCTCACACGCTGGAGAGCAAGCAACGCCGCTACTTCGAAGCCCCCGGAGGCATTCCCTCCATCCAGCACTCGCTGACAATGATGCTCGAGCCTTTGTTCAACAACAACTACAACGAGACCGAGTTTGCTGAATTCCGCGACACATGGTTGCCTCTCATCGTGAAACTGATGTGCCACAATCCCGCATCGCTCTTCGGCATCCAAGAGCGTGGATTCATCCGCAAAGGTTACAAAGCCGACCTCGTACTGGTGCGCCCCAATACCGAGAACAAAGTCACAAAGGAAAGTCTGCTCTACAAATGCGGATGGTCACCTCTCGAAGGACAGACGTTCCACAGTCGTGTCGAGATGACATTCGTCAATGGCTCGACAGTATATACCGCCACACAAGGAGTATCAGACAATAGAAATGCAGAAAGACTGATTTTTGGTAAAGTTTAAAGTTTACAGGTTAAAGGTTAAAGCTTTTTTTCTCCATATCAACATATCAACATATCAACGTATCAACATATCAACAACTAAAAAATCAACAATCAACATATGAAAAAGCTGTTTCTAACACTTATCGCCGTTGTCACCCTGAGCGTCGTCTCGTCGGCACAAATAACACAGATAAAGAGTACCCAGTTGCCGGCACAGGCACGCAAAACCATACAAGTTACATGGAATAACGCCCCCATCGTCGACGCTTGGAAGAACAAAGACGGTCGCCGTATCGAGTACAAAGCATCGGTGGAGAACGGTTCCATCATCAAGTTCAACGCCAACGGACAATGGATTGAGGTCAAGAGTTATGGCGGTGTACCCAACTCTCTCCTGCCCAACGCCCTGCTTGCTCATATCAACAAATACTATGAAGGTCAGCAGATAGTATGGGCGTCAAAGACCCCCAAACGCTACCAGGTTCAACTCACCGACGGAAGCAAGCTGGAGTTCACGCCCAAAGGCGTTTTCCAGGCATTCCTATAATAAGGAGTAAAATGGGAGTTAAGAGAAGTTGCTCACTGTATTTTATTATTTTTAAGGTGTTCGCAGCCTTCGGCAAAGGGACAATACATTTTTTCTCGTGACCCGTGACCCGTGACTCGTGACCCGTGACCCGTGACCCGTGATACGATTAGGTCACCTGTCACAGTAAATACAAAAGCCACCGTCGCATGACAGTGGCTTTTGATATTATGTTCATTCTACAGTATAGCCAATCAGAGTTTGGTTTTGAAGATTCGGTTCCAACGGATGTGACCGGAGTCTTTGTCTTTTGAGAACACAACTGCAGCGGCACGACCCACGATATGGTCCTCAGGCACGAAACCCCAGAAACGGCTGTCTGCGCTGTTGTGACGGTTGTCACCCATCATCCAATAATAATCCATCTTAAAGGTGTAGCTGTCGCTCT
This sequence comes from Bacteroidales bacterium UBA1223, assembly GCA_002309155.1. Taxonomy (GTDB): domain Bacteria; phylum Bacteroidota; class Bacteroidia; order Bacteroidales; family P3; genus Colimorpha. Next base: position 99,841 of record DBXB01000027.1, on the reverse strand, counting down.
CCTTGCCATTTATGAAAATCTTGCCGTCACGCAGTTCAAGGGTATTTCCCTCAAAAACCTCTATAGCACGGCGATAGATTGGCAGATTATGCTGATCCAGATGGACTGTCATACCCTTTGAGGGGATGGTGACGGGTCCGAAATTGTCGACAGTCCAGTCGTACTCTTCACTATTGGGGAAGAGCGAGTGGTTGCGACCACCTCTGACAGCAGAGAGAGGGATGACCTCAGCGATATCGGGATTGTCGTTGAACCGACGAACCATGTCGACGGTGAGAGGAACAGTGTAGAGCTGAGACATCGCATCGAGCTGATGCTGGGTAAGTCCATTTTCAAGGAGCTCGGTCTGAAGATTCTTCATCGCCTTACCCATCTCAAGATTTGCGTCACCGCTCACCAAATTGTAACGAGGAACAAGTCGCACCAAACGGAGACTGTCGACCATATACTCCATAGGCTCGACATCGAAGTTGTTGCGGTATTTGTCGAGCAAAGCAATCTGACTCTCGTTGAGCATGAGATACTGGTAATATCCGAAAGAATTCTCACAGTCCTCGATGGAGACGCCAAGAGTGGAGAAGAGATGCATGTCTTTCTGCAATTTAGCCGTGAAGGGATCGCCCATCGTCGCACCCATTTTTGCCATAGTGTTGACATAGTCCTCAAAACTCTCTGCGGGTCTCACGGCATAGGTGAACTGCAGTTCCTGGGGATTGGTGATGGGGTTGCCATCGATGAAGACCTGCTGACTGCGTATTTCCAGTTCATCACCGGGGAGTCCTATGCAACGCTTGATGAAGTTCTCACGTTTGTCGACAGGACGTACGACAATCTTGCCGAAGACATTACGGTTGTTGAGAACTGTCTCACGCCCGTATTCACGGACAAGGGCATGATACGACCTCTCGCTCTGGAAAGCGGTACAGACTGTGTCGCCGTCGGGGAAATTGAAGACGGTGGCGTCGAAGCGTTCCACCTTGTGGAATCCCGGGTAGCGGTGATAGGGAAGTTTTATCCATTTGAGGTACGACTCCACCTGACCGTTGGAGAGAGGCATCACGTTATGTACCAACGGGAACGAGAGCGGTGTCATCGACGCACGTGGACCGTAAGCAATCTTGCTCACCATAAGATAGTCACCCACGAGAAGGGATTTCTCCATGGAAGATGAAGGAATCTTGTAGAACTCAAAGTTGTAGCCACGGATGATGACTGCGGCGACAAGTGCGAAGACTATCGCATCGAGCCACTCACGTGCCGAACTGTATTTGGGCACCTCGTTGACGGCGGGGTCGAGATACTGATGGGTACTAAGTCCCAGCCACGGAAGGTAGGCAAAGGGGAACAGGACTGCCAGTGTCTGCTCCCAAAAACTATGCCGTCCGAAAACCTTGGCGGTCTCAACGACAAGGAGCAGGTAGACGAATATATTGATGGCGGGAATAAGGAAATAGATGTACCATTTCCAATTCTTTCCGCACACTTTGATCCAGAGGATGATGTTGTAGATTGGGATAAGGGCTTTCCACCAGGCTAAACCGGCTTTCTTAAACACAAAAACGAGTCCGACGAACGGTCCCAGCAGGTAGATAAGAGCAAAAAGGTTGTAAATCATTTAATACAAATTGAAAATTGAAAGTTGAAAATTGAATATTATTTTCGATAAATCGTAACCCGTGAACTGTGACCCGATCGTTTCACCGGTCACGGGTCACGATTCACCATTCACGAATATAAAAATATTTAACGTTATGAGGTTGGGAATATTGTGCTGAATTGTTGAAGAAGTACTTTTTTGTCGTTTTCCCAGCTGAGGTCGGCGGCGGCACTGGAGAAACGAGTCTTGCGATCGGCGGCATCCACCGCATCCCAATAGGCAAGAGTCTGCCGCACAGTTTCAGCAAGTTGGACTGAGTCGGGAGGCTCAGAATGCATTGTCTCAGAATCGAACGGCTGTGGAGGGATGAGTGTCCCGATTTGGTACTTCTCCACTACCCTTCTGACCTCCGGAAAATCGGTGCCGAGAATGGGCACACCGCCTTGGACGAAGTCGGAGATTCTGTTAGGGAGAGTATAGTAGTAGTTAAGTCCTCGGTTCTCAAGCAGGGCAAGTCCGAGATCGGCATGTGGTGTCAACGCATGAAGCTGACGGGGTTCTAGGCGTCCGAGGAAGGTGACTCTGTCAGACCATTCCTTTGAAGCAGAATAGTCTTTAAGTCTTTGATACTCATCGCCAACGCCTGCAATAACATAGTGGCATTCGGGAAGATATTGCATGGCGTCAAGAATCCACTCCACGCCTCTGCCTATATTGACCGCACCCTGATAGAGGAGCATCTTTTTACCCTCAGGAATGACGGAAAGAATGTTCTGGATGTCACAGTCGGAATCAGAACATTCAGGATAACTCATGGGGACATTTCGTACAATCCTCATCTCAAGTCCATAGCGCTGCTTGTAAAAGTCGGCGAAAGACTGACAGACCGTTACCGCGGCGGCGTTATGGGCGTCGCGGATGCGGGGAAGTATCTTGTCTTCAATCTTGCGCCAGACAGACTTGACGAAAGGTCGTCCTACCAGTTCTGGGACCTCAGGGAATATCTCATGGGCGTCGAAGAACAGAGACTTGCGGCGCAGGCAGGATGCCAACCAGCAGGCGGGAAGAGTGTCGGTGTCGTTGGCATAGAAGGCATCGGCACGGGAAAAAAGCAGTCGAAGGAAGAGACGGAAGTTGTATTCGGCATAAAAAAACGCCTTCTTGCGGAACAGGAGTCGCATTCTGACAGTCTTGTAGGGTCTGTTCAGAGGGGCGCTACCCGGAAGTCGTCGACCGACAAGGGTTATATCGTAACCTTGGTCATGCAGAGCCGAACAGGAGCGCATCACCCGCTGGTCTGTGACAAGGTCGTTGGTTACTGAGATGACTATCCTTTGCATGAGGGATGTGAAGTGTATAGAGACCTCGTTATAACGAGCGAGACAGTTTTTTATTTTGTATTCAGTTTTTTTTAGTATTTTTGCAAAATTATTGAACAGGGGCTGGGGAATCAGAGAGAATCAGATAAAAGAAACAATCTGAGGAATCTGTGTTTTCCGAGTCTCTAGAATTATTGATTTGAATGAAAAAATTAATATCCTATATTGTTTCCCATCTGCGGATTTTTTATCTGCTGTTGATCCTTGCTTCTGCCGTGGCACTGATTCTTTTAATGTTTCCGAACGACTACTCGAGGGTGCAGTACGACTACACCGTGGGGTCGTTCTGGCACGGCGACGACCTCTATGCACCTTACGACTTTATAATTCTGAAGTCGCAGGATGAGAACAAGAAAGAGTTGGAACAGATCAAGAGCAACTCCACACTCTATTTCCATATCGACACCACCGCCAAGACTCGCACAAACAAGCAGACCAACCTCAGAAATCTGTCACAGCGACAGAAAACCATCATAAAACAAATCTCAGCAATCGTTTACGGCGGTACGAGATACTATACCGACAAAGAGATAGAATACAACCACCCCGTGGTAATTCTGGATGGCAACGTGGGAAGGGAGGTGGACTCCACCAAGATAATGACATCGAAGGATGTGAGAGAGTGTGTGGCAAAGATTATAAGCGACTCGGCTGAAGCAGCAAGTTTCGCAGCCTTGTTGACCGACTCGGTGCTGCAACCCTCACTGGTGTTTGACGCCAACCGCACACATCTGGAATTAGACACTCGTCTTTCACAGCAGAGTTTCTCGTCACGCATGGTGCAGAAGGACGAACTCATCGTCGCCAAAGGACAGCACGTTGACGAAGAGGTGGCGCTCGCCATTGAGTCGCTACAGGACCAAGAGTCGAAGAGAATGATTTCGGAATACAATCCCGTGATCCACTATCTGGGTCAGGCTATGCTATGCATCATAGCTTTTGTGGCTCTGTACATGTTCCTGAAGAACATACGCCACCCCATGCTGGAGGATGTGAAAAGTGTGCTGTTCGCCTTCTTCATAGTGATTTTCATCTCGGCGATTGTTGCACTGATAGTGAGGAATGACGTCAACCTGGTGTTGCTGGCACCGGTATGCATCGTGCCTATACTGATGAGGATATTCTTCGACATGCGTGTCGCCCTCTATATCCACATTGTAACCGTAATCATCATCGGCAACATGGTGCCCAACAGCTATGAGTTCATCTTCTATCAGCTGGTGTCGGGCATGATGAGCATCATTACCGTGCGGAATTTCGAGAAACGTAGCAGTTTCTTCACCGTAGCCCTGGTCATCTTCTCGACCTACTCGCTGATTTATATTGCCGGCGTGCTCAGCACCGACACGTCGTTTGCCAACATACAGCCCACCAGATTCCTGATTTTCTTAATCAACGCCATACTAACCCTGCTGGCTTACCCGCTCATCTTCCTCTTCGAGAGGATGTTCGGAATGACCACCAACCTTTCCCTGCTCGAGATTTCGAGCACCAACACCCCTGCCCTACGCGACTTGTCGCAGAAAGCCCCCGGAACATTCCAGCACTCTATCCAAGTCGCCAACATATCCGAGGATATCATCAATGAGATTGGCGGAAACGCACTGCTGGCGAAGGTAGGAGCCCTATATCACGACATAGGCAAGATGCAGGCGCCACTCTATTTCACCGAGAACCAGAACAACGGATTCAACCCCCACGACAATCTGGACTACGAGGAGAGCGCCAAGGTCATCACCAAGCATGTGCGTGACGGCATCACGTTGGCAAAGAAATACAAACTTCCTCCCCAGGTGGCAGACTTCATCCGCACACACCATGGCACCACTGTAACTGGCTACTTCTACGCACAAGCCAAACTGCACCATCCAGACGAAGAGATAAATATAACCGACTACAGATATCTGGGGCCGACACCGTTCAGCCGCGAGACAGCGGTAGTTATGCTCGTCGACTCCGTCGAGGCGGCATGCAAGAGTCTCAAAGTGCACGACAAGGAGAGCATCTTCAAAATGGTGGACAACATCATCAACGACAAGATTGAGATGAATCAGCTGAACAACTGCCCGCTTACACTGGAAGACATCACACAGATACGGTCACGACTGAAAGAGAGAATGATGAGTATCTATCATGTGAGGATTGAGTATCCGATGATTAAGAAAAACTGATCGGAACGCGGACGGCTCGTCCGCAAAACTGGAACGCGGACGGCTCGTCCGCAAAAAATGAACAACAAAAAAAACAACAAAATACAATGAGCAAGAATCTGAAACAAACCATGACCCATATAGCCACCATCGCCATCATGCTGGTGGTGTCATGCATATATTTTGCCCCCGTGCTTAGCGGCGACGTCGTCATACAGGGCGATATCCAAAAAGCTGAGGCAATGTCATACCAACAACACAAAGCCGCTGAAGCCACGGGCGAGGTGCCAGCATGGAACCCAGCCATGTTCAGTGGCATGCCTGGCTACCAAACCGCCACCAGACCACAGAAGTCGGTCTTCTCAGCATTGAAGTCAGTGCTTATCATGCGACACATAGGTCTGGAGCGCAATATCGGCGTTCTGTGGCTTTACCTCATAGGATTCTACATTGCTCTGATTGCCTTTGGCTGCAACCCCTGGGTCTCGCTCTTTGGAGCCCTAGCCTTCGGACTGGGCAGCTACAACATCATCATTGTCGAGGCCGGTCACATCACCAAGGCGTGGGCGATGGCTATGATGGCTCCATCGCTTGCCGGCATGGTGCTCTGTTTTAGATCGATATTGAAAAACGACGATGGCACTAGAAGCATCGCATGGAAACGGATGGTGTGGGGTCTGATAATCTTCACGCTCGCCGTAGGATTGCAGATCACCTTCAACCACATCCAGATAACATTCTACACCGTTATTGCCGGCGTGATTATCGGTCTGACGTATCTAGTATATGCCATCAAGGAGAAATGGTTCAAACAATTCCTCGCAGCCGTAGGACTTCTGCTAGTAGGTTGTCTCTTTGCCGCAGGCGGCAACTACAGACACCTGACTGTTAACCAGGAGTATGCTAAATACACCATGCGTGGTGGTAGCGAGATATCAGTAAAACCCAGCGACCTTGGCATGGAGACCGTCCAACAGCAGGAGGCCACCCAGACTGGCGGACTTGACATTGACTACGCATTCAGCTGGAGCTACGGAATCGGTGAGACATACACTCTCATTGTTCCCGGCGCCATGGGTGGCGGTTCTGGCGAGAGAGTAGCTGACGACAGCGAATGGGCACGCCGCACGGGACAGACCCAAGCTCCCCTCTATTGGGGCGGACAGCCCTTCACATCGGGTCCTGTCTATTTCGGCGCCATCATCGCATTCCTCTTCCTTTTCGGATGCATAGTAGTGAAAGGTCCTGAGAGATGGTGGATTATCATCGTTACCCTGCTGACCATCATCATGTCGTGGGGTAGAAACTTCCTGCCCGTGAACGAGTTCCTGTTCAACAACCTGCCACTATACAACAAATTCAGGACTCCGTCGATGAGCTTGACTCTGACCAATGTCGCCATGGTCCTTATGGCTGCCCTTGCGGTGAAGACTGTCATTGAGGCTCTGAATGCGAAACAGGATACCAAGGATAAAGCCGTAGAGAACCACGACACTCGCAAGCGGATGACAAGAGCCCTCTACTGGGCTGGAGGCATCATTGCAGGCATTCTGCTTGCCGGAATAGTTATAGCCAATTCGTCGCTGACATTCGAAGGTCCCGGAGACCAGCAGTATGAGTCGATGCTCGGCAATCAGTGGCCCATGTTCAAAGGTCTGCTGATTGAGGAACGTCGTAGCCTGTTCATCCACGACACATGGCGTTCTCTGGCATTTGTAGCCCTCGCCTTCGTAACATTATGGTTGTTTGTGAACCAGAAATTGAAAAAATCAGGCATCATCATCGCTCTGCTTGCCGTACTGACCGTCGCCGACCTCTGGGGTGTGGACCGCCGTTACCTGAACAACGACAACTTCACTGCTCCTGAGAAACTGACGCTCCACAAGAATGCCAGCGAGCAACAGCTTGACTACATCGCCGCCTCCAACGGAGACGCCAACTACCGTGTATATGACCTGACGGTAAACACTTTCAACGACTCCCGTCCCTCGGCATTCCACGACGAGATAGGAGGTTACAGCGCCGCCAAACTCAGGAGATATCAAGACCTCATAGATTTCTACCTGGGGAGTCAGAAAGTATATGACTACGTCAACAGCTGTCAGATTGGCGTCATCGCCAGCGACCAGAACGGCGTGCGTCTCGGTGTAAACGAGCCTTACCCCGTGCTGGACATGCTGAACGCCCGTTACATGATGCTGAAACTGCAGAACCAGCCCACACCGGTGAGACGCAACACCGCCCTCGGCAACTGCTGGCTGGTGGAAGAGGTGTCGTTGGTCGAAGATGCCAATGCCGAAATCCTGGCTCTCAACAACTTCGACCCATACAAGACCGCCATCATCGACCGCTCACAATGGGGCGAGCAACTTGACGGATTCAAATCCAGCGTGAGAGACAGCAGCGAGAGCATCGAACTGGTAAGCGCAAAGGTACGCAATCCCGACCGCCTGACCTACAAGAGTCATACCAACGGCGACCGTCTGGCAGTATTCTCCGAGATTTTCTACAGCCCCGATTGGAGAGTGTACATCGACGGAACCCCCGCAAACATACTTCGCGCCAACTATATCCTGAGGGCGTTGATAATCCCCTCCGGCGACCACACCATAGAGTTTGTCAACGAAGCCCCCACCATGCACCGACTGGACAACATCACGCTGATTATCTCTCTGCTGATGCTTGTAGCCATGGCAGGTGGCATAGTGCTCATCTACAGAAAAAGAAAAGAGCAATAGTTTTTTTTCAACACTGAAGTCATAATACCAAACGATAACGACAATGAAAAGGACAGCAATATTCTTCTTCCTTCTGGGTGCCCTGAGTCTCTCAGCCCAAAACGCCAGCACTGTGGAGACACGTGCACTGATACAAAACTTCAGACAGGCTAAGTCGGTGGACAAGATGTCGAAAGAGCTCATGAACCGTTTTGTCATCCGACAGAGCAATGATGGACAGTATATCGGCGTGACCGCCAAAGTCGGACCGGCATTCGACAAAGAGTTACTGAGCCGTGATGGTATCGTGGTCACATCACAAGTTGCCGACATCGTGGCGATGCGAGTTCCCATCGAGCGTCTTGAGTCGTTGCAGTCAGCACCTGGAATAGTGTCGTTCAGCGTGGCTCACCGCGCCCAACCCACTATGGACAACACGCGTGCCGACACCCGCACCGACAGCGTGCAGGCCGGTCTCGGAGTCCCCATGCCTTTCAATGGCGAGGGGGTGCTGATTGGTATTACCGACTGGGGGTTCGACTACACTCACCCTAATCTCACAAAGAAAGCCAATCCACGTATCGAGCGAGCTTGGGATCAATACAAGACTTCAGGTCCCGCCCCCGCAGGTTTTGACTATGGCACAGAGCATGTGGGTTACGACGCTCTGAAGGCGGCAAAATGCGACACCTCGAACCTGTACAAATACAACACCCACGGCACCCATGTCGCCGGCATCTGCGGCGGTAGCGGACTTGCCAACGGACATGTCGTCGGACAAGCACCCGGCGTACACTTCCTGCTCGGCTCATGGTTCCTTGACGAGACCTCCTGGCTTGACCAGGTGGCATGGATGTACAAAGCCTCCAAGGAAGCCAACAAACGACTGGTGATTAACAGTAGCTGGGGTATGTACACTTTCTCCACCCTTGACGGCACATCGCATCTGAGCCAGGCAATCAACGCCTATGCCGACTCCGGTATAGTCTTTGTCACATCGGGAGGCAACAACGGCGACTGCAATTTCCACATCCGCCACACCTTCACCGACAATGACACACTCCGCTCCGTCGCCAGCTACTACTCTAGCGGAATCGGTCAGGCACTCATTTTCTGGGGCGAACCCACAAACCAGAGCAACAGCGGTAACTTCAAGGTAGGATTTGAATTCGTCAGTAGCGACACTGTATTCCGGTCACCCCTCTACTCCACTTCCGACAATATCAATTTCCTCGAAGGCGATATCATGACCGACTCTATCGCCTACCATTATGACATCATGACTGAGAGCAGCAACCCGCTCAACCAGCGTCCCCACATCTTGATGAATGTCTCTAAAGCACGCAACTACAGTCTGAGAATTATCTGCATCGCCGACGAAGGCACCATGGTGAACGTCTGGAATGTCGCCAACCTTGCTAACAACGCAGGCAATATGGGCAACGACTTTGTGACCGGCAACTTCGCAGGCTGTGTGGCGGGAGACAAATGGTATGGTATTGGCGAACCAGCCTGCGCCGATAAGACCATCTCGGTGGCGGCACACGAAGCCGACCAGGTCATAGCCGGACAGTTCCAAGTAGGTTCGCTTGCCTATTTCTCCAGCAACGGCCCCACCCTTGACGGTCGCTACAAACCGGAAATCTCAGCCCCGGGAGTGAATGTCGTCTCATCCATCTCCTCCTACTGCGACGGAATAGACGATTACCACGCATATCAGCAAGTTGTCTCCGGCGGTCATCATTACATCTGGAGCAAGATGAGCGGTACCTCAATGTCGTCACCCGCCGTCAGCGGTATCGTCGCCCTCATGCTCCAAGCCAACCCCCGACTCACCGTCGACGAAATCAAAGAGATCATCTTCACTACTGCCCGCAACGACAAACGTACTGGTCCGCTTCATCAGAACGACAGCATAAGTCTGCAATGGGGTTACGGAAAAATCGACGCCCTCAGGGCTGTGAACATGGCATACGACAGACTGTCAATTGAGGATCGTGGAACAATACAGCCCCAGCTCGTGGCTTTCCCCAATCCGACACGTGACCGCCTCACCGTACTGACGGGCACCGACAGGATGAGCACCGCAGAACTATACTCGATTGACGGCACACAAGTGATGTCATTCAATGTCAGTAGCGAAGCCACTGTGGATATTTCCCACCTTAACAAGGGTGTTTACCTGCTGAGAGTCAAGGAGACCAGTGGCGTGAGAACCATCAAAATTGTCAAAGACTGATAAGAAACTGTGTTAAGCATCTTCAATAGGAATACCTTAGGTCAACTGCTCGTTATCCTGATAGCAGTGGCAGCACTGTGGACAGGTGCCTTTGTGCATCCTGCCAGCTTGCCTCATGGGGTGCATTTCTCACCACTGTATGACCTTATTCAAAGAGAACTGGCACATCTTCCCCGTCTGGCAACGGGAATAGCGCTGACGCTGATAATAATAGAAGGCATCTGGCTGAACATCATCTTGGTGGACTTCAAAATCACCAAAGCTCACAGCCTGCTGCCGACATTGCTCTACATCATAGCCATGAGCTGGCACCTTGAGAGTCAGACGCTCATCCCTATAGTTATCTCCAACCTCTTCATCATTGCGGCGGCGCGGCAACTGCTCTCAAACGGAGCCACTACACTGCAGACCAGCAACAACTTTAACACATCATTTTTTATAGGTCTGTCTGTCCTCTTCTACCTGCCTTCACTCGCCTATTTCATTCCGACAATCATCGTACTGCTCACCTACAAAATGTACAGTTTGCGTCACTTCACTGTCTCTCTTCTCGGTCTTGCGGCGCCACTAATCATCCTATTCCTATATGCTTTCCTCTCCGACAAACTGGAATACTATGCGATTCTGATTGGATTCGACATCAAAATCTTCTCATCTGAATTGGAATTCAGTCAGCTTCGACACACACTCCCAAATATATTCTTCCTGCTAATCCTCATAGCGACACTATTCATCCAACTAGGCTCGATGAGTGACAAGATGATTCATCAAAGAGTCAACACCAACGTACTTACCCTCCCACTGATTGCATCGGTAATTATGGCTTTCTATGACAATCTCTTTCCTGTCAACACCGCACTCTTCGCCATCCCCTTCGTATTCCTGTGCGAGAAGATGCTGACCAGCGACGTTAAGAGGAAATGGATACTGGAGTCTGTTTTCGATTTGTTATTGATTTGTTCACTGATATGTTAGCGCAGTACTACATAAAAGGCGAGATAGAAGCAGGATGCGACGAGGCGGGCCGAGGATGCCTGGCTGGTCCCGTATTCGCGGCCGCTGTGATTCTGCCCGCCGACTACAGGAACGAACTACTTAACGACTCGAAGCAGCTGACCGAGAAACAGCGTTACTCGCTGCGATCGCAGATAGAAAGCGATGCTCTGGCCTGGGCAGTGGCATCGGTGGACAACACAGGCATCGACCAAAGCAATATCCTCAAGGCTTCGTTCCACGCCATGAATCTTGCCGTGAAACAACTAAAGACAAAACCATCCCACCTGCTTATTGACGGCAACAGGTTCTACAATGAGGTAGACATCCCCTACACCTGTTTCGTGAAAGGCGACGGGAGGTTCCTCTCGATAGCGGCGGCGTCGATACTGGCAAAGACCTACAGAGACGACTACATGGTAAAAGTCGACGAGACTTATCCTGGTTACGACTGGAAAAACAACAAAGGTTACCCGACAAAAAAACACTATGAAGCCATTCTGAAACTCGGCATCACCCCACTGCACCGCAAATCATTCACTCTATACAAACAACAAGAACTATCTTTTGAAAATTAAGCAACAATTAAAACATAAAGTAAAAACAATGGGAAGTTAAGAGAAGTTATAGAAGTTAAAGGGAGTTTTTCGCTGAATATATTTGTTTTCAGCGGTGCTCAAAGCCTGCAAGCAGGCAGAAAGGACATTTGTGCCATCCGGTGCTATTGTCCCTTAACTCCCCTTAACTCCCCTTAACTCCCTATTAAATTCCATTATAATTCTATCTTATCATTTATTATCTCTTAAAATTTTAGAAAAAACACAATTATATGCTTGACTTTATTAAAAAAGGAATCCAACAGCGTCAACTGCGAAACATGCTTTCGAAAAGCAGGGATAAATGGATTAAGAACTGGGAAGACATCCACACCATCGGTCTCGTCTTCACTGTAGGCAATTCGGACCAGTGGAACTTGATACACCGTTTCATCACCGCACAGGAGAACCAAGGCAAGAAAGTGTTCCTGATAGGATTTCAGGCATCTAATTATCAGATTGACTACATCTTCTCTCATACCCGGACCACCATCTGCCATGAGAAAGAGGACTTCAACTTCTTCCAACTACCCAAAGAGGGAGTCATAGACGGTTTTCTGTCCCAGCACTTCGACATCTTGATAGACTCCACCATACAACCCGACTTTTTCGGGAAATACGTAACCGCCTGCTCTAACGCCGATCTGAAAGTTGGATATTCCAACTCCGAGAACCAGTCGAACGAAGGCATAATGGATATGTACGACATGGCCATCAGTGGCAACGAACCAATGAATTTCCGCAATTATATCGAGCAGATAGTGAAATACCTGCTGATGGTTCAGAAACCAGAGAGCGACACCCAGACACAAGTTCATGTTTAACAATTAAGTAATAAGCGATAGAACCTCTAGATGCTCTAGAAATCCTAGACTCCCTAGATATTCTAGAATCTTTAACCTTTACAAAAACCCTGTAACCTTTAAACCTTTTAAACCCTTCATACCCTTTTAACCTTTCTATTATCGATATGGCAAAAAATATTATATTCTCAGGAACCGGCGTAGCACTGATCACTCCGTTCAGGAAACAGGACTCAATCGATTTCACCAAACTTGAAGAACTTATCAACCATGTCATCACCTCAGGAGTCGACTATATCGTCGCTTTAGGAACCACTAGCGAGGCCGCCACGATGACCGAGAGTGAACGCACAGCCCTGCTTCAGTTTATTATCGAATCAGTGAACGGGCGTGTTCCCATCATGCTTGGCATGGGAGGCAACAACACCCGTGCCGTCACCGACGCTATCAGCAGCACAAATTTCGATGGTATCAGCGGTATACTGTCGGTAACTCCTTACTACAACAAACCTCAGCAACGCGGTCTGGTTCAACACTTCAAGAATATCGCCGACGTATCGCCGGTACCGGTAATTCTCTACAATGTGCCGGGCCGCACCTCTTGCAACATGACGGCAGAGACCACCCTGCAATTGGCGGAGGAGTGTCCCAACATCATCGGCATCAAGGAAGCTTCGGGCAATATGGGACAGGTAATGGAGATACTGAGGTGCAAACCCGCTGGTTTTAGCGTTATCTCGGGTGACGACGCCCTGACTCTGCCTATGCTTGCCATGGGTGCGTCGGGTGTGATTTCCGTTATCGCCAACGCTCTCCCCAAGGAGATGTCCGACATGGTGCATTTCGGCATGAAGGGCGACATGAAGAAAGCCGCACCTCTCCATTACAAGATGCTGCCTCTGATGAACGCCATATTTGAAGAGGGTAATCCCGGCGGCATCAAGGCTCTCCTCGAGATTCAGGGTCGCATCACCAACCAGCTGCGTCTGCCTCTGTCGAAAGTCTCCAAAACTCTATATAACAAACTAGCATCTCTGCAATCAACCTTTAACCAGGCATGACGGACCTTACCGCAAAAGCCATAGAAGTATTCCGCGACGACATCTTCGCCTCCAAACTTACCGGAATCACTATCGACCATGTCGACGAATCCTCTACTCGGTGTTCGCTTGAGGTGAATCCTCAGCACAGAAACGCCAAGGGCGCCGTTATGGGTGGAGTGCTGTTCACTCTTGCGGACTTCGCTTTTGCCATTGCCGCCAACACTCCCGACTTGCTGATGAATATCGACAACGACAATGTGCCACTCTCATGGGTCTCCTCATCCGCAAACATCAACTTCCTCTCAGCAACCAAAGGCGACAGACTTATTGCAACAACTCAAATCATAAAACGAGGCGTCCGACAGACGGTGATACAAACAACAATCAGCGACAACCTGGGCAACACTGTAGCACTAATAACTTCAACAGGAATTAACATTCATAATTGAAAATTGAGAGTTGAAAATTGAAAGTCTCTGACATCGAAAATATTATCTCACCCATGATGACATCGTTCAGGTCGGTTTACGGAAACTTGACCGACAGTACGATATCCATCATCCACGACATCAATCTGCACATCCACAGACAAGAGGGTAAACAATTGCGACCCCTGCTCTCCTTCCTCTCCGCCTGTTGCTGCGGATTTGATCCCAACTCAACCTCTCCCCACCCTCTCTACTCCATAGCCTCTGCCATAGAACTTCTGCATAACAGCACCCTATTACATGACGACGTTGTTGACGAATCCACAGTGCGGAGGGGAAACCCGACAATAAACAGCATCTGGGGGAACAAGACCGCCGTTCTTGTCGGAGACTACTACCTGGCTAAAGTCATGCAGACCGTCAACGCCATAGGCAACAACGATATCACCCGTATCATCAATGACGCAACCATAAAAATGTGCGAGGGTGAACTGCTGCAACAGCAATGCTGCGGAAAATACGACATCCCCGAAGAGACATATATTGAAATAATTGCCAAGAAGACCGCCGAATTCATGTCAGCATGCTGTCGGATTGGTGCCATCATTGCATCAGCCAGTCGTTCAGACGTGGAGACACTGGCAGATTATGGTATGCATATTGGCAAAGCATTCCAGATGAGAGACGACCTGCTGGACTATTATCCTTCTTCAGTAACTGGAAAGCCCCGGGGCAACGACATCCGCGAACACAAAGCCAACCTACCTCTCATCGCTTTCTTTAAATCATGCCCTCTCGATACCAAGGAAAAGATTGCCGCATTATTGGAGAAGAATACTTTGTCGGACGAGGAAACAGCCCTGATATGCGACACTGTCATGTCCGACACATCATGGAGCTCTGTGGTGGGACAACTTGAGGAACTCCTCGACTCGGCAAAGAGCATCGCTCTCCGTCTTCCGGAAAATAAATACAGAAATGCAATGATTGAATTGTCTGAGATACTAAAAATAAGCAAGAAATAATAATCAAATCTTTCAATAACATGAAAAGAATAGCACTCACTATCGTAGCTACATTCCTTATGAGCATGGTTTTCGCTCAGAATGCAAAGATGCCGGACAACATCACACTGAAGACCCTCGACGGCAGAACAGTGGAATCTTCGGTGATTCAGAACGACGGCAAACCCATCATCGTCAGTTTCTGGGCGACATGGTGCAAACCATGCAACAGAGAACTCAACACCATCAAAGAAGTCTATGAGGACTGGCAGGCAGAGACTGGCGTGAAACTTGTAGCCATCTCTATCGATGACGCCCGCTCGGCATCACGTGTGAAACCCCATGTTGACGGAAACGGTTGGGAATACGAAGTATATATCGACCAGAACCAAGACTTTAAACGAGCCATGAATGTCGTCAACGTCCCCCACACCTTTATCATCAACGGAAAGGGAGAAATCGTTTGGCAACATACCTCTTTTGTTGAAGGCAGCGAGGAAGAGTTGATTGAGCTCGTGAAAAAAGTGGCGAAAGGGGAAGAAATATGAAAAAATTAATAAAACTATTTGCTGTAGCTCTCCTGCTTCTCAACTTTCAATTTCCGATTTCCAACATAAAGGCACAGGGCATACTGGGCGGACATGTTACTGGCAACATACAATTTGACGGACAGATATCTCGTCAAGACTCTGTGATAGGTGCCTCCGATGTCCCCGAGAAGTTTCTGAGCAACACCCGCGCCGACATCCTTTACACCAATGGCGATTTCTCGGCAGGTTTACGCTTCGAAGCCTACCTCAACCCTCTGCTCGGATTCAACAGTCAGTACACAGGACAGGGAATAGCAAACTATTTCGTGAGTTACAAAACTCAGGACTTCGCCATTACCGCCGGTCACTTTTACGAGCAGTTTGGCAACGGTATGACTCTACGCGCCTATGAGGACCGGTATCTTGGACTTGACAACGCCATCCGTGGACTCAATGTGATGTATCACCCCTGGAAAGGCGTAACCCTGAAAGGTGTGATAGGTCAGCAACGGTACTACTGGGACACCCGCGGAATGGTGAGAGGTATCGATGCCGAAGTGACCCTGAACGACATAATCAAGAGATGGAACGAAAGCAAGACTCGACTCACCTTGGGGGGAAGTTTCGTGAGCAAATATGAAGAAGATGAGACTGTACTCTCCGACATCAACGGTTACAAACTTAATCTTCCGAAGAATGTGGGTGCGACATCGGTACGCATGGACCTCTCTCACGGCGGATTCGGACTGCAGGCTGAATACGCATACAAAGGACAGGACCCAACGGTGATAAACGACTACATCTATAAGAGTGGCAACGCCGCATGGATCAGTGCCAGCTACTCACAGAAAGGTATGAGTGCCAACATCCAGGCTAAGAGAGTGGACAATATGGGATTCAAGTCTGTACGTTCCGAGGGTGGCGAGATGCTCTACATCAACTATACCCCGGCAATCTCTAAGCAACATACTTACGCTTTTCTTTCCATGTATCCATACGCGACTCAGGTCACCGGAGAATTGGGACTGCAGGGCGACTTCATGTATAAGTTCAAGAAAGAGACCCTCCTGGGTGGCAAATACGGAACAGACCTGCATATTAACGCATCTCTTATCACTGGACTTGACACCACTCGCATCGGAGGCAAAGGCACCGACGGCTACACCTCTACTCTGTTCGGAACTGGCGACACCTACTATGGCGACGTCAGCGTGGAGATAGCAAAGAAACTGTCGGCAAAGTTGAAACTGACCGCAACATACGGTTACGTGGTATTCAACCCCATCGTCGGAGGTCATGGCGGCGACCTCCACCACAACCATGTGGCCATCGCCGATCTGACATGGAAAATCAACCGCAAGAATGTCCTCCGCTTTGAAGCCGAATGGATGGGTAGCGACAGCAAATACGACCCCGAGGACGACGACAAGCGTGCCGGCGACTGGATTATGGGGCTTGTGGAATACAACTTCACCAGCAAATGGTTTGTCTCTGTGAGCGACCAATACGCCTATCAAGACGGGGTTGGCAACTACTACAATATCTCAGTGGGATACACTCAGAAAGCCACCCGTCTGCAGTTGGGATATGGCAAGCAACGTGAAGGCATCATCTGCATAGGCGGAGTATGTCGTCAGGTACCTGCCAGCAACGGACTTACATTCTCTCTGACAACCTCATTCTAGTAAAGGTTAAAGGTTAAAGGTTAAAGATTCTAGAATTTCTAGCTTATTTAGGTTATCTAGGATTTCTAGAGATTCTATCTAAAATTAAAGTTAAAGTTTTACAATAATGAAAAAAGCATTATTCAATATACTGGCACTGGCTTCATTAACAGCGTTATTTTTCCTGTCGTGCGACAAAATAGACGAAGAGCAGTATATAGTCTTCGCCGGAGCGACAGGCGAGTGGTACTACGGCAACGGAGTGGATGACCATTCACAACGTGCCTTCCTAGAAAAATACACAGGAGTCCGCTGTGTTGCCTGTCCCACAGCCGACCAGGTCATAGCTTCGGCCCAAAGTCAATATGGCGGAAAACTGATAGCAGTGGCGATCCATGACTCCTGCCTGGCTTTCACTCGTCCTTTCGAAGACAATCCCGACTTCCGTACCCCCGACGGCGACGCCTGGAGCAAATTCTTCGGCATTTTTGACGGCTCTTATCCTAAAGCCCTGATAAACCGCCCCAAGAAAAACGACGGCAACTGGGACATCATAACCCCTACCGGAGGATTCAACAACACCATTGACAGCATTATCAATTCTGAGACTAAGGTTGCCATTGCCACTTCCGCAGTCAATCAGGACGATGCAATCGACATTACTGTGGATCTCGAATTCCTTCAAACGGTAAGCGGCGACCTCACCCTCACCCTGCTTATCATGGAAGACGGCATTGTGGCGAAACAGCGTCAACCTGACGGCTCCGACATGGATGACTATGTCCACAACCATGTATTGCGTGATGTCATCACCGATATCTGGGGCGACGCCATCGACTGCACCGGCACCGCCGGCGAGAAACGCTACGCCCGTTTTTCATACACTCAAAAGAAAGAAGAATGGAATCTTGACAATTGCCATATAGTGGCTTTCGTGTCCGACAAGGCATCGAAATACATCCTCAATGTGGCGGAATGTGAGATTGAATAGATAGTATTCTGTTTTGAACAAACGTATTCTTAATCTGGCACTGCCCAATATTGTCACCAACATCACGGTGCCTCTGTTGGGTATGGTCGACACTGCGATAGTGGGACATCTTAGCCAGTCCCATATCGGAGCAATAGCAATAGGCACTTCGATATTCAACCTCATCTACTGGAACTTTGGTTTCTTACGGATGGGAACGAGTGGATTTACCGCTCAGGCTTACGGTGCCCGCCGCCTCGATGAGGCTGTCAAGGTATTTATCCGCTCCTTCACCATTGCTATAGCGATAGCGTTAACTCTTCTGGCTCTACAATACCCTATTGCTCTGCTGTCCGAAATCATATTCAACGGCAGCCCCGGCGTTATAGCAATGGCACTAAGTTATTTCTATGTCCGCATATGGGCTGCGCCGGCGACACTGGGACTCTATGCCATCAAAGGATGGTTTATCGGCATGCAGAACTCCAAGTTGCCGATGTGGATAGCCATATTCATTAATATAGTCAATATTATCTGCAGCCTTGTATTCGTCCTGGTGCTGCATTGGGACATCAAAGGTGTGGCGCTGGGAACGGTCATAGCTCAATATAGCGGACTCGCTGTCGGTATGCTGTTTGTCGTTATTAGATACGGAAAACTTTTCAGGAAGCATCTCTCATGGCAGTTTGTCACCGACACACTGCACTGGAATCAGATGCGTCTCTTCTTCAAAGTGAACGGCGACATATTCCTCCGCACCGTATGTCTAGCGGCAGTATTTACCTTCATCACGTCGGAATCTGGACGCATCAGCGACGAAATCCTTGCCGTAGACACTCTTCTCCTTCAGTTTTTCACACTGTTCAGTTACATTATGGACGGCTTCGCATACGCAGGCGAATCTCTTGTCGGCCGCTATATCGGAGCCAGAGACCGCAAAAGCCTGGTGACCTGCGTTCGTTACCTGATAACTTGGGGACTGGCATTAACCCTCCTTTTCACCGTAGCTTACGCCATCTTCGGAGAATCATTCTTGAGCATCTTCAGCGACAAGAAGGAGGTGATTGACGCCTCCCGCCCCTATCTATTCTGGACTTTGATAATTCCTGTGTGCGGATTCTCAGCATTCCTTTTCGACGGCATCTTCATCGGAGCTACAGCCTCACGGACAATGCGTAACTCAATGTTCATAGCTACTGCTCTGTTCTTTGCCGTTTATTTCGGACTGATTCTCTTTCCCCATGCAAACTTCACCTCTGACGCATTCAGATGGAACAACTGCCTCTTCTCCGCCTTTATGATTTTCCTCACAGCAAGAGGACTAGGACAGGCCTTAATGCTTAAAAGTTCGGTCTACAGCAAAGCTGACCGATAAACAACAATTAAAAAGACATGATTAAAGCCATATTCTTCGATATCGACGGAACCCTGTTAGGATTCAAAACTCACATGGTGTCGCCCGGCACCATGACAGCCTTTGAGCGCCTGCATCAAAAAGGCATACTCACCTTCATCTCAACTGGCAGACCTATGGTACTGATTCCTCCTATGCCTATCAGCTTTGACGGCTACATCACTGTGAACGGAGGCTACTGCATATCGAACAACAATATCCTGCTGGACAATCCGATAGACCATGACGACTGTCGTCGCTGGCTGGAATATGTCAAGCGGAAAGAGCTGACCACTATGGCATTCACCGCTAAAGAGATGTTTATTAACAGGATAGACCCTCAGACTATAGCCCTCAGAGATGAGTTGGGATTCAAAATGCCGCCTATCAGTCCTTTCGAAGAGTTGGACAAGCAGACTGTCTACCAATTCATAGCTATGCAACCTGAGAGTGACGATGCTGAAGTATTGTCCAATCTGAGGCAATGCCGCATGCCGAGATGGCATCCCGCTTTCAGTGACATTATACCCATAAACAGTAGCAAAGCCGTAGGTATCGAGCACACTCTTCGTCATTTCGGAATAGCCCCCGACGAAGCTATGGCATTCGGAGATGGCGAAAACGACATAGAGATGTTGGAATTCATCGGATGTGGCGTCGCCATGGGCAACGCCTCTGATTTCGTGAAGCAGAAATCGGACTATGTCACCGACTCGGCGGACGACGAAGGAATCCTCAACGCACTGTTGAAACTCAACGTCATCTAGGGAGAATTGAAAATTGAAAATTAATCGTTTAATCGATTCTTCGTTTTATCGTTTAATCGTTATAACGTAATAACGAAAACTTTTCAAACCCTTCCAACCCTTCAAACATTTCTAACCTTTCAAACCTTTTAAACCTTTTAAACCTTTCCAACATTTAAAACCTTATTTAAATTAGCATCAGGTGCTCTGCCAGGGTATATAAGCCCAGACCTATCAGTACCAGTCCCGCCACTATTGAGGCTCCTTTCTCGGGAATAGGAATGTTCCTGTTGCCAAGAACATAACCTAACATTGAAAAGAGGAAGGTCACAACACCTATCACCAGGACAGCGATGAGTATCTCTATGAAACTGTTGTCGAGTCCCAGTCCGATTCCAACAACGAAGGCATCAATCGAAGTGGCTATTCCCAACAGACACAGTACGCCGGTCTTCGACAGGTCAAGTGGCTTGTCATCAGGCTTGGACCACAATGCGTCAACTATCATCTTGCCACCGACAAGGAGAAGCAGTCCGAAAGCTATCCAGTGATCCACTGCCGAGATTAAATCTTTAAAAGCCAGACCCAACACAGCCCCTAGCAGGGGAAACAGAGCCTGAAAGAATGCAAAGATTACGGCCATCAAAATTCCGCGACGGACCGTCATCTTGCTCTTGAACGAGCAGGTTGTAGACACCACCAGTGAATCGACGCACAGCGCCATTGCCAATAATAATAACTCAACTATTTTCATAGATTTTCATAGATTTTCTTAAATCCTTCCAATCCTATCATTCCCATAGTATGCCTCAGATTCATCTCGCTGACATACAGGTTGCCATCTTCAGTCTGAATGCAATCCACACCGAGAGGACCTTGATATAACGGTGCTATTGTCGTTCCAATCCAATCAGCCACCATAGTCTCAAAATCTTGTGTCAATCCTACGGTATTCCTTATTGCATCATCATCTATATGTATATTGTATCTATATACGCCATTGTGTGTCTTGAAAAGAGAAAGCCCCATAAAGCGCGCCTCTCCCTTATCACACCAAAACTCAAGGGCAAAGTCATTCTTTAGAGACAGTCGGCGTTCAACGATGACACATCCCTGCTTGCTGATTACTTTCGCAGTCCATGAAAGGTCTTGTTCAGTATAGGGTTGTCTGACAAAGCGTACGCCCCTTCCCGCTCCCGACCAAGGCGACTTCAACACACTGTCATGGTCTTGTGTCGCCGAGAGAAGTTCGTCGACACTGTGAACAATAGCCGCATGAGGCTGTAACGGCATCAGCGTCTTTCGATGTTGCAGATTTCGCAACTTTTCTAATTCTTCGTCATCAGGCAACAGTGACGGAATCATCCCCTGCCCCAACAGCGTATATTTCAATCGCAGATCCCATCCCCATGGCACAACCTTTTCAATCACGAAGGCTGAATTCTGCTCCTTCCATTGTGCATAGCCGTCGGCATATGTGACTGCTATGCCATCGCCATAAATCTCTTTCATCAAACCACTCCCTTCTTTGGCAAAATCAAGTGCCGACTTGGGAGGCACATAATATCTGCCTCCGTTGGCGAGACACAGGTCGTGCTCAGGGTTGAAGATAAAAAGGACGTGACTCATCATGAAAAAGAAAAAAAAGGGAGAGTGTCACTCTCCCTTTATTATCATATTAGCAAATCTTATTTGTTCACCTGGAATTTGGTGCAACCTGTCTTGAAATATTCGCTAATCTGGTTTGCGGCGGCGATACCGGCATTGATGTTAGCCTCTTCGGTCTGGGCACCCATCTTCTTGGGTGTTGCGAAGTAGCGGCCTTCGAATGCCTTGAA
>DBXB01000027.1:75673-77682 GCA_002309155.1 Bacteroidales bacterium UBA1223 | reverse complement strand
TCGGGCTCGTTGATGACTTCCTTGCGGGCGGTGTTCACCAGGATGCCACCCTTGCGCATCTTATTGACAAGAGCGTAGTTGATGCTCTGCTTGGTCTCTGCTGTTGCGGGGATGTGGAGGGAAACAACATCGCAGGTCTCGAACAGGGCTTCCTGGTTGGCAACTGCTGTTGCCATACCGCTCTGATTGATCTGGTCGGCGGTGAGGAATGCGTCATAAGCATAAACTTCCATACCGAAGCCTTTGGCGATGCGGGCAACATTGCGTCCAACATTACCGAAAGCGAGGATACCAAGTTTCTTGCCCATCAGCTCGCTGCCGCTCTTTCCGTTGTAGAAATTGCGGACGCAGAAAACGAGCAGACCCATAACGAGCTCAGCAACGGCATTGCTGTTCTGGCCAGGGGTGTTCATTGCGATGATGCCACGGGCGGTGCAAGCCTCAAGGTCGAGGTTGTCGAATCCGGCGCCAGCGCGGACAACGATCTTCAACTGTTTGGCGTGGTCGATGACCTCTTTGGTGACCTTGTCGCTGCGGACGATGAGAGCGTCGGCATCGGCAACGGCTGCGTAGAAGTCGTTCACGTCGGTATATTTCTCGAGAAGAGCCAGAGTGTGGCCATTCTTCTCAACCACTTCGCGGATGCCGTCAACGGCCACTTTTGCGAAAGGTTTTTCGGTAGCTACGAGTATTTTCATTGTTTAATTGTTGATTGTTTATTTGTTTATTTGTTGTTTTGTTGAATGTTGTTGATTGGATTGCTCGGCACGAAAGTATTGAGTGTTTTTTAACGAATTAATCTTGTTTGACAATTCACTTATTCTCACCTTTATTTCTTCCAATTGCGAATCATTTATATAACCTAAATCAAAAGACAATAGGAAAGAACAATAAACTTCAATGGCTGAGCCGTATGCTATTTCAGAGAAATGGGCTTGTTCCTTATACGAAGTTCGTGATGTCATCTCGGCAAGATTAAGAGCAATTGACGTTGTTGCTCGCCTAATCTGATCAACCAGATTATACCTTTCGCTTGAAGGAAAGGTATCAATCAATTTATATGCTTGCATCAAAAACGTTCTTGCCAACTGCCATACCTCTAACCGTTCAAAAGCAAACACGTGTCCCATCACAAACAACCAAAATGGGTGTTTAATTGTTCAACTGTTGATTTGTTTAATTGTTTAACCGTTGTGGACAACACATAAACAATTCAACTCCGGATCAATTCAACAATTAAACACCCAACAATTCAACTTTATTTGTGGGCTTTTTCAAAATCCTGCATGCACTGAACGAGAGCTTCGACGGCTTCGATGGGGCAAGCGTTGTAGAGACTGGCGCGGAAACCACCGACAGAACGGTGACCCTTGATACCAACCATACCGCGCTCCTTGGCGAAAGCCATGAAGTCAGCCTCGAGATTCTCGCGACCCTCGGCCATAACCCAGCAGTGGTTCATGATAGAGCGGTCTTCTTTCTCGACGGTGCCACGGAACATGGTGTTGCGGTCGATTTCCTCATACAGCAGGGCGCTCTTCTTGAGGTTGATCTTCTCCATCTCAGCAACGCCACCGATGGTGTTCTTAACCCACTTCAGGGTCTCGTGCATGACGAAGATAGCGCTCACCGGAGGAGTGTTGAACATAGAGATGTTCTTAGCCTCTTCAGCGGCATGGGTGCGGAAGTCGACCATAGTGGGCAGAGGATTCATATACTGACGATCGGTAATCTTGCCGAGGATGTCCTTGCGGACGATGTAGAAAGTAACACCGGCAGGACCAACGTTCTTCTGGGCACCACCATAGATGAGACCATATTTCTTCACNNTTCACGTCGACGGGACGGCTCATGATATCAGAGCTCATATCGGCGACGAGCATGACGTTGTTGATCTCGTTTGCGGCGAAGTCCTTGCGGATCTCAGTACCGTAAATGGTGTTGTTGGTTGTAATATGGAAGTAGTCGGCATCAGCAGGAACAGTCCAACCCTTCGGGATGTAGCTGTA
>DBXB01000027.1:68455-75588 GCA_002309155.1 Bacteroidales bacterium UBA1223 | reverse complement strand
GCCTTCTTGTTGAGCAGGTTGGCGGGAACATCCATGAAGCCGGTGCTGGCACCACCACCGAGGAAAAGGATTTCATACTCTGCGGGGATGTTCAGAAGATCACGCCACAGCTGACGGGTCTCTTCCATTGTGCGCTCCCAACCGGGGGTACGGTGAGAGATTTCGAGCAGACCAATACCAGTGTTGTCGAAGTCGCGGATAGCGGCGATGGTAGACTCAATTGCCTCTTTCGGCAGGACACAGGGACCTGCGTTGAAATTATAAGCTGTTTTCATTCTTTAATTTTATTTAAAACGGTTATTAATAATATATTACAATAAACTATCTACTTTTTGTAGGACTACAAAGATACTCACTTTTATTATATTATAATAGGATTCATTAAAAAATAATTTTTAGCATCACCTATCCCGTCTTGCCTTTCAAAAAAAAGAGGAAAAAAAATCTCATTACATACAAAAATTTATGAACTTCAAAAGTTGACAAATCCCAATTCCAAATCAAAAATATTGAAAATCTGAGAACTGCTCGAAAGCATTTTTTTACTCAGATTAATTATCAATAATTTGCAGTAACAAACTGTAAATCCAATCATTACAACACCACACTAATACATCTTGCTAACAGACAAATCATTATTTTTTCAACAAAAAAAGTTACTAAAAGAGGTGATTTTTTTAAGAAAATATTTTTTGTTTCAAAAAAAAGTGATATATTATCGTGCGAGAAAAAGGGTAAGATTTCAATAATTAATTGTCATATAAGAATTTTTAATTCTATTACATTTTACCGCCGATATGCATGGTTGAAGGGTATAATATTTTTTTGAATATCGTGCAATTTTTTTTTAAAAAAGCAAAAAAAAATAAATGTCGGAAATTTGCATGACAAAGATACAAAGATATATTTTTGATAAGTATTGATTAATCATATTGAAACCTTCATTCAACGATGCAAAATTATAAATCTGTTTGGGAAAACTGCCTTAAGATTATCAAAGAGAACCTCGGATCAGAAAACGAACAAGTATACCGCACCTGGTTTGAACCTATTGTACCTATACAACTAGAAGACAACGTCTTGACTATCCGCGTTCCCAGTCAGTTTTTTTATGAGTGGCTCGAAGAGCATTTTATCGACCTCCTGAAAAAGACCATAAGACTTCAGTTGGGTCCAAACGGAATGCTTAAATACAGCATCCTTATGGATACAAGCATCGCCGACCAGCCCATCGCAACCAATATCCCATCCGTGGGACGTCAAGCCACTGTCAACCGTCCCAAAGATGTCCCCATGGTCATCTCCGAAGACGAGAACGGTCACGAGATACCCAACCCATTTGTATGGCCCGGACTGCAGAAACTCCGCATCAACTCCCAACTCAACGGGAATTACACCCTCGAGAACTTCATTGAGGGCGACTGCAACCGTCTGGCTCGCGCCGCAGGCTACGCAGTGGCGGAGAAACCCGGACTGACTTCATTCAACCCGCTGTTCCTTCACGGTGGCGTCGGACTGGGCAAGACTCACCTCGCCCATGCCATCGGCATCAAGACCAAAGAACTTCACCCCGACAAGACTGTCCTCTATGTCACCTCTGAGCAGTTCCTCCAGCAGTATGTCGATGCCGTCAAGAACAAAAACACCAACGATTTCATCCACTTCTACGAACTCGTAGACTTCCTCATCCTCGACGACATCCAGTTCTGGTCGAACAAAGGCATCCACACCCAAGAGGCCTTCTTCCAAATCTTCAACTACCTGCACCAACGCCACAGCCAGATTATCATCACCAGCGACAAAGCTCCGTCAGAACTCGGAACCCTCGAGCCCCGTCTGCTCTCAAGACTTAAATGGGGACTCTCCGCCGATCTCCTGGTACCCGACGTTGAGACTCGCCTCGCCATCCTGAGACAAAAACTGGCAAACGACGGCATCGATATGCCTGAAGAGGTAATAGAATATATTGCTTATAATATCAACACCAATATCCGCGAACTGGAAGGTGCCCTGGTGTCTCTCATAGCCCAGGCATCTCTCAACCACCGTCAGATTACCCTTGATCTCGCAAAACAGATGATCGACCAGTTCGTGAAAAGCACCAGCAGGGAGATAACCATCGACTACATCCAGAAAGTGGTGTGCGACTACTTCAAACTGCCTCTCGACAGCGTGCTCTCCAACTCCAGAAAACGCGAACTCGTCACCGCCCGACAACTCACGATGTATTTCGCCAAAAAGATGACAAAATCATCCCTGGCCATCATCGGACTCCAATGTGGCAACCGCGACCATGCGACAGTACTGCATGCATGCAAGAATGTCGTCAACCTCAGCGAGACCGACAAGCAGTTCCACCATTGGGTTGAAGACCTGGAAAAGAAATTCCGCGAATAATACTTTCCTCACTATGGGCAAAGTGGCTTTCAAACCAGGCAACATGCTTTATCCACTGCCTGTAGTTATGGTGAGTTGTGGCGACACTCCTGAGAACTACAACATCATCACCGTAGCTTGGACCGGCACCATCTGCAGCGACCCACCCATGTGCTATATCTCTGTCAGGAAAGAGCGTCATTCCCACGAGCTGATCCGGAAGACGGGAGAGTTCGTCATCAACCTCACCACCGAAGACCTTGCACAAGCCACCGACTGGTGCGGGGTAAGAAGCGGAAAGGACTTCAACAAATTCAAAGAGCTCGGGCTTCATCCTGAAAAAGCGCAGAAGGTGAGTGCCCCGTTAATTGCCGAATCCCCACTGAACATCGAGTGCCGAGTCACAGAAATCCGAGAGCTGGGTTCCCACGACATGTTCATCGCCGAAGTGGTTGCTGTAGACGCCGAGGAAAAACTTATCGACAAGGGCACTGGGGCTTTTCAGTTTAACCACGCCGCACCACTCACCTACTCTCACGGCAAATACTACGGTCTGGGTACAAAAATCGGTTCCTTCGGTTTTTCGGTAAAAAAGAAACGGTAAAATATTTTCTGTATTTTGCCGTTTTTGTTTTAATTGTGGCATCAATTCGTCCAAATAAACCCTCATCATAAACTCAAATAATATCATCAACTCAATGAACATAACCTGCGTAGAACCCCTGGGAATCAGTCAAGAAAATTTCGAATCGATAAAAGTCGACTTCGAAAACAAAGGACACCGTTTCTCCTATTACATGGACCGCAACGAAAGCGAGCAAGTTCTCATAGACCGTATGAAGGACAGCGACATCGTCATCATCTCCAACATACCGCTCAAACAGCATGTTCTCGAAGCTTGCGGCAACCTGAAGATGCTCTCCGTAGCTTTCACGGGTCTAGACCACATTGACCTCGAATACTGTAAACAACACGGCATAACAGTAAAGAATGCGGCAGGATACTCGACAACGGCAGTCAGCGAACTTGCCGTAGGACTCATGATTGACGTGATGAGGAAAATCACCGAACTGGATCTCGCCACAAGGAATGGAGGAACCCGCAACAACTACTTGGGTATCGAACTCCGAGGCAAAACCGTAGGTATTGTGGGAACTGGTGCTATTGGTTCTGCAACGATAAAGTTGTTGAAGGCATTTGGTTGCAACATCCTGGCATACAGCCGTACTGAGAGACAGGAAATCATGGCGCTGGGAGTCAAATACTGCACATTGGACACACTCGTCGCCGAATCCGACATCATATCCCTTCACGTACCACTGAACAACGAGACATTCCACCTGATCGACTCCAGGCTGATATCCACGATGAAACCCTCTGCCATACTCATCAATACAGCCCGTGGCAACGTGGTGGATATCGACGCTCTGGCTCTGGCTCTGAAAAACGGTTCCATCCGTGGTGCCGGCATCGACGTTTTCGAGAAGGAACCTCCTCTCGACACCAACCATCCTCTTCTCTCAGCTCCCAACTGCGTGGTAGTCCCGCATATCGGCTATGCTAGCCGCGAAGCTTTCGACATACGTGCCGGCATCGTCCTTGACAACGTCAGGAACTTCCTGAACTGCTAACCCCGACCGACTCCTTTCCAAATATTATATATAATGAAACAACTTCTTATTATTATCGCGACAACTCTATGCCTGTCATCCCTCCACGCCCAGTCCATAGATGCCGCAACCGCTCAATTCGCAGCAAAACAGTATATCTCCGTTATTGAGCCTTCTCTGTCACAAATCCCCACCAGTCTATACAACACGGTTGTCGGGACAGACAACGCACCCCTATTCTACATCTACAATATAGGCGACCGTGGATTTATCATTGTCGGTTCACGTCAAGACGAGACTCCCGTAATAGGCTATTCTTTCAACGGACCTTACGACAGCGTCGCCATGCCCGATGCTCTCAAGTCATGGCTTGACGGCTATGCACAAGACCTGCAGGCGGTAAGAGCATTAACATCTCGTCCACAACCCATAGAGGAGCACCAGACAAGATGCCGCAACGAATGGTATGCGCTGCAACACGACGCAAGTTCTTTCTACTCCGGCAGCAGCAAAGGCGTCAATGCTCTCTTACAGACCCAATGGGACCAGGGTGCGGGATACAACGACTACTGTCCTGCATACAACAGCAGTTACACCAACAACGGCCATTCCGTGACAGGTTGCGTGGCAACGGCGATGGCTCAGATCATACGCTACCACCGTTATCCCTCCAGGGGATTCTACCATAGCAGCTACGGCCATTCTTATTTCGGCACACTGGAGGCACAATTCGACTCGGCATACTACGACTACAACCAGATGCCCAACCAGATAACCTATTACTCTTCCCAAAACCAGAGGCATGCGGTATCTTTGCTTTGCTACCACTGCGGTGTGGCTGTCAAGATGAACTACGAGAATCCTACCCACACTACCGGAAGCGGTGCGGCAAGCAGCGACGTTCCCGACGCTCTTAAGTTCTTTGGTTACACAAATGCATACCAGCTGGTTAAGAGCAGTTTCAGCTCGAGTGCGTGGGATTCCATGTTGCGTCACGACCTCGACATGGGACTTCCCGTCTATTATAGCGGAAGCAACAGCGACGGTGGCCACGCCTTTGTCTGCGACGGATACAACAACAGCGGTAAATACCATTTCAATTTCGGTTGGAGCGGATCTGGCGACGGCTACTACTCTCTCACCAGCGTTCACGGCTACTCCAGCAATCAGGCGGCGGTATTCAATATCACTCCCTCTGGTCTTGCGCCATTCAACAACCAGTACTATGTCGACAGCGACAAACAGGGCGACGGTTCATCCTGGTCAGCGGCCACACCCAATCTTGAAGCGGCTATGGAGATATGTGGACTCTACAAGAAAGGGAATATCTGGGTGAAGAGTGGCACCTACTATGGCGACACCAACGGCACATCCGCATTCACTATGCCTTCAGGCACAAAGATCTATGGAGGATTCGACGGCACCGAATCATCCGTCAACGACCGCAATCCAGAGAACCCTCCCAGCATAATGAGCGGAAAAGGAGAGCGAATGGTACTATATTCACCAAGCCTCAGCAGCAGCTCTAATATATACAACATGACTTTCGCAGATGGATATGCCTCTGACGGCTCCGGCGTAACCATGTCTACTGGACTTAAACTGGAGAACTGCATCGTTGAGCGTAACAGTTCGTCAACTGCCAACGGTTCGGCAGTATCTATCGGCTCGGGTGGCATACTTTGTTGTCTGATACGCCACAACTATTGCTCCGGTGTCTCCCTCTCCGGCGGATACATCAAGAACAGCATAGTTATGCACAATGACGGCACAGGTATCACCGGCACAAACAACACCCTTATCGACGGTTGCAACATAGTTTGCAACAACGGGACAGGAATCGCAAATACCAATGTCAAGATACGCAACTGCGTCATCTGGCATAACCAGAGTTCCCTCTCCAACGACAATATCAGCAAGACCTTCTTCTCAGCCATCGAAGGTTTCGGCGACATTGACAGCAATAGCAATTTTGGACTCGTCGCCATCAACCGTCCTCCCGCAGAGGGTCTGGGACCTTACTTCATCGACCCCGACACCGTCATGGGACCTTCGGACCGTGACGGAGACTGGCATCTCAGCATTCATTCGCCACTTATTGACGCCGGCGACACCGTCAGAGGCACATCCTACGAAAGGGATCTTGACGGCAACATCCGCATACGTAACTACCGTACTGACATCGGATGCTACGAGCGACTGCCAGGCAA
Organism: Bacteroidales bacterium UBA1223; assembly: GCA_002309155.1. GTDB lineage: Bacteria > Bacteroidota > Bacteroidia > Bacteroidales > P3 > Colimorpha. The sequence goes on along the minus strand of DBXB01000027.1, from coordinate 69,392 downwards.
CAACATCGACAGACCTTCAGAACATTTCGGTATAAAAGCCTACCCCAACCCGACAAGCTCTATGCTGACCATTGAAACCGCAGCTGGCACCATCCAACTCTTCGACATCATGGGTCGCCTCCTGCTCACTGCAGAGTCCGACGGCAAGACCCTTCTAGACATTAGCTACCTATCAAGAGGTGTATATATGCTCCGCACCGAGACTGACACAATCAAGATTATCAAAAAATAATTTTCCATCCACACTAGTTCTGAAAATAAATAAGGGGTTCCGATTCGGAGCCCCTTACTATATTACTATAACCACTCTTTACTTGATGGGATGGTCGGCGTGGAATTTCTCCAGACGCTCCTTGAGGTCGGGGAACTGGTCGCGCAACACAAGTGCCACGCAGGCGCGGATGCCCTGCTTGTGGCTGCCCGTGATGTCGAGGGCGATAGCGCTGATGCCGTAACGGATAAGTTCGTTGAGCAGGTCGACGCCTTCGAAACCAGGATAGCAGAATGTGAAATAGAAACCGTCGCCGATATCCTCGCCCATATCTTTGTCGTAGACAATAAAGAAGCCGTTGTCGGTGAACATCTTCTTCATGATGCCCGCCTTCTCGCCATATTCCCTGATATCCTTGACGAAGTTGAAAGTGCCGTCGTTGGCACCCTTCAGCATTGCCGCCATAGCATACTGCACACTGTGTGCCGTACCAGAGCTGAGGCAGTAGAGTGTACCAAAGATCAGGGCACGTCCTAACTGAGTCTGGCTATAGTAGCGAGCCAGGTCTGGGCATTCCATATTGAACAGCTTGGGTGAGCAGACCATCATGGCAATACGCTCACCGGCATAACTGAAACTCTTGGATCCGGAAATCATGATGACGTAGAGGTCGGTATACTTAGCCACGGTGGGCTGGAACGGAGCCTTGCCGGGGACGCTGTAGTC
>DBXB01000027.1:14432-68379 GCA_002309155.1 Bacteroidales bacterium UBA1223 | reverse complement strand
AAGCAGAACCAGGCGGGGTTGTTGGGACTGCTGAAAATCATGCAAGCCACGTCGCCATCCTTCAGTTCCTCTTCGAGTTTGTCACGCAGTTTGTCGCCACGGTACTCGTAGACGTCGAAAGCCTTCATAGGGATGCCAAGGACACGGCACTGCTGTTTCTGCACGGGGAATCCAGGGTCGATGAAGAGCACCTTGGTCTTCTTGGCATCGTAGCGAGTCAGAGTCAGGAAACTGGCGAAACCCGCCTGCATAGAGCCCACGGTAGGCACGCAGCAGTCAGGGGTGACGTCGATGTCGAGGAAGTTCTTCACGAAACGGGCGGCCTCATGCTTAAAGTCAGCGGTACCGTAGATTTCGGGATAGATGCTGGCGACGCCACTCTTGAGGGCCTCAATCTGGGCGTTGACACCCACCTGCGGAGCCGGCAGACCTGGGATGCCCATCTCCATCTTCACGAAGCGGATGCCAGTCTCATGTTCCACATCCTGAATCATCTTACGCATCTCGCGGATGCTTGCCTTGCCGGGATTGCTTATTTTGTTGCTTGCGGCGATACGGTCTATCACCTCTTTTTGAATCGGTATTTGGGTCATAATTATATTATTGTTTATACGTTTTGATTTCAATTATTTAATGTTCCAGTCTTTCAGCTTGACGATATTGATAGGACTTATCTCCTTTATGATATCGTAGATAGTCTTCTGCTCTTCCTGAGGAGCGGGAGTGAATATTGAGACAATCTCCGCCATATTGACATCCAGGAACTGAGTCACCGACAGCAGGTTGGCACGTTTCTTATGAACCTGGAGCAGGTATTTCATGGCTTCCAGAATATTCTGACGAGCAGTAGGCTGGTCTTTGGTCATCATGTCGAGACCCAGACGGTAGTAATAGTAGTATACGCTATGGAGCGCCTCGTAAGCGGAGTTGGTATGATTCTCCACGAACCAGTAGCGTGACTTCTGGCTGTCACGGGCGTTCCAGCCCTTGTAACTCGTGGTACTACCCGCCACCTGTGCGATGTTACGAGCCATCTCGAAGAATGGCTCGCCACCGTTAGGTCCATAGGAGTCGAAATAGAGACCCAGCATTATGTAGCAATAGTAGGCAAGAGTAGACGAGAGGTTGTCGTAAAACGTGTTGGGGTCGAATTCAAGAGGCTGACTCTCATTGAAAGTGAAGACAAAATCCTTGGCACCCTCCAGATAGTTGAAGACACCGGTAGTGTAGTTGGAATTGAAGACAGGACGACGCAACTGTATGGAGATCTGACCACCGAAATCAGTGGCCGAGGTGCGTTCCGAAAGAATGATACTTATCGAGCAGTCGAGTTTCTCCACCTGCTCAAAATCGATGGTAGTCCAATGGCGTTCGTTGATAAAATCCTCGATGGCACGCTTCATTGTCTCGAAAATCTTGATGTCGCCAGTCTCGTACTGTTGTGTTGTGCTCTGTAATTTCTGATAATTGACAGTAACTCCGCAACGGAATTCCTGTGAGGAAACCGTTGAGAAGAAAGCACTCAATATTAACAACATCAGTATTTTCTTCAACTCAAAAGATATTTTTGAACAGTGCAAAATTACTCAAAATATTAAAAAGAACTGAAACTATATCCAAAAAAGATACCAAAGCCTATCTCAACATATCATAACAAAATAATTATCAATATATTAGTTACAAAATATTTTTTTTCACATTTTGTTGAAAAAACAGAGGGGAAAAGGGGTGATATTTGATAAAAAAAATGTAATTTTGCATCTTAAAATAATAATGACGAAGTATAATGAGCGAAGATTTAAACAACTTGAAACAAGAGAATTACAGTGCCAATAACATCACAGTCCTTGAAGGTCTTGAGGCAGTGAGAATGCGTCCTGCCATGTATATCGGCGATGTCAACTTCAGAGGACTGCATCATTTGGTATATGAGGTAGTGGACAACTCCATAGACGAAGCCCTTGCTGGATACTGTTCAAAGATTTTTGTCACCATAGAAGAAGACAACTCCATCACCGTTGAGGACAATGGCCGCGGAATACCTGTTGACATGCACGAGAAAGAGCACCGTTCAGCTCTTGAGGTCGTCATGACCGTCCTCCATGCCGGAGGTAAGTTCGACAAAGGCAGCTACAAAGTCTCGGGAGGTCTGCACGGTGTCGGCGTCAGTTGCGTGAACGCCCTCAGCGACACCATGACCGCTGAAGTCTATCGTGACGGCAAGGTTTACCGTCAGGAGTACAGTCGCGGACTGCCTCTTTATCCCGTGAAAGAGGTCGGCACGACTGAGAAACGAGGCACCCGCATCCATTTCCATCCCGACCCGAAAATTTTCACCGTCTCCGAATACGACTATAACACTCTGGAGAACAGACTCCGTGAACTGGCTTATCTAAACAAAGGCATCGAACTGAACATTGAAGACCGCCGTAACAAAAACGAGCAGGGCGAGACATTCAAAAGACGTTTCTTCTCTGAAAACGGTCTGCAAGATTTCATCAAATACCTTGACGAGAACCGTGAGAGACTGATGCCCGACTGCATCTATATTGAAGGCGAGCGCCAGGGCATACCTATCGAGATTGCCATGCAGTACAACACCTCGTTCAGCGAGAACCTGCATAGCTATGTAAACAACATCAACACCCACGAAGGCGGCACCCACCTCACCGGTTTCCGCAGCGGACTCACCCGCACGTTGAAGAACTATGCCGATAAATCGGGCATGCTCGCAAAAGCCAAGGTGGAGATCAGCGGCGACGACTTCCGCGAAGGTCTGACAGCCATCATCAGCGTCAAAGTCGCCGAGCCCCAGTTCGAGGGACAGACAAAGACCAAACTCGGCAACACCGAAGTTCGTGGAGCTGTTGACAGCGCCGTGAGCGAGATGCTTGAGAACTACCTTGAGGAGCATCCCAACGAGGCCAAGCAGATTGTCGAGAAAGTCATCCTCGCCGCACGTGCCCGCCAAGCGGCACGCAAAGCCCGCGAGATGGTTCAGCGTGGTACAGTATTCAGCAGTGGCGGACTTCCCGGCAAACTGGCCGACTGCCAGGACGGAGACCCCTCGGTATGCGAGATATTCTTTGTCGAGGGAGATTCGGCAGGCGGAAGTGCCAAGCAAGGTCGCGACCGCAGATTCCAAGCTATTCTTCCTCTGCGAGGCAAGATTCTCAATGTAGAGAAAGCCCTTCAGCACAGAGCATTCGAGAGCGAAGAGATCCGCAACATCTACACAGCTCTGGGAGTCAAAGTCGGCACCAACGAAGACAGCAAGGCTCTGAATATGGACGGACTGAGATACCACAAGGTGATAATCATGACCGATGCCGATGTCGATGGTTCGCACATCGACACCCTGATGCTAACCTTCTTCTTCCGCTATATGCCTGAACTCATTGAGAATGGTTACGTTTACCTTGCCACTCCCCCACTCTACTCTGTTAAGAAAGGCAAGAAAAACGTCTATTGCTGGACCGAGGACGACCGTCTGCGTGCCATCGACGAACTTGGTGGTGGCAAGGAAAGCGCCGTACACGTACAGCGTTACAAAGGTTTGGGAGAGATGAACCCCGAGCAACTCTGGGAAACAACCATGGATCCTGAGAACCGCCAGCTCCGCCAAATCACCATCGACAGCGCCGCCAGCGCCGACAGGACCTTCTCCATGCTTATGGGCGACGACGTACCCCCACGCCGCGAATTCATAGAGCAGAACGCAACTTACGCAACCCTCGACCTTTAGTCTGTTGATATGTTGATAAGATTAATGTTGATAAGGTATGGCTTACTTTGAAGATCTGGAAGTTTGGCAAGAAGCAAAAACATTAACAATATCAATTTATCAATTAATGAAAGATAATAGAGACTATGGTTTTCGCGACCAAATACAACGAGCATCAGTCTCTATTATGAACAATATTGCAGAAGGCAGTGAATCTGGTTCAAACGCCACAAATGTAAGATTCCTTCAAATCGCAAAAGGAAGTTGTGCAGAAGTTAGAAGTATGTTATATCTTGCCTAAGAATTAGACTACTGCACAAACGAAACAAAGGAGCAACTCATCGCATCTACAAAGAAAATCACGGCCTTTATAAACCGATTAATCGCATATAAAAATTCACACTAACCATATCCCCGTATCAACATATCAACGTATCAACGTATAAACACATAAACCATGGACAAACGTAATTTACTATTGATAAGCAACTCCACTATGCGTGGAGAGGCCTACTTAGGCTGGTGCAAAGACATGATAGCAGATTTCTGCAAACGCCATAACGTAAAACGAGTGCTCTTCGTTCCTTATGCCGGCGTCTCACTGGCACCGGGCGGACTCACCAAAAGCTACGACGCATACGAGGCTAAAGTGGCTGCTGTATATAAAGAGTTTGGCGTGAAGCTCACCAGCGTGCACCACAAAGCATTGCCCATCAACGCACTGTACGATACCGACTGCGTCGCCGTGGGCGGTGGCAACACCTTCCATCTTGTCCGCGAGCTTCAGCGCACCGGACTCATGCAGGCCATCCGTCAGCGTGCTTTCGACGGCATGCCTTATATGGGATGGAGCGCCGGCTCGAATGTGGCAGGTCCGACCCTCTGCACCACCAACGACATGCCTATCGTCATGCCCGCCTCATTCGACTGCATGGGAATAGTGCCCTTCCAGATCAATCCGCACTATACTGATTTCTTTGATCCGAAACATGGTGGCGAGACCCGCGACGACCGTCTCAAAGAATACATCATGGTAAACCCCAAGGCAACTGTCGCCGCAATTCGCGAAGCCACAGCCCTTCTTCTTGAAGACGGCCGCCTGTCACTCATAGGCAAAAACAACAAGATGAAAGTCTTCAAGACCACCATGGAGAACACCAAAGAATACAGTCTGAAAGACAATATCAGCTTCTTACTCAAAGCATAAAACCGACCCGTTACCCAATTATTAACGGCGAGGTATTATTCATAATAAAACCGGCTCCGTATGTTATAGAGCCGGTTTTTTCTTAAGTAGAGGTTTAAAAGGTTTAAAGGGTTTAATCACCATTCACGGGTCACAGGTCACAGGTCACCCTATCATCATATCACCATATCAACAAATCAAAAAATGAACAAAAAAACTTGGGGCATCATAGCCATCATAGCGATAGCCATCGCCATAGTCTTCATCATCGTCAAAAAGCACAACAACAATTCCATCGAATCCGAAACCGACGATTTCGATTATACAGAGTGTCAATACACCAACGAAATAGAGAGTGGCGAAGATCTATTCTGCTACTATATGTCTGCCGACAAATACCCTGATGAACCATTCTTTGCCGACATGGTGGAGTTATACAATGCCAGTGTCCTGGTCAACGGTATCAAATCCGTTGTAGACGTATGGTACAGATATGAGTCGTCGGAAGATGCTCTGGAGTCGTTGAAACATGCCGATGTCAGCATCTTGAAAAACGATGACATCCGAGCCATGGTCACCCAGTATCTCCAACTCACAACAACTGTTGTCAGCCAAGATTTATCTGAGTTAGACACTGTTGCATACAAACAATTCATAGAATACAGCGACTTGGTCGACTCCACCCTTGCCACCCGTTACAACATCACCAACTATGCCAAATTATCCGACGAGGAATACTGGGGAAGTATGAATTACAGAAATGAGGCTGACGACTTGTACAAGAAACTGCGTTGCAAAAGAATCACCCCCGAGAACAACGAATCGTCCGACGCCGAGAAAGACATCAAGCTGATGCTTGAAAAAATCAAGAAGGAGAAAGACTTCAGCAAGAAATGCTCCTACACGATGGCATATACGTCCCAAGTCGACTATTACTATATCGCCTTTGACGTTATTGAGCCTCTGCTCGATGACGGCAGATATTCTCCCTATCTTTTCTTCCTGTGGCGTATCTGGCGTTGTGGCGAACAGCTCTCCAACCCCTGTTATGGTCCGTCAACATGGTCTGTCATTCCCAACAAGATTTACAACGAGAAAAGATTTAAGGTTGCTGAGGCAACTCTCAACCATATTGTAAAACACCGTGAAGACGCAGTGGCAATCAACCAGTTCCTTATGACATCCTCGATGAATAACATCCTGAGACTAGGTCAGTATCCCTTCGGCAATGAGAGTTTCACAGAACTGTATTACCTCGGTCTTGTCGATCTAGGAAGTGGTAGTGAGGAAGAATTAGCAGTAGAAGAATAACCACCTGCCACATCATGACCGACAGTAATTACAGATATGACTACCAGCCTCTCCCCTACGCACTATACATCCACGGGATGGGCAGCGGCGCGAAGAGCGGCACCAAGTCGTCTTTGGGACATTATTTGGACCGTTACGAGTGGCTCTCACCGGAACTTCCCGTCGAGCCCGATGAGGCCATGGCTATTCTGGAGGACTATGTAAAGGTATTCTCGCCAACCCTGATCGCCGGCACCTCACTCGGCGGACTCTATCTGCTCTACCTAGATGCCCCCGAAGCGACAAAGGTTGCCATCAACCCCACCTATAATATAGAGACCACACTTCGGCGTATTGGCTATGGCAAACATCCGTTTCATTGTGAACGTGAGGACGGCGCCACCGAATACACCATCGACGAGCCCCTAGTGAAACGTTATATGGCGATACGTGACCAGCGTACACCTATACGTTCAGCCCGTATGGTGGCGTTATTCTCCACCGACGACGAATTGGTTGGCAGAGAACCTGCCAAACAAAACGCCACAGCATTGCAGCAGCTTGGATATGAGATTCATTGGTGCGACAAATTCGGACACCGTCTAAACCAACCCGCCGCAAAGTTACTCTCCAAGATTCTTGAAAACGACAAGAAGGTGTAACCGTTTACTTACGGACAATCACACTGCCACTGCCCTGGTGGGTTGCGAGGATAAGCACCTCGGCAATCTGCACATGAGCGGGAGCATTGGCGGCGTAGACAGCCACATCAGCAATGTCATCACCCGTCAACGGTTTGATACCTTTATACACGTTGGCGGCACGCTCGGTATCACCATGGAAGCGGGTGTTGCTGAAGTTAGTCTCCACCAGTCCCGGCTTGAGATTGGTGACCCTCACTGCAGTGTTGGCGACATCTATACGCAGACCGTCGGTTATAGTCTTCACGGCAGACTTGGTGGCACAGTACACGTTGCCGTTGGCATAGGCGGCATCGCCTGCCACCGAACCGACATTGATGATATGACCTCTGTCACGTTTCACCATACCGGGGACGACAAGACGGGTCATAGTCAACAAACCTTTGATATTGGTGTCCACCATGGTGTCCCAGTCATCATAACTGCCCTCATATTCCGGTTCCAGACCGAGAGCCAGTCCCGCATTATTGACCAAGACGTCGATATCACGCCATTCCTGGGGAAGCCCCTCTATGCACTGCGTCGCTTTCTCACGGTCACGCACGTCGAAAACCAGCGTCAGCACCTGAGTACCATTGGCAGTCAATTCATTGCGAATTTCTTCCAAACGCTTCTCGTTGCGTCCAGTAAGTATAAGACGGTCGCCGTTGGCGGCGAATTTACGGGCACAGCCGAGACCGATACCGCTCGTTGCCCCTGTAATCAATACTATTTTGTTCATATAGTTTAATTTTTGATTTTCAGAAATTAAAGAAATACACACACTATCATTTCTTCTCAGTAATCATTCATAATGTCATTCTTCAGACGGGCATACCCCATCCCATATTTTTTTGCAAAGTTACGAATAATCTTCGACACGGCAAAAATCATTACTAAATGAAATATTTTATTTATCTTTGCAAACTAAATATTATACCAATTAAACGCTAATAACGATATGACCAAATACATCGGCGCTCATGTAAGTGCTTCAGGCGGAGTGGGAAATGCCATTCTTAACGCTGAGGCTATCGGGGCGAACGCCTTCGCCCTCTTCACACGCAATCAACGCAGCTGGGTGAGCAAACCTCTTCCCCAAATGGAAATCGACGGTTTCAAGGCTCTGCTCGCCGACCGTGGATTCAGTCCCAAACAGGTGCTGCCTCACGACAGCTATCTTATCAATCTAGGTTCGCCCGACGAGGATACTTTACAGAAAAGCCGTGCGGCATTCCTTGACGAGATGCAAAGAGCGCAACAACTTGGATTACAGATGCTCAACTTCCATCCGGGCAGTCACTTGAACAAAATTAGCGAAGAGGAATGCCTTGATCAGATTGCCCGCGAGGTGAATCTCGCACTCAGCAAGACAGAGGGTGTGACTGCCGTCATAGAGAACACTGCCGGACAAGGAAGCAATCTGGGATGGCGCTTTGAACACATCGCCCGAATCATCGACGGCATCGACGACAAGAGCCGTGTAGGTGTCTGCATCGACACCTGCCACACCCTCGCCGCCGGTTACGACCTCTCAACCGAGATGGGTTACCAGTTCTGTTTTGAAGAGTTTGAACGAGTCATAGGTTTCAAATACTTACGTGCCATACATCTGAACGACAGCAAGAAAGATGCCGGAAGTCATGTAGACCGCCACGAAGTGCTGGGCGAAGGCTTCCTCGGCAAAGAGTTTTTCCCTCGCTTTATGCACGACTCCCGATTCGACAACATCCCCATCATCCTAGAAACTCCCGACCCGACAAGATGGGCAGATGAGATTAAATGGTTAAGGAACTTATAATACTTTTTTGCTTGTTTCGCCGTTATTAAGAAACTATTTTGAATTCAAAACTGTTTCTAAAAAAACAACCATCATGAAAAGATTTCTCACTGTAATTCTTCTGACCGCCTGCTTCATGCCGGCATGGTCGCAGATTACCCACACCTCGAACGGGACTGTGGACAAGAACGCTGAGACAATACTCAAGAAAGCCACCGAGAAGATAAACTCAGGCGCTGTATCTTTCACTGTCACAATGATAAACAAGAATACAGACAAGAAAGAGACCGCTCGCATGAAAGCCTCTGTATTATATAAGAAAGGACTATACCACGTCAGTTTCGACGGAAATGAACTATATTGCGACGGGACATCCACATGGCACTGGAACAAAGAGACCAACGAAGTGGTGGTCAACAAAATGAGTGAATCGGAAGACAATCTACTCAATCCCGGCGCCATCCTGTCGAATTACAAGAAGAGTTTCAAAGCCAAGTTTATCCGCCAGGAGCAGAACGGCAATGCCGTCATCGATATGACTCCTTTAAAGTCGAAGAGTTATCACAAGATAAGACTTATAATAAACTCCACCAGCGGCATACTGCAACGTCTGGAGATGCACAACTACGACTCCAGCAGCGGGGAATACATCATCAGCAATTTCAAGAGTAACGTAAAATCCGCTGATACCGACTTCACGTTTCCCAAAGCCCAGCATCCTAACGCCGAGATAATAGATATGAGGTAGTGAGTCATGAGTATCCTTCTTCTTGAAACAGCGACACAGATATGCTCTGCCGCCATCTCTGACAACGGCACGATAATAGCAGAGCGTCACAGCGAGGAATCCAACGCCCATTCTTCCAGACTGGCAGTATTCATTGACGAGTTGCTGAAAGTAGTCCGCAGCACCGGTAGCTCATCGCTGAATGCGGTATGCGTATCATCAGGACCCGGCTCGTACACCGGACTCCGTATCGGCGTCAGCAGTGCCAAAGGAATATGCTATGCCCTTGACATTCCATTACTTTCAGTACCAACACTGCAAAGCATGGCGGCGTTGTTCTACAAGCAACACCCTGACTACATGGGGTATGTGTGTCCGATGATTGACGCACGCCGGATGGAATGCTACACAGCCATCTTCAGTCGCGAGGGTCAAGTTCGTGACACCGATGCAGATGTCATCGAACCAGGTATTTTCGACAAATGGCTCGACAAAGACGAAGTGACATTCATCGGCGACGGCGCTGAAAAGACCCGCGAAATACTCTCGACACACCCCAACGCAAGATACGACACGCAATTCAGACTGTCAGCAGAGGGTCTGGCGGAGATAGCAGAGCATAAACTTAAAAACGGAGAAACCGAGGATGTCGCCTATTTTGTGCCTTTCTATCTGAAAGATTTCGTCGCGAAAAAATCCGTCGTCCACGGTTTGAGACAATGAATTGTTTATTTGTTTAATTGTTTATTTGTTGAGTTGTTTATTTGTTAAGGTGTTAAGATATTAAATTGTCAGTATGGTTCGGTATATCGTTAAACGGTTATTATACGGTCTTCTGGTATTGCTGGGAGTTGTGACCCTGGTATTCTTCCTGTTCAACATCCTCCCGGGAGACCCTGCCAGGATGATGCTCGGCCAGCGTGCCGATGCCGAGAGTATCGAAATCATCAACCGTGACCTAGGCCGCGACAAACCCATTGCCACACAGTATCTAGCCTACCTCAACGATCTGGCTCCCATTTCGTTCCACAACAACAAGGAGGCATCCAGTTTCTGGTATCTGGACCCCGACAAATACGAGCCCTACACCACCCTGTTCCATGTCGGCACAACATCGGTGGTATTGAAAGCCCCCTATCTGAGAAGATCATATCAAACCAAGAGGAAGGTGTCGCAAGTCATCCTCACCGCCTTCCCCCAGACGGCAGTCCTCGCACTCACAGCGATGACCTTTGCCTTGGTATTAGGTATATTGCTCGGAATATTGTGTGCCTTGAAGAAGAACACTTGGATTGACCGTCTCACATTACTATTGTCAACAATGGGAATGTCGCTTCCCTCCTTCTTCGCCGCCATACTTATAGCCTGGTTCTTTGCCTACGTGCTGGCGGATATAACACACCTCAACATGTTCGGCAACCTTTACACAGTCGACAACTACGGCAACGGAGAATACATAGACCTAAAAAATCTTATTCTTCCAGCCCTGACATTGGGAATACGTCCGCTGTCGGTGTTGGTTCAGCTCACCAAGAACTCCATACTCGAAGCGCTGTCACAGGACTATATCCGCACCGCACGGGCAAAAGGAATGCCCAAGAGTCGGCTGATATTCCGTCACGCACTTCGCAACGCCCTGAACCCCATAGTCACATCGGCATCAGGATGGCTCGCCGGACTGCTGGCTGGAGCCGTCTTCGTGGAATATGTCTTCGACTGGAAAGGAATGGGTGTTGTAGTCGTCGATGGACTGGAGAAATATGATTTCCCTGTGGTTATGGGAGCCATCCTCTTCATCTGTGTCCTGCTGGTACTCATCAACATTATCGTGGACATCATTTACGGCTGGCTCGACCCACGTGTCAGGTTGCAGTAATCAGAATCCCATACCGAACATCTGCCAGAATATCTCCTCCAGACCTCGCCACGCATAACTGGTATTGTCATACACTTTATATGTGTAGTCGTTCAGTGCGTCGGAGATTCTCTGTGACGGGTTATAGTCTTCGCTTTCCAAAGCTTTCAACGACCTCACTGTCTCTTCAAGTTCTTTCAGTCCATTGAAGGCTTTCTTCTCCTGCTCCATCAACTCTTTCATCATGATGTCGCGGGTACGTTGCCATGACACAGTAGCGAGCTTGTTAGCCTTGCGGTATTTCCACAGCACAGCATTCTCGTCAAACTTCTTCTGTCCGCAAACATTATACACCTTTGGCAACCGTGTGGTGCCACAGAAGATAGGCACACGGGGACTTTGTCCCGGGTTGTCGACAGCCAGCCAGCATATTCCACCCACCTCGTCGGGGAGCCAGTCTCGAAGCTGAGCCACAAAGGAGTATGAGCACCATGCGACGCTCACGGTACGTTTAAACTCCACCGTTCCAGGCTTCAACCAATTAAGCGTGCCCTGCATGTTGCCTCCCATCCATGGGTTGGCAATAGGACTGATGATGGTGTCCTTGTATACCGTGCCGTCATCACGTTTGCGGTTGACAACAGTCTTGATATTGCGACACATATCCATATCTGTTCCTTCATAAGTGGAACGAAGCAGTTGCATCACGTCGCTGACATCAACATTCTGGTCGGGGACGACAGAGAACGGCAGTTCATCCATATCCATCGACAGACCCAGCGAAGGAGCCAAAGAGTTGAGGATAAAGAATTCCCTCTCCCTGAAATTCTTGCCGTTAGCGTAACTGGCATTGAACGCCTTCCAGAATACAAAGTCGCCCTTGCCATCCCACAATCCATATTTCTTTGCAACAGCCTCGATATTGTCAGAACACATAAAATACTCCTTGTCACTGCGTTTCAATTTACCTATCCTGGGAATGTTGGCACTCACGGCGACATGATTGTCTGGGACTCTCTGCGCCGCCCAGACGCCACCTATACGGTCGGGGCCTTCGCCCAATATCTCCATCTGCCACACCTCATTACGGTCGGCGATAGTGATACACTCGCCACCGTCGCCATAACCATACTGCTTGATCAGACTGCCTATCAGTCGAATGGCATCACGGGCATTGTCACACCGTTGCAACGCCACCCTCTCCAATTCTTCGATATTGAACATGCCGTTCTTGTTCACCAGTATGTCGGGACCTCCGAAAGTAGTCTCACCTATCGCCAGCTGCTTCTCGTTCAGACACGGGTAAGCCGTGTTTAGATATGCGTATGTATGAGCCACCTGTGGGATTGTCCCCGCAATACGGACTCCAGTGGTGTCATTGGGATGTACTGTGTGCATGGTCCCTTTCTTGACCGTATGGACCGCGTCTCGTTTATGGTCAGCGGCAGGTTCCACAGTCATCCAGGTGCGATACCGGCCGTCGCAGGTGTGCGAGGTGATGACAGAGCCATCGGTGGAAGCCTTCTTCCCAACCATGATTGAGGTACACGACTGGCCGTCAACCAACTGAGAATTATAATCTTGGCCATAGACTGAACCGGACATCAGTCCCAGGGCGACAAAAGTCAGAATGCACGAGAATATTTTCTTCATATATTGGTAAAGTTTAAAGGTTACAGGTTAAAGGTTAAAGTATTAATCCACGGGTCACAGGTGACTCAATCATAACTTGATTATAACTTAATGGATTTAAGTATTGATTCAAAACAACCGACGGCGGTGTCGATGATGCCATCGGGGAAGTCATAGTCGGGATGATGCAGCTCGACATGGTTCTTTCCACTGCCAACTCCGAAGAAGGCACCGGGGAATTCCTTTAAATATTCAGCGAAATCCTCCGACCATCGGAAAGGTTTCGACATCAGTTCGACATCATAACTACCTTTGAATATCTCACATAGTTGATCCACCAATTCTGGCACGTTCTCCGTGGCACCGAAAGGTTCACGCATGCGTTTGCTGAGTTCAAGACCATGACTGGCGGCACATTTGATAACAAAACGGTCAGCCTGTTCCATAAGTTCAACCATCGTGGCGTTGGTAAAAGCCCTGAGGGTGAACATCACCTCTCCGTCGCCGGCGGAGGTGCCGAAAGCCTCCTCACCCACCCTGCAACAGACCAGAGTGCTCTGCTTGAAATGTGCGGGAGAGGCGACATTGAGTGTATTAAAATAGTTTATTATCTCTGCCACAGCAAGTCCCGGATTGACACCCAGTTCAGGGGTCGACGCATGGGTCGACCTGCCATGCAACATATAATGGACTCCACATGACGCGGCGGCAAAGGTGTGACGATTCAGGACAACCCTTCCCTCGGGGAATCCCGGCAAATTGTGTAGTCCAAAGACCGCCGCCACGTTGTACTTCTGCATCAACCCACTCTTGACAATCTTTTTGGCGCCCTTACCTGTCTCCTCCTCAGGCTGGAAAATGAGCAAGACACTATAGCAAAGATCTGAACACGACAACCGTCGGGCGAATTGAAGCAGTATCGCAGTATGACCGTCATGTCCGCAACGATGTCCTGTGGGCAATGCGTCGATATCGGCACGAAAAGCTATACATTTGGCATCAGGGTCAGGACTTTGCCAATATGCGACCACTCCATATCCTCCCACATGGTCATGCAAGGCAGTCGGCGACAGTCTTCGCAATTCATCGACAATCAGGTCGTGGGCAAATATCTCACAACCCGACACATCGGGATGTTTGTGCAATGTTTTCCGCAGTTCAATAATATCCATTGGGAGTTAAATTGTTGATAAGTTGATATGGTGATATGTTCGCTCGTCAAGCTCGCGGGGCTCACCAGATATGGGGGTGAAGATGTTAAGGTGATAAGATGTCATGTTGATATAAAAATCTAAATCAATCTTTCAGATTCTCGACACATTGTTTGAAATGGCGCCCGCGTTCCTCAAAATTCTTGTAGTGGTCATAACTTGATGCGGCAGGTGAAAGCAGACAGGTCTTTCCCTTGGCGGTATTCTCAGCGGCAAAGGAGACAGCGGACTCTATGGAATAATTGGCACTGAAGTCGCTCATTATCCGTCTGTTTTCGGTTACCGACGGTTTCAAGAGTGAATGAATCTCCTCACCGGCTTTGCCAAAGAGCACCAAGTTGCGGACTGTCTTGCCATACAAGCCATCACTCAGATAGTCAGCCAGCAACGAATAATCAATTCCCCGACTGAAACCACCAAGAATCAATGTGTCCACATTCTTCAACGCCTCCAGTGCGGCGATGGTGGTCTGCGGAATAGTCGAGATGGAGTCGTTGTAATAGGTAACACCACCTTTGGTCGCCACCTCTTCCAAGCGGTGTTCCAGCCCTTTGAAACGGGAGAGCATCGCCGAAAAACTTTCCTGAGTCAATCCGAAAGGTCTTACCGCCAACCATGCGGCAAGGCTGTTGCCAAGATTATGGTCGCCATGCAGATGATCCATGGCACTATCCAGGAAACGAAGTTTCTTAGCCTCCGAAAGCGAATAGGCGACGACATCCGAGCGGAATTCATTCTTATGAATCTCCACAAGTTCTGACAGTTCGTCGTTATCAGAACAATAGATAAACATATCCCCCTCTCTCTGTTTCAGTCCTATCTGCATCTTCGCCATCTTGTATGCCTCATAGCTTGGATAATGGTCCAGGTGTTCCTGGAAGAGATTCAGCAATATACCTATATGAGGACCTCGGTGAATATTTTCCAACTGATGGCAAGAGAATTCCGCAACAACGACACTCTCGGTATCAAGCTGAGGCACAATGTCGAACAATGGGATTCCAATATTTCCGGCAAGAATAACATTTCCTCTGCCTCTCTCCTGCAGTGCGGAGAATACGAGACTCGTCGTCGTACTCTTACCCTTAGTACCTGTGATGCCAACACATATATCGCCATACACTTGCAGAAAGAGATCTGTCTGTGAAGTGAGTGACTTCGGTTCGCACAGTCCATCGAAAAAGGCGGTGGGAATGCCTGGCGACTTAAGAATCAAATCATAACGATTCTTACCCAAGAGAGATGCTACCTCTTCATTATTGTGGGCAATATCAAATTCTCGGGCAGGAAATAGGGACTTGAGCAACTTGTATGAGCTTTGTCCCTCACGACCGTATCCGGCAATAAGGACGGACCTCCCGGATAAGATATTGAACAGTTCATTGATTCTGTAAAACACTGGGATACAATCTTCCTTGTAGTTCTTCAACGAAGAGACCAACGCTTCGAGATTGTCGGCAGGAACGTTGTGGTCGGCAAACAGCGAATCCAGTCTGGTGACCACAGGTCCAGGAGTATACTCCTTGAGGAGTGCGGGACGCTCACCTGGATACCATCTGGCGATGGTCATCGACAATGCCGTATTCACCTCACTGACCGTTCCAACACATTCGAATGGCTTTGTCTCGGCGACACCACACAGCTGATCGAATTCATGTCGCAGAGTGATGTCGTCCAGCATATTCTTGCCAAAGATAGCCTCCAGCTGTTGTGGGGGAATGAATGGGGAGAGTATTATGTATGCAAAGAGACATTTGGCACAATGTCCACACCAGATGTCCGTCTTACTCCCCACATTACAGCTCTTGAAGACATCATAATAATGATGAAAACGGGAGAAGAGCATCGCTATCTGCAGTTCACTCAGCGGTCGCAGAAAACTGTAGTAGTCGATGTCGCCAGTGATGAAAGAGCGCACATAATTCCTGAAATCATTCTCAAATTCAAGACTTTTGGAGTACTGATGGTTAATGTTACTCCCCGACACGGTGCTCTCGTTGGCACTATTCTCGTTCGACAGGGCTATGCGGGGGCATCTTCCTGTGAGGGCGGAGGCAAGCAGGGTGTAGAATGCCAGCATCGCACTGAACGGGGTATGTCCATTCAGAGCCCCCTTGCTGTTTAAATCGAGTAGCACAGGGTCTATCTTACGTTCAATCACGATGACATCATCCATGGTATAACCGGCTCTCTCCACACACTCTCTGGTGGCTCTGCGAGGATTCATTATCAGTGGAATACAGGTAACCCCGCTGGATTTCAGCAGTTCGAGTGTCACCACCGAGTCCTTGCCCCCGCCAATGGGCACTATATGGGAATGCGAAGGACAGTCATCAGTGATGCCGGTTCCTATCGGCGCGACGTCGGCATCAGCGACGTCACAGCGAATGGACATAAAATCATCATATCCGGCATTAATACCGTTGGTGTAAAAGAACTCGCCGAGACCGTTATAGTATATCTTCTTCCAGAACGATATCTGATCCGCCGTCAATCCGCAAGGTTTTACGATGACCTTTGGTGAACAATAGCTCTTCCAATAACTGACCAACTCGATCATCCCTATATTAAAAACAAGTCTGTCGAGCAGTGATTTCGACAACCTGTCGGGATGCAGGAACGGGCGGCAGGGGAAGAATGCCGTGGGACGGAACATTATTTTGTCTCCAAGACGAAAACAAAAAGAGATGTGCAGACCGTCGGACTGCACATCGTATTGAAAACTATCGTAGACGAACTCAGGGAACATCTCCCGATAGGTGTTATAAGTCTTTTGTTTTGACACAAGCCTTTTGGTTAGTAATCGCGGAAAACAAACACTATTTATTTGAGAGTGAATGAGGTCTTTCCGATCTCATAGCCATTGGCATAGAGGGTCACCCAATAGAGTCCAGGCACCAATTCGGTATCACCCATCCGCTTCCAAAGCATGGTGAGCTTACGACCGTAACCGGTAAACTCTATATCTTGCTTCATGGTGTATAACATCTGTACACCGTTGAGGTCGAACGAAGAAGTGGAAGCGTCGCCATTGGTGACAACCCTGTTGGCGGCGTTAGCAATACGGGCGTAGATTGTTATCGAACCCGGATCGATGACATTATTGTCAAGCAGACGGCAATCCACTCGCACCACCTGAGTCTGCGAAGCCTTGTCGGTTGGCTTGACGATATTACCGGTCTTCACCGACTTGCCAGGTGTGGCGGTAACATCAGTCGTCACCAACACGCTGGCGAGTTTCACCTTTTGCTGAAGTTTTGCGTTTTCAGCAAACAGAGAGGCACTCGAAGCCACTTTCTCTTTAAGGTCTGCATTCTCAGATTTAAGTTGAGCATTCTCAGCCTTCAGACGTTCAATCTCAGCCGCATAGCTGTCACAGAGGGCCTGCAACTCAGCCATACTCTTGTCCATCTCACCTTTCGTAGGCTTGGTGCTCTTGCCAGATGTCTGTGATTTTGCCAATGCCTCCTCTTTCTGACGCAGCTGCTCCTGCAGACTGACTATCTGAGCACGCTGTTCTTCAATCTGTGCATTAAGCAAGGCGATGGTCTCAGCGCTGGAATTGCTGTTACCGCTGTTCTGCAAATATTGAGTCAGGGTGGCATTCTCATTCCTGAGTCTATCAATCTGTTGATCAAGAGCGGAGATTTGGGTCTGCAGTGCAGTGATAGTGTTCTGCAGATCTTGCTTGTCTTTCTCGCACTGTGCTATCAAAGCTGCAGTCTTATCCTGCTGTGAAGAGTTGGATGATGACTCCGACTGACACTTTTCCAATTGACTCTGAGCCGCCTTCACATCATTCTGATATTGTGCGTTGAGACGGTTGCATTCGTTCAACTGGGCTGTAAGAGTGGCCAACTGAGACTGTGCTGTCTTCAGAGCCTCGGCATTCTTGTCGTCATTGGTACTGGCGTTAGACTTTGCGGTACGCAGCTCAGCTTTTAATTCATCAATCTGCTTTTTGAGTGTCGATACCTCACCCTTATAGTCATTCACCTGACCTTTGAGGTCTGCCACCTGTTTGTCGTACCCCTTCTTCACATTATCGCAGTCGTTGGAGCTTTTCTCTTTGGCATTCAGACTGTTTTTCAGTTGTTTTATCTGTTTATCCTGGTCGTTGACCTGTTTGGTCAGGGCGGCGATCTGAGATTTATACTGCTTGTCGTTGCTGCTGCTTCCAGCCTTCGACTCGTTGGCGACCTTCAGTTCCTTAATCTGCTTCGACTGCTGATCAATCTGTTTCTGAAGCTTCTTTATCTCATTCTCTTTGTTTTTCAGCTCCTTTTTCTGGGCATCCACGCTCTGGGCATCCGACGATGGTGCTACATTTTTCTGTGGTTTTCCGTTACAGCGGTCTATCAAACTCTGGATTTCAGCAGCCTGAGCCTGAATAGCACTGTCACGAGATGCCATTTTCTTGTCATACTCGGCATTCTCAATCTTCAACTGCTCATAGAGTGACATCGTGGTATCAAGCTGTTTTTGCAAATCCGCCACGTATTCGCTCGTAATTTCATCGCCGCTTCCACCACAGGAAACGAGCATAGCGACACATACTGAAACAATGCAACAAATTGCAGCATTGCATTTTGATACAAACAATTTCATTTACTTACTCAATTTATTTTTGTATTTTTAAAAGATTATTTATTTTTGCAATTGATTTGCAAAGGTACACATTATTTTATAAATAATTGCGACATTTCCCACTTTTTATATGAAAAAATATCAACACTGCAAATACACACCAATATATCAGCAACTTATTATTATTTTAATACTGATTACACCACTGTTTTCAGCCTATTCACAAAATAATGAGAAAACTGATACAAAAACGTGGTCACTGCGACTCGGAAGTGGTGTGGGCTATGGCGCCTACCGCGACTTAGGCACAGCTCCTTTCAGTTTCAAAGGGGCGACACTTATGCCCGACGCCGGACTTTCATTCACAAGTGGTGTATGGCTGTTCGACATCGCCAGTACATCAATGATAGGCATCTATGAGGATGCGTTGAAGCCCGCCTTCAATTTCGCCGCCTTTGACGTTAACAACACCGTAAGAATCAAATTATTGAGACAACTGCCACATGAGGGGTGCCCCATACGTGTCGGTATGGCGGTAAGCAGTTTTCTCGACGCCAACATCAACACCAATTATGAGAACGCTGCTGTGGGCGTCAGCTGGTTCATCTACCCGGAGATCATAGCCCGCATAGATGACATACCTCTCGGAAGCAAGGAGTCCAGTCGATTCTCCCTGCATGGCGAACTGGGCGTGGCTCCCGTTGCCTGGGCGATGCGTCCCGGATATTCGTTTATAGACAATTACACTGCCACCCAGCCCGTACTCGATGCCCAGTTCGACAACTACCAGATGTCGGCAACAGCCTTTGCCTGCCTCTCCACCGATTTAGGCTTGAATTACAGATTCAAGTCCAACAACAGCATCTCTATCTCTTACCTCTGGAACTTTCATCGCAGCAACGGCACCTGGGAATACTATCACGCCTCCCACATCGTTGCGACCAGCATCATTATCAAACTGAAATAAAGGTTAAAGGTTACAGATTCTAGACTATCTAGATTATCTAGGATTTCTAGAGCATCTAGAGATTCTATCTGAAGTTTAAGTTAAGGTTATAGTTAAAGTTACGACAATGAAACACATCCGATTATATCACATCATACTTCTCGTGTTTGCCATTTCCGTCACCGGTTGCGAGAAGCTCTTCGTGGATGAAGACTACGACTCATCCCCCACCTCGACATTCGACTACCTGTGGCATCATATCGACGAGCACTATTCGCTCTTCGACGTCAAAAGCGTAGACTGGCCTCAGATGTACGACAGCCTGCGCCCGCAAGTCTTCGACGGAATGTCGAACGACAGCCTTTTTGCGGTCATGAGAAAACTGCTTAACAGTCTGGACGACGGTCATGTAAACCTCTGGGGCAACAACGATGTCGCCAGCAGCGAACTCATCTTTCTGCAGAAATACGGCAACGGCAATTTCGACCTTAACACCGTCGCACTGACATATCTACGCGCCGACCGGCACACTACAGGAGGAATGACCTACAACAGCATCGCCGACAGTCAAGTCCTTTACATTCGCTACAGTTCTTTCAGCAATTCGGCGACCACGGCCCAGTTGGAGAAAATCATCAAACGCTACCCCGACATTAAGGGTATCGTCTTCGATATCAGACAAAACGGTGGTGGTGAAATCCAAAATGAATGGAACCTAATGACACTCCTCCCCAGTCAGGGTCAACTGTTATACTCAACCCAGCTTAAATCTGGTCCGGCACACGACGACTTTGGTCCTCTTCAGAACGTCTATGCTCCTGAGAACGACGATCATACCCCATACACAAAACCTTTCGTGCTTCTGACCGACCGAGGCTGTTACAGTGCGGCATCCAGCTTCACCCTGTGTCTCAAAAGCTACCCCAACGTGACTGTCATGGGTGACACCACGGGTGGTGGTCTTGCCATACCCACCGGCGCCGCCCTGCCTAACGGATGGTATTTCCGCTTCGGCGTCAGTCGCGTCATCGCTCCCGACGGCATCAACTACGAGAACGGAGTCCCACCAGATCACCTGGTACTCCTCGACCCCGCGGCGACAGCCACCAAAAGGGACAATATTATCGACTCAGCTTGTACATTAATAATCAATAACTACAAATAAATAACATAAAGTATCACTTCAACTATGGTTACCGACATACTTATACGGGCAAGCTACCCCAACTATTACATGGTGAAAAAGTATGCCGAATCCGGCAGGGAGATATTCAACAAGAATGTCGACGACAAAGACAACTTGCTGGAAGGCAACAAACCAGGTACAGTGATATACAAACTCGAGGGCGACCCCGAAGGGGTCACCCATGAATTTCCGCCAAGGTGGTATGACATGTACTACCTCATGTGGCAGCCCGGCGATAAGCAACGCAGATATCTCGAGATGCTCATAGAAGAGAGCAAGAATGGCACCATAGAAGAACTGGAGGATATCCGCAACAACTTCAGGGCCAAATGCCAGAAACACGTCAACGACAATCCCTTATACAATTCAGATGAGATAATAACAACCCTGGCCGAAGGCGATTTCACCGACGAACAGATAAGCCACAAAGGTCGCATGCTACTCGACCTCACACGCAACTGCTACCCCGTTCCGGATTTCTGCATCCTCACCGCCAAGGCTTTCCACCACCCAGAAAAGATCGAGTATCTGCTTGAGAAAGCGATATACAACCTCGAAATCATGACAAGATGCCAGATAGGCGGTTCTGAACGGCCTCTGATATTCGCCATCAGGTGTGCCATGCCTCAGTACATCCCCGGACTCATGCCTACCCTGCTGAACATCGGGGTGACACGCAACGCATACAAGGGTCTGAGCAAACAATACCGTCCCACAATGTCCAACCGAGTATACCTCAGCACATTGCACACCATCTGCACCATGCTGGGCATCGAGAAGAAATACGACAAAAACGACATCCAGCTGTCTCTCGATGAACAGTCGGCACGTATTGCAGCCATGGAGAAAGCCATAACGGAAGCCCGTGAAGACGGCGACAGACTCCTCAACGACGCCCATTACCAAGCCCTGCAGCTGGTGATATATGTCCGCAATTTCTACATTGACAACCAAGACCTTATCCTGACCTTTATGCAAGGCAAGCAAGCCTACCCCTCTCTTATTCTGCAACGTATGGTGTGGACCATCGGCAACAACCAATCCTATCCGGGCGTTCTCTACAGTTACCACAGCCGCACAGGAAAGGGCCGTCAGATAGAAAGCTACCGCAACATATTTGGCGAGGAAATTATGACGGGCGACGTCACCTCTATCGACATCTCATACAACGACCGCAAAGAAATCAAGGAAGAATACCCTGCGGTATTCCACTTCGATCCTCTACTAGACTCCCTGGAAACCAGACATAAATCACCCGTAACAATCGAATTTGCCGTCGAGACTCGACCTCACAAAATCAGCTTGTTCGCCCTACTCCAACTCAACAAATCCGAAATGACCGGAAGGGCGGCATTAATCTCATCCATCGACCTTTTGAACAAGGGCAAGATTGAGGAACATGACGTTACGACAATCATAAAACCATATCACCTGAGGCAAATCATCAGCAACTCCATCGACGACCGCTCGATGGCATTGCTGGAGTTTTTCGGCAAAGGTCTTAGCGTATTGCCCCGAACGGCAATTAGTGCAACACTCTGTTTCTCACCATCCAAAGCCCAGGAACTGAAGAAAACAGGGGTCTCGGTATGCCTCTGTCAGGAACGCTTCGTTCCCGAGGACACCATCACCCTCGGCGAACTCGACGCCATCCTCAGCATGACTCCGGCCGCCATTCACGTTGTTACCGCCTGCCGTGGATATGGAATCCCCGCACTGATGAACCTGCAAAACTACGGCATAAAGATGGTCGGCAACCAACTGATAAACTCCAACGGATTAGTCATCAACGAATTGGATAAAATCACATTATCCAGCAAACAGCAGTCCATCTTCCGAGGCGTGGCTAACTATCGCCCCGCACGGTTCACAAAATACCTTAACGGCGAGAAAGTCCCACTCAACTCTGACGAAGAAGAATTCTTCAGGGAGATGAAGGTAGCATACAACCGATACCAGGAAATTGTGACCTCCGACAAGTCCGCATTCATCACCGACGTCAACAAACTCGCCCGTCTAATCCGCTGCGAATTACAGAGCAAACCAGACACCGCACGTGATGTCGTAAACAATTGGTATAACGACAATTCAAATCTATACATTAAACAAGTACTTGAAAGTAAGATGGGAGACCATCTAGACCAGTCCCGCGTATTTAACCTATTGTCGAACAACAGAAAGGTAGATTTCTTCAAAAAAGCTGCGGAAGTATGTCTGAGAGACGGACTTAACGGACTCAAGGCGGGGTCGTTTATGCTCGGAAGATTCGTGGCACGACCTCTGCCTACCCCAATATGGAACTTACTAAACGACAGGACCGTAGCTTTTCTACTTAACGAATACGTACTCTACGAGAAATATCTCAGAGTCCTCGAAGAGGTCGGAGAAATCAAACTCGCAAGAGCCCATTCAAAGATTGAAAGCGAAGGTATCAACAATCTAACAATCAGCAATTTTGACTTATACAATTTCGTCACATTACTTGACTCCACTCACGACTGGAAGAACATAACACAAGAGCTCGAGAGCATGGATCACCAGGACAACACCCACCTCTTGGTTGAACGCCTCTCCCACCCCATATCCGAAATCTTCGACCTGTCGAAGCCCTGGATTCTGTCTGAGATAGAAGCCAAAAGGAAGATAAAGCATTAAGCTACTTCATCCCCCTCGAATTCTTGATTGTCTCATACGCCTCGTTGATCTCACGGAACTGAGCCTCGGCGTTGCGCTTGACCTCTTCGCCCATTCCCTCCACTTTGTCGGGATGGTATTTCATCGCTAACCGGCGATAAGCCTTTTTCACCTCTTCGTCGGTGGCGCTACTGTCAATACCGAGCACCTTATACGGATCCTTACCGCTACGACTCTGACTGCCAGAAGCATTAGACCTACCCCATCCGCTGTCACCTGACATATGGCGTGAGAGAATAGAAAGATAATCACTCGAATTAACCCCAAGCTTGGAGCAAATCGTGTGAAGCACCGCCAGTTCCGGCTGACTTATCTCGCCATCCGAGGAGGCAATGCTAAACAGGAAGTCAAGCATGTGAAAACGAGTCGTATAATCAGTGTTCTGCTTTATCTGATAACAGACGTCGCCAACAGGTATATCCTGATTCTGCATGTCACGCAGCTTATGAAGCAGTTCTCGGGCCTGAGTCTCTCCATAGTTACTGACAAGGAATCGTTTGACTATATCCAACTCACTCTTCTTCACCACATCGTCAGCCTTCATCACCGCGGCAATCAATACCAGCAACGCCGCCGACAAGTCGTCGGAGCTACCAGTATTGGTATACCTGCGGGAGCCACCACGGTTGCCTGTACTACCGCTATAACCACCGCCGTAGCCACCTCCCAGCGCATCCCTCCTCTCCGACCTATTCTCGAGCGACTTTCCTATAAGATAACCTATTATAGCACCAACGGGGCCTAATGTAGACCAACCGATTCCAGTCAATATCCATTTTTTCAAACTCATATCTTGCTATCAATTTCTTTATCAAGTAACGATTATAAACAAAGTAAAACAATTGAAAGTTTAAGGAAGTAATATAAGTTAAAAGGAGTTAATAGAAGTTAAGGGGAGTCAAGGGGAGTTAAGGGGAGTTAAAGGACAAATGTGCCAGCCGGTGTACAATAAATATGTCATCTTAACATCTTAACACCTTAACAACATTTTACGCCATTATCATTTCACCTTCTTATTTTTTTTTAATTAACACCATAACAATCATTCATCCCCGAAATCTCCGTCAACAGCGTTACGGACATCAGAGTTTATCATATATCCAGACTTCGTCACAGCAGTCTCCATCTCACCAACAATCAGCTGAGACTGAGGTATATTATTCTGTTCATAGAAGAAGTTTCTGACTTTATCATCCCTGAATCCCGCAACGACCGCCAAACTTGAAACTGCGGCGTCTTTAGGATAGAGTCGTTCAGCAAGACGCTGAATCTCTTTGTCGCTTGGTTTCTTCGATGTCAAACCTTTATTCTTCAAGAATGACACAAAACCCGTATCCTTAGTTGATATCGCACTCACCTTGTCATAGATAAATGTCTGAGGAAGCGTCCGAGAGTTGGCAATATCGGGATGCTGACTCAAGAAGTACTCTTCCTTTAGCAGATACAACGACTGCTTCTTCCACTCTGTTTCCGTATTAATCTGCGGGACCAGCGTGACGACGATATTGGTATCATATCGCAGTACGTCAGCTATCTTATTGAGAATGCTGTACTGCTCTGACGTAAACTGGGTCTGTAGCGGGTCGAAAACTACATAATCCAACTCCCCACTCATTCCCAACGCTTTAGACACCGCACGGAATGGCGACGTTGCCACCTTGACTATGAGGTTGCCAAGGGTCTTCCATACTATCTTCATGTAAGAGAACTCAGGCGAGTCGATATTACCCGTTACCGGAACCTCAAACTGCACCTTGCCGTCTTTGTCCTTGAGGATATAAAGAGCCGCCTTCAGAGGCACATTGACTTTGGCGTCGACATCCTTG
Source organism: Bacteroidales bacterium UBA1223 (assembly GCA_002309155.1). Taxonomy (GTDB): domain Bacteria; phylum Bacteroidota; class Bacteroidia; order Bacteroidales; family P3; genus Colimorpha. The sequence goes on along the minus strand of DBXB01000027.1, from coordinate 43,055 downwards.
CGTTTGTCACCCACTTCGGGATTGTAGAGGTCCAACTCGTTGCGACCGTTCAACTGACTGAAATTGATAGTGTTCTCGCTTACAAACGACACTGTGCCATCGGTGAAGGGATGTCCAAGATAGGCGACAGCATAAGGTGAGAAATCTTTCAACTGCAGATTCCTGATACTGAGCATCAACCGCTGACTCTTCTTCCAATCGTCAAGCACACCTCTCCAGTTAATGACTGCCATACCGCCATGAGGCAGTTGGGCAGTGACACGCGCCTTATTATCCTCATTCATCGAGACATTCTCAGCACTGATATTCAGTTTCTTTACAGGAAATGAAAAATCGTCGGGCAATGAATAGTCGTTGACCGTAAACTGCGCATCACGCACCGCCAGCGTTCCTACGCTGAGTTTCAGAGGCTTCGACGAAGAAGCGTCCTGAGACTCTCCAATCGTCGACACAGTATCGGCATTTGATTCCAATTCAGGGAGTTCTTCCTCCACATCTTTGTTTGGAGTAGAGAAGAGACGGCTGAGGTTGCTTCCTTCGGCAAAGATATCGTAATGAGCCACAAGCCCATCCAAGGTCACAGCCTTGACATCATAGAGGTTGTCGTGAAGATTGATGCGGTTCACATCGACAGTGAGGTTGTCGAATTGGAGAATTGGCGACTCGCTGTTGTCGACAACTCCTACACCATCCATCTTAGCCGTACCAGAGATATTCATCTTCATTATGTCACTCAGGTTGCCTTTCACTACGATGTCGGCGTCGAGGGTGCCATCCAACCGTTCCACATTCATCACATCGCCAAGATACGATTTCACATTCGACAAGGCGAAATCCTCAAGTTCAAGATCTACCGAGAACTCGTTATTATCCATATTCATCGAAGCCTCAGTGCGGAGCACGCCACCGTCGGCGAGCTGAAGCGCCAGGCCAGCGTCGGTGTTCTCCGACCCGTCGAAATAGACTCCAGGGACTCTGAGGTTGAGGTTCTTCAGATTCCAGTCGCTTCCAAGTTTCTTGTCTGAGTAAAAAATCTCACCATTACTTAGTCGTATATTATAAAAGCCCAGCTTCCAGTTTGACGACGTGGTGTCATCGTCTTTATCTTCCTCATCTGAAGCGAAATGGTCTATGATACTGCTGAAATTGAAATGATCGGCGTTCTGAATCACATGCACCACAGGGTGAGCAAGAACTATATGGCGGACATGCAGACTGTTGAACAACAACTTGCGCAGCTTAACAGAGACATCAAGTGTGTCAAACGAGAAAAACGCTGTCTCGTCATCCTCCTCATACACAGTCATATCGTAGATGCGTACTCTGCCGAAAAGAGCATTAATCTTTAATTTGTCAACATGAATCTCCCTGCCGATAAGATCTTTTCCATGCTTATTGACATAACTCTTCGCCACAGGCGATGCCAATGAGAACAAGACCGTCAGCAGAAAAACAAATACAGATACTATTATCAGCGTGATTTTTAGCCACTTCTTCATACTATGTATTTTTATCTTAGAATGCAAAGATAAACAAAAGGACTGACTCAACAAAAAAAACCTTAGAGAAAGAAAAAATAAAGAAAACCACGACAGAATGAATCGTCAAAATTCTTAACTTTGCAAACAGAAACAACATATCAACCACGACCCAAAATTTACACAAAAACATAACACACAGATTTTTACAATCATCCTCCATCTCTTGACAAAAAACGATAACAGATTATGAAAACTCGTGAAATAATAGACTATCTGAACAGCAGATTCATTCCCGTCTATCAAGAGTCCTACGACAACTCAGGATTCTTAATCGGGGATCTGGACAGAGAATTGAGTGGCATACTGGTGACCATTGACGTTACGCCACAAGTTGTGGATGAGGCGATTGAGAAACATTGCAACCTTATCGTCAGCCATCACCCCCTCATCTTCGGAGGATTGAAACGCATCACAAGCGGCAACGCCACCGGACGTATGGTGATGAAACTCATATCGGAAGGACTCTCGGTCTATTCCGCACACACCAATCTTGACAACCTGCGTGAAGGTGTCAACGGCATCCTCGCCGAGAAATTAGGTCTCACCGACTGCTCCATTCTCCGACCTCTGGAAGGTGTTCTACGCAAACTGGTCACCTACGTCCCTCTCCAACATGCCGAAAAGGTGCGACAGGCACTCTTTGCCGCAGGTGCCGGAGGCATAGGCGGTTACGACTGTTGCAGCTACAACAGCGACGGACATGGGACCTTCCGAGCAGGCGACGGGACACACCCATTCTGTGGCGAAATTGGCGAGATTCACACTGAGGATGAAACACGCATCGAAGTCATCTACGAGCAGCGGATGGAGTCAGCCATCCTAAGCAAGCTGAGGAAGGCACACCCATACGAGGAACCCGCCATCGACTGCATACCTATTGCCAACCCTCTCAATACCGTTGGTGCCGGCATGATTGGTAAGCTGGCACAACCCGTTGATGCAGGCATTTTTTTGGCGACAGTCAAAGAAACACTGGGTCTGCCTACGATAAGAGTCTCATCACCCCACAACAGCAAGAAAGTCATCAAGACTGTTGCAATCTGCGGTGGTTCAGGAAGTTTTCTCATTGGTGATGCCAAACGCGCCAACGCCGACATCTACCTTACCGCCGACCTCAAATACCACGACTTTCAGACAGCAGAAAACGACATCATTCTAGCCGACATAGGACACTATGAGAGCGAGCAATTTGCAAAAGAATTAATTTTACGCACAATATTAGAAAAAAAGTGTAATTTTGCTTGCCAAATTTCTGCGGCAGACAAAGGGTATTTTATATATATTTAGTACATATCCAAAAAATTACCCCTCCACCCTGTCCAGAGGCACAGTGTCGAAAAATATTAAAAATCATAAATACAATGGCAAAAAAAGTCTCATCAAAGAAAGAAAAACCTCAAGAGATTACGGTAGTCGAACCAATAGCACCGCTGGATATCGACGAAGCCGTTAAGAAACGTCTGATAGCTCTCTACACCCTTCAGTGCGTGGATTCGGAAATCGACAAGATTCAGATTATTCGTGGCGAACTTCCGCAAGCCATCCAAGACCTTGAGGACGAGATTGCCGGACTGGAGACTCGCATTCAGAACTTCAACAACGACATAGAGGAGACCAACAAAAAGATGGCGAACGAGAAGAACGAAATCGCGGAACACAACGAGATGATAAAGAAATATCAGAAACAGCAGGACAACGTCCGCAACAACCGCGAATTCGAGGCCATAAACAGGGAGATAGAATTCAAGAACCTCTCCATCCAACTCTGCGAAAACAACCTCAAGAAAGACAAAGCCCACATCAACGAACTTCAGTCGCATATCAACGCAGCCGAGCAGTTGCTTGAAAACCGTCGCAAAGACCTGGAATCGAAGAAGGCTGAACTCGACGACATCATCAAAGAGACCGAGAAAGACGAAGCCCGCCTGAGAGCAAAGTCCATCGAGCAGGAACAGTACATCGAGGAACGTTACCTTACAGCATACAAACGCATCCGCCACGCCGCCCGCAATGGTCTGGCTGTAGTCCCTGTGGACAAAGACTCCTGTGGTGGCTGCTTCTTCAAGATTCCACCGCAACGCCAGGCTGAAATCAAAATGTACAAGAAAGTGATTGTCTGCGAGCATTGCGGCCGCATCCTTGTCGACGACAAGATCGCTCAGTTAGCAAAGGAAAACTTGTAATTCAGTAACAATCTATTTGTCTCTCCCAACACATGACACATTACATAACCCCCGAAACCCCGCTAACTGTACAGCGGATAAAAGAAATAATCGACAACGGAATGACGTTGGCTCTCAGCGATGAGGCAGTGAAACGCATCGAGAAATGCCGCAATTACCTGAACCACAAGATGGAGACACAAAAAGAACCCATCTATGGTGTCACCACAGGATTCGGCAGTCTCTGCAATATCAGCATCAGCAAAGAGCAACTCAGCCAGCTGCAGAAAAATCTGGTCATGAGTCACGCCTGCGGAGTAGGTGACGAAGTGCCACAAGAGGTGGTACGTCTCATGCTCCTCCTCAAAGTTCAGAACTTCTGCTTCGGATACAGCGGAGCCCAGTTGCAGACCGTCCAGCGTCTCGTGGACTGCTTCAACGACGACATTCTGCCGGTGGTCTACCAGCAGGGCAGCCTCGGAGCCAGTGGCGACCTCTGTCCGTTAGCCAACCTTATGCTTCCCGCCATCCTCGGAATGGGCGAAGTGTATTGGAAGGGACGCCGTTGTACCGCCGAAGAGGTTTATGCCTCCAAGAGTTGGAACGCCATACAGTTGCAGAGCAAAGAAGGTCTGGCACTTCTCAACGGCACTCAGTTTATGAGCAGTTATGCTGTATGGAGCCTGATGAAGGCAGAGCGTCTCAGCGCTCAGGCCGATATGATATTGAGTCTCAGTCTCGACGCTTTCGACGGACGTATTGAACCTTTCTTTGAGAGCCTCCATATGGTACGTCCCCACAAGGGTCAGTTGCAGACCGCCGAAGCCGTGCGTCGTTACACCGAAGGCAGCGACATCATCCGTCGTCACAAAGAGCATGTGCAGGACCCCTACAGCTTCCGTTGCGCACCTCAGGTTCACGGAGCCGCCAAGGACACCATCAACTATGTCAAGAGTGTTGTAGAGACCGAGATCAACTCCACCACCGACAACCCCATCGTCCTTCCCGACGAGGATATGGTCATCAGTGGCGGACACTTCCATGGTGAGCCCCTCGCCATGGTGCTCGACTTCCTTGCCATTGCCGTTGCCGAACTTGGAGCCATCAGCGAGCGCCGCACCTATCAACTTATCGACGCAAAACGCGGACTCCCCAGCTTCCTTGTCGCCAAACCGGGACTCAACAGTGGCTTCATGATTCCGCAATACACGGCCGCCGCAATTGTCAGCCAAACCAAGCAACTCTGCACTCCCTGCAGTGTCGACAGCATACCCAGCAGCCAGAACCAGGAAGACCTGGTCAGCATGGGTGGCAACGCCGCAACTAAATGCTACAGAGTATGCGAGAATGTGGAGCGAGTCCTTGCAATAGAGCTCTTCAATGCGGCACAGGCTCTCGAATTCCGTCATCAGGAAGGTCTTAAGAGCAGCCCCTTCATCGAGCAACTGTTTGCTGACTTCCGCAAGAAAGTCAACTTTGTCGACATCGACGAGGTTATGTTCCGCCACATCCACAGCAGCGTGAAATTCCTGCAGGAGATGAAGCTGAACTAGTCTCTGAATCATATCAATGATAAAAGCGGCCTCCCCTACGGAGACCGCTTTTATCATATCTAGAAAAACTAGAAACTCTAGAGAGTCTAGAAAACTCTTTAACCTTTAACCTCTAACCTTTAAACTTTACCGTTCGTTCTTTTTCTCATAGGGGTCTGCAGCGGGATTGTCGGTCTGATGTTTTTCGAGATAATGCTCAATGAATTTCAGAACCCAGTTGATGAAAAGTATTACAGCCACCGAGATGGACGCCTCGATCCAGAGACCGTAACCGCACATCGCCCCTACTGCCGCCGAACACCAGAGGGTAGCGGCGGAATTGAGACCGTGGATAGTAAATCCGTCGCGGAGGATGACGCCGGCGCCTAGGAAACCGATGCCGGTAACTATCTGCGACAACACTCGGAGATTGTCGTTGTTAACCAAGCCACCCGAGGCGATAGATTTGGAGATGACGACCTCCGAGATAAGGATAAAGATGCAGGCGCCCACAGCAACGAGCGAGTTAGTGGTAAGTCCAGCACTACGCTGACGCAACTGACGTTCCAATCCTATAAGGATGCCAAAGATTAGTGAAGCTATGATACGGAATGTGAAAATTGAGAGTGTCATAAGGATATATTATTTAAGTCAAAGTAAATGATAATGAAGCCAAAGGGGGTGTTTAATTGTTTAATTGTTTAATTGTTGATATGGTGATATGTTCGCTCGTCAAGCTCGCGGGGCTCACCAGATATGGGGTGAAGATGTTAAAATGATAAGATGGTAAGGTGATATGAAAAAGTTTACAGTTTACAGGTTAAATGTTACAGAAATTTTAATTTAGTAAGATGTATCTGAAGTTAAGGTTTTTCGCTTGATTTGATTAATTTCTAAGGAGCTCAAAGCCTGCAGAGCAGGCAGATGGTTAAGGTTATGGTTAATTTCTAATTGGTTTACGATTACCGATATTCAATTCTTTGATATAATTGTCGAGGCCAGCGCGGTGCAACGAGCGACATATCTGTGGCTGCAGGTCAGGTTTATAGAAGAAAAACATATTGTTCTGCTCCTTCTTCTCATCAGCGTTGCGAGCCACATAGACCGGCTTCATCGTGACTGGATTCAATCCAGTATAGTACATCTCTGTCGAGAGCGTCATAGGCGTAGGCGTGAAATCCTGTATCTGCTCAAGCCTATAACCCATCCGCTTCATCTTGACCGCCAGATCTGCCATATCACGGAGCCGGCATCCAGGATGCGAGCTGATGAAATACGGTATAAGTTGATATTTCAATCCATTCTGACGACATATCTCGTCAAATACCCGCTTGGTTTTGACAAATAAGTCGAAAGAGGGCTTGCGCATCAGCTTCAGCACCTCATCGCTTGTATGTTCAGGTGCCACCTTGAGTCGACCGCTGACATGATGGGTGACGACCTTGCGGAAATAGCGCCAGCCATGGTTGTCGTTGCACACTCCTCCACCCTTCGCTTCGCTATCGAAAGAGCCACTGGCTCTTTCTTCACCCTCCACTTTAGGGGAGGAACTGAACAGGTCACAGCGGATGCCGCTGCCGATAAAGATATGTCGCACCCCACTGACCTCCGCCACCTTATCGTAGAGCTCAATCAAGGGCGTATGGTCACCATTCAGGTTCTTGCATATCGAAGGCTGAATGCAGCTGAAACGGTCGCACTTGCGACACAGAGCAGGGTCCTTCCCTCCCATCATGTACATATTGGCTGAAGGTCCACCGAGGTCAGTGAGAGTGCCGTGGAAATACTCCTGACGAGTAATCTCCTTGACCTCAGCGATAATAGAACGTTCACTGCGTGATGCAATCTGCTTGCCCTGATGGGCGGAGATGGTGCAGAAAGAACAGCCACCGAAGCACCCGCGATGAATGTTGACAGAGTTCTTAATCATCTCAAAGGCAGGTATTGCGCCACGTTTCTTGTATTTCGGATGAGGTTGCCTGATGTACGGCAGATCAAAACTGGCGTCGATCTCGTCAGTGGTCATAGGTGGTTCGGGAGGATTGACCACCACATAGCTGTTGCCGTGCCTTTGCACCAGAGTGTCGGCTTCTATGCGGTTGCTTTCACGCTCGATGATGCGGAAATTCTCTGCCTGTGCCCGTTTCGACTTCAGGCATTCCTCGAAGGGGTGAAGTTCGACAAAGTCCTTAATGTCTTTAAGACCCTTAGGGTCCTTGAGGCAGTAAGCCACCTGCGGCAGTGTGCGACAAGCCTCGACACCCATGCCTTCGTCAAGCATACGGGCGATCTTCAGCGTGGTGCGTTCGCCCATGCCATAGTTGAGAAGATCGGCTGGGGTGTCGGCAAGGATGCTAGGGAACAGTCTGTCGTCCCAATAATCATAATGAGCCAGACGTCGCATACTAGCCTCAATGCCTGCTATAACCACAGGCACGTCGGGATAGAGTTGTTTGAGGATGCGGGAATAGACATATACAGCCCTATCGGGTCGGAAGCCTGCCTGTCCACCAGGGGTATAGGCATCGTCATGACGCAGACGGCGAGCGGCGGTATAATGGTTCACCATGCTGTCCATAGCCCCCGAGTTCACGCCGAAGAAAAGACGAGGACGACCGAACTTGCGGAAATCCCTAAGGTCGTCTCTCCAGTTAGGCTGAGGGATGATAGCCACCCTGTAACCCGCCGCCTCAAGAGTGCGGCCGATGACAGCGGTGCCGAAGGCAGGATGGTCGACATAGGCGTCACCTGAAACAAGTACCACGTCGACTTGTTCCCATCCCAGTCGTTTGACTTCGTCAAGTGTTATCGGCAAGAAATGGCTCATCTGGATTATAGGGGTTAAGATGTTTAGGGAAGTTAAGGGACAAATGATTTCGATTATACGATAAAACGAAATACCATATCAACATATCTGGTGAGCCCCGCGAGCTTGACGAGCGAACGTATCAACATATCAACCATTACTTCTTCCCATTGTTTTATTATTTTTTAATCGATACAAAAGAGAGTCCTTAAAGCTCCTCGAGACCTTAAGGACTCTGACACACTGCGGGGATTCCAGGCGGTTGAGCCTGCGTCATCCCACGTAGTGTCGATGTATCAAACAGTCATTGTCGGTTAATCCTGGATAGCTTTGATGCCGGGGAGCACCTTGCCCTCAAGGTATTCAAGCATGGCGCCGCCACCTGTAGAGACATAGCTCATCTGGTCAGCGAGTTTCATCTGCTTGACAGCTGCCACGCTGTCTCCACCGCCTACAGCGGCGAAGCAGCCCTTCTTGCAGCTCTCAGCGACACTTTGCGCAATAGCCTTGGTACCCTTGGCGAAGGTCTCGAGTTCGAAGACACCGGCAGGACCGTTCCAGAGAATAGTCTTGCTATTCATGATGATCTCGTGGATAGCCTTGCAGCTCTCGGGNNCAGTCCATGCTCTCCCAACCGTCGGGAACCTCACCCGAAGGAACAATCTGAGTGTTGGCGTCGTTGCCGAACTTGTCGCCAATAACGCTGTCGACAGGAAGGTAGTACTTCACGCCCTTCTCATCCATGCGGCGCATAAGTTCTAGAGCCAGTTCCAGTTTGTCGTCCTCACAGATAGAGTTACCAATCTTGCCGCCGAGGGCTTTGGTGAAAGTATAGCGCATACCGCCGATGATAATCATATTGTCGACCTTGTCGAGCAAGTTCTCAAGGATGCCAATCTTGCTACTGACCTTGCTGCCACCGATAATGGCGGTGAAGGGGCGCGGAGGGTTCTGCATAAGTTTCTCGAGGTTGCGGACCTCGTTCTCCATGAGGAATCCAAAGTATTTGTCGTTGGGGAAGAATTTAGCGATGACCGCCGTCGAGCTGTGCTCACGGTGTGCGGCGCCGAAGGCGTCGTTGATGTAGCAATCGCCCAGTTTGGAGAGTTGCTCGGCGAGAGCCTCGTCACCCTTCGTCTCACCAGGATAGAAGCGGATATTCTCGAGAAGCATAATCTCGCCGTCTTTCAGCGAAGCCGCCATAGCCTCAGGTTCGCCGGAACCGAGGAGAGCCTGGGTGAATTTCACCTTGCGGCCGGTGAGCTCTTCAAGATGTTTTGCCACGGGCTCGAGGGTGAATTCAGGTTCAAAGCCACCTTTCTTGGGGCGACCAAAGTGTGCCATGATGATGATAGCGGCGCCGTCGGCGAGGAGTTTTTTGATAGTCGGCATCGACTCACGCATACGGGTGTCGTCGGTGATATTCTTATTGTCGTCAACAGGCACGTTGAAATCCACACGGAGCAACACTTTGCGTCCTTTGAAATTGATATCGTTAATTGATTTCATAGATATTGAGGGTTTTAAATTAATTAATTTTCTTTTTTGGGGCGGACGAGCCGTCCGCGTTCCAATTTTTTGCGGACGAGCCGTCCACGTTCCAATTTTTGCGGACGAGCCGTCCGCGTTCCTATTCATGCTCAGGGGTCTCCACTGCCATGCTGATATAGAGAGCGGAGAGCATGGTGAAGACGAAGGCCTGGATATAAGCCACCAGACATTCCAGCAGACTGATAAAGACCGCAAAGAAGACCGACACTGCCGACACAGCACCGCCGACAGCCATACCCAAAGAATTTGAGAGGATGAAGATGATGACCACGAATCCGAGGATGACGATATGGCCAGCGGTCATATTGGCAAAGAGTCGTATCATCAGCACTATAGGCTTTGTGAACACACCCACCAACTCGACGACTGGCATCAAGGGGAAAATCTTAAGCCATGCAGGGACACCGGGAGTATTGAAGATATCCTTCCAATAATGCTTGTTGCCGTTGAAGTTGGTGATTATGAATGTTATCAGCGCCAATATCGCCGTAACAGCGATGTTGCCGGTAATGTTGGCACCTGCGGGGAAAATAGGTATCAATCCAAGAATGTTGCAGAAGAAAATGAAGAAGAAGAGAGTCAGTAGGTAAGGTAAGAACCTATTGGTATTGTGTCCGAGGATGGGTGCGACAATATCGTCACGCACATGAAGAACCAATATCTCAATCAGCGACTGCATGCCATGAGGAGCCGCTGTGCCTCTCACCTTGTATTTCTTGGCGGAAGCCAGAATGATGACCAGAAGCAGGGTGACAGCTATGATGATGGCCGCAGCCGTCTTGGTGATAGAGATGTCGACAGGTTTGAGCGTCTTCCCTGCCTCATCTTCCAGTAGTACAAATGTCCTACCCTCACCGTCGACAAAAACATTCTCAGCCTCCACACATCTCTCCACAGGTCCCTCGACGCACACAATCTCCTCTTTCTCCAGACCACCACCGATGAGAGCGTAGGAATGTTTCTTGCCCTCATAAACTTCATGACCGTGATGGAAACGCTTGGACGAGAATACCTCCAGGTGGCCTTCATCGATAAGGATGATCGGCAGGTTGACCGCCACGGCATGTTCCGAACCATCCTTCGACTTATAGTCGCAGATATGCCATGTGTGCGAATCCGTGACGTGACCAATGATAATTGAGCCGGAGTCTATCTCCTCCTTCTCAGTTGAGGAACAGCCCGCCAGCAGAAAAGATGCGAATATAAAAAGTATAAAAAAAGAATTCAGTCGTGTCATTATCAACAATTTAATTCATCCTGCGCAATCACACAGGATAGGCAAAGTTACGAAATTACTTTCATACTGCAAACAAAAAGTGAGACTACTGAGGAGACTACCGTCAAGTTTTTGATCTGTTGTCGAAAATATCAATCTGCATAGAGTCAAAAAGTCCCAGCTGATTTTTTGCCAAATTCTCATTCTTTTCAATCTGAATGGATGCCAGTTGCGACTTCATGAGACGTTTGGCGACAATTGGACGGGATGTCTTTTGCTCTTTTGCCAGCATTGTAATCTTCTCAAAATCACGCAACGTTAGACTTACCGTGATTTTTTTAGTTTTTTTTGCCGTCTTCTTCTTTTTCATTCATTGTTGATATGGTGATAAGTTGATATGGTGATATGGGAGTTATGGGGAGTTAAGGGAAGTTGCTCACTGTATTATATTATTTTTTATGGTGTTGCCTCATCAAGTTCGGCAGGCGTACCACGCAGCCTTCGGCAAAGGGACGATACATTTTTTATGTGATACGTGACCGGTGACCTGTGACCGGTGATAAGATCGGGTCACAAATCACGAGTCACAGGTCACGGTTCACATATTATCTTGCCGCTCCTTGGAGGTAGGCAGCGACATCTCTCTGATAGATGGCACTCTCCACGAAGTCGTCGATAGCCTTGAGGCGTTCGGCATTGCGTGGGTCTGCCTTCACGAACTCCTTCTCGCCCTCTTCGGTGAGAGGATACTCAGGACGGTTGTCAAAGGGGTTGCGAGTTGCCAACTGATGCTGTCTTGTAGTGACCACCTGATAGAGGAAATAGTAGGCATCGCCGAGCATTCTGCTCACTCCCTGAGCTTTTTCGGGCGGGAACTGGCGTGCATACATCATATCCTGATAATAGTAGTCAAACACGTCACAGAGGACATCATAGGCTTTGACCTGGTTGCCCACATGACTGTAGGCGTAGATCATCATCATTGCGAACTTGTCGCTACGGAAATTGGATGCAGGGAATAGTTCTTCGCATCTCTCGAGCAACTGAACCGCCGTGGCGGTATCGCCATCCAGGAGAGCCTTGTTGGAGAGGACCACGAAACTCTGGCGAATCACGTTGCCCATATTGTCGCTGACGGGGTCGATATAGATATCCTTGTTGAGGTTGCCCCACTGGAGAGGCACACGACTTCCGTCATCCATGGTATAACCGTTGAGGAAATAGTCTATAGTCCTGTCGGAATAGTTGAACTGACCGCCATGTACAGGATACGGTACAAGTTTCGACACCATGCCGTCGTCGATGCTATAGTTGTCTATGACGGGGAACACGTCGCGGATATAGCTGGTGTTCATAATGTTGATATTCCGCTCAAAACGGTTAGTTCCGAGGATGTCGAGCATCATCATCTCGTTGCGCATCAGATAGCCACGGCGCATATTGATATCGAATGCGATAACATCGGGCATCTCAGCGGCTTTGACAGAGTCGATGACACCGTTCTGGAGCAGTTTCTCCTTATCCAGAGTTATCTTGAACTTATTGGTGGGGATATAGATAACACTGTCAGAGCCACGGTCGCAACGAACAAACTGTTTCCTGTTCTTGGCGACAATCTGCAGAGCCTCTGTCACCTCCATGCGAGGTCCGTCGGGGTTGGGAACGAAAACCTCGTGACCCAGACCGTAGAGTTCTTTGGGGAATGTAAAGGCGAGTCCCTCCGACTCATACAGCTTGTTATAGAGTTGTTCGACATACCAGTACATGCCCGACAGGGTGTAGTTGAGAATACGGACATCGGTGCGCCAGCCTTCGACCTCCTGAACATACCAGAGCGGGAAAGTGTCGTTGTCGCCGAAAGTGATGAGGACGCTGTTCTTGTCAGCCAGACCGAGGTAGTTCTTGGCAAAATCGCGAGCCGCAGTCTTCTGCGAGCGGTCATGGTCATCCCAGTTCTCAGCGCCGAGTATCACCGGCACAGTCATCGACATGATGAATGCCAGGGGGAATGCGGCAACTTTGGGGATGTTCACCAGGCTGACAAGGAGAAGGACGACGCCGAGCATTGCCAGGACGAACCAACCTCCGCCGAGGAGGAAGCCGAGAACGACGCATATAGCACCAGCAATAAGGAAGTAGTTGCGAGAATTCTTCTCAAACTTAGTCGAGAGCCATTCATAGAGAGCCATGACCCCGAGACCAATCCATACCGAGAAGAAATAGAACGAGCCCACGAAGGCGTAGTCACGCTCACGGGGTTGACGTGGCGGCATATTGAGGTAGATAGCGATGGCGAGACCCGTCATAAAGAACATGATAAAGGTCACGAAAGCATCTTTGCGACTCTTCAGCGAATGGAACACCAATCCGATCAAGCCGAGCAAGAGCGGCAACATGTAATATTTGTTGCGGGCCTTGTTGTCAGCCAGATGGTCAGGCAGGTTATCCTGAGGTCCAAGGCGTTTCTCGTCGACAAATTTAATGCCAGAAATCCAGTTGCCGTCAGTGTAGTTGACTGTCGGATAATGGACATTCTGCATACCAGTGTTGTCGTCGAAATGGTGGCCCTGGATGTCGTTCTGCCGTCCCGAGAAGTTCCACATGAAGTAGCGCCAGTACATCCAACCCAGCTGGTAGCGGTGGAAGAAAGTCAGGTTCTGAGCGAAGGTAGGTTTCTCGCCCGACGGTGGGTCGCCTGCCCAGTAGCGGTAGTAGAGCGGGTGCATACGGCTGTTGTCGGAGCTGTACATACGAGGGAAAACGCCGGTATGGTCTTCCTTGTAGATGTAAGTCTGGGCATACGAGGCGACCTTGTAGTAGTCGCGGCCCTCATTGTCTTTGGTGCGGATGTACTTAGCATAGTCGTCCTCCGAACCTATGGGGTTGCCGGCAGTGTAGTAAGGACCCGTGAAGAGAGGTGTCTGACCGTACTGCTCACGACCCAGATAGGCGCGCATAGCCACGGCGTCTTTCGGTGCGTTCTCGTTCAGGGGCGTATTGGTATTGGCTCGGATAACGAGAATAAAGAATGTGGAATAACCCACGACGAGCACCAGCAGGCTGAGTATGGCTGCATTAGTCACGGGGCGGTTATTGCCCTTGACAATGATGTAGGCGGCAACGCCAAGAAGAGCCAGCACCACGAGGTAGCCGAAAGAGAATGTACCGGCGCCAATCTTCGCAATGAAGAGAAGTGCGAAGACCACGGCGATAACGATGACATTGACCACCTTACCGGGTCGCTCGAAATGCGAGTTGTTCCAGATGCCCCATACTATGAAGATAGCTATGAGCAGGAAGAACACCACGGTGCCCGAGTTGAATCCCATGTGGAGTTTGTTGACGAAGAAGACGTCGAAATCGCTCGAGAGGTTCACTATGCCAGGAATCACACCCCAGAGGATTGCAGCAAGGATAACCAGCGAGAGCAATCCGCTGACGATAAAGCCCTTCACAGTAGTCTTGGGATATTTCTTGAAATAGACCACATAGACTATGGCGGGGATGGTCAGAAGGTTGAGGAGGTGGACACCGATGGCTATACCCACCAAGAAGGAGATCAATATGAGCCAACGCAGTGAGAACTTGTCGTCAGCCTGCTCCTCCCATTTCAGTATGGCCCAGAACACCACGGCGGTGAAGAACGACGACATGGCATAGACCTCACCCTCGACAGCCGAGAACCAATAGGTGTCGGTGAATGTGTAAGCGAGGGCGCCGACGATGCCACTGGCGAATACCGCCCAGACCTTAGTGTTGCCCAACGAGAGTTCCTCAGGCTTGAGGAGCTTTTTCGCCAAGAGCGTGATAGTCCAGTAAAGGAACATTATTCCCAATCCACTCGCCACTGCCGACATGACATTCACTGCGAAGGCGGCATGGTAAGGATCGGTGAAGAGAGAGAAGAGGCGTCCTAAGATTTGGAAAGTCGGTGCTCCAGGAGGGTGACCCACCTGCACTTTAAAAGCCGTGGCGATATACTCGCCACAGTCCCACCACGAAGCCGTAGCTTCGGCAGTCATGATATAAACAGCACAGGCGATGATACCAATCAACCAGCCTATAATGTTGTTTACCAAGTGATACTGTTTGAGATTCTGATTCATGAATGTGAGATTATTTGTTGAATTGTTTATTTGTTTAATTGTTGATATGTTGATAAGTTAATATGGTGAAAGGTTGATATGGTGATAAGGTGATACGATCGGGTCACAGGTCACAGGTCACGGGTCACGATTTTTAATTTATAATTTTCAATTCACTAAAGAAACACCTCGTCGCGGTTCACCGGCATCGTCATGCAGCGGGCACCGCCACCAGCACGAGGCAACTCGCTGGCGGGGAACGTGACAACGCAACGGTTATAGTCGTCAATATTCACCGTGCCATTCGACACATCCTCTGCGGCAAGGACACTGAAGCCCGCTTTGTCGAGAGCCTCAATTGTATGGATATTGCGGCGGTAGCCTATCACCTTGCCGGGAGCCAACGAGAAGAAGTTGGCGCCACTGTGCCACTGTTCGCGTTGCTGCACCCACACATCGTCGCCGCCACAGAAAACGGGTTCCATCTCCATTCCCACCTTTTTCAATGCTTCCAGCATATTACGGCAATCGTGTTTACGCACCTTGCCATTGTCGATCTCAATCCATGTAGTCGACTTGCCGGCAAACTCGTATGTCTTGTCCAGCATAGGTTTATACATCATGCACCTGTCACGGTCAAGGAATGTGTAGACCATGTCGAGGTGAATAAACGACTCAGGGTGCATGGGCAATTCCTGGACAATGATATTGAATTTCGGTCTGCCCTTGAATTCATCGACCAGAAACTCGATACCTTTGGCATTGGTTCTTATCCCCTGCCCTATGCATAACAGGTCAGGACGACCTATCTGAACGTCGCCTCCTTCAGTACGTGCTGAGGGATGCCATTCACGGGCGTTGAAAATCGGTGCTTTGAAATAATGTTTAAATATTGCCTTGAATATTAGATTCTCTCTCACACGGACATCAAACGACATTGAATTGATAAGCACCCTGTCATACATTGACGACGAGGCGTCACGGGTGAAGAAGAGGTTGTAGAGGGGACGCAGCACAAATCTGCGTTGTTCGAAGGATTCAGGGTCTATGCCTTTTCTGTATGGAAACCCTTCAATCAACTCCGTGGCGAGGGTTGCCGCATCGTGCTGCATCAGCTCGTCAACAAGGTAGTCGGCGCCTTCAGCATGGCAGCTCTGAGTCACCAGAGAGTAGCAGAGGTCGTCGTTCTCAAGAATCCACTGAAGGACATCTTTCACATAGTATACTTTAGTGCATTTCTCGAAGACTCCGCAGAAGTTCGCATATTCCTGGTCCACAATCTGTTTACTCAGGATATCACTATACAAAGCTTCGCTGGCGTTCTGAGGTGTCATCCGTTCTATCTCGATTCCGGGACGGTGAAGGAGAACCGCATTGAGTCGTCCTATCTCCGACGACACATTGACTTTAATTTCGGCTTTATTCGGCAATATTTCCATATAATAATCACATATCAAAACATCCTAACACCTTAACTACAAAACTATTGATTTTATTGTCAAGGAGAGGATGAAAATGCAAATTTACTAAAAAATAATGAAAAACTGTAAAAACAATAAAAAAGGTGGATTGCGTCCGCAATCCACCTTTTTAGTTACGATGCCAAGACCCTTACTCCTTGACAAGTTTTTTGTGGACCACTCCCTTGTTGGTTGTTATGCGATAGTAATCTATAATGGCGTGGTAAGAGATTTGGTATATCCATGTTGTCTCTTTGCTCTCGCCACGAAAACGGTCAAGTCCGTATTGACTAAACTCTTTCCACAGCACCAGAGCGCACTCCTGCCTGAGTTCATCGAAATAGAAAGCGTTACCACCACAGAACTTGAGACAGACTCTGTTTATAATATGGTAGTTGCGTTTCAGCAGATCACTGAATTCTATTTCCTGTCGCAGAGTGGGCATCGGATATTACTTCAATCTTCTTAGTAAGGGTTTAAAGGGTTTAAGGGAAGTTAAAATGTTAAGATGTTAAGGTGTTAAGTTGTTAAGATGTTAAGGTGTTAAGGTGTTAAGATGTTAAGATGTTAAGGTGTTAAGTACAGTCTGGTTTAGATTTTTTCAATTCGCCCCTTTAGACGTAAAAATTTTTGAATTGTGTGACAAGAGGAGTAAATTTTTTCAGAAAAAAATCCCACCCATTAATCACAAACAAATATAACATCCAATAAAAGAGACTATTAACAACAAAACATCATTTTGCAAAGACATATAATATTTGTAAAAAACAAACATCGAGAATTAAGGAATGTTCTTTGCAGGGAAAAAACTCATTTTTGCCTGAGTTTTTTTGAAAAAGATGCGTTTCATATTGAAACTCATCCAGCGCTACTCAGAATTGGAGCTTGTAGGTGTCGGTAGTAGTGGTGTACACATCCTCGCCAGTGAACCATTGACGATAGAGTAGTGTGGATTTGTTGACTGTGAGTGTGGCGGAATCTGAGAAAAGAGCCTCACTGCCTCTGTCAATGAATAGTATCTCGTGACTGTAGACGTTGAGCGAGAAGATTATGACGGCGTTGGTGATATCTGTCTCGGGAGCCCTGTTTGAGGTGACGAAGACAACCCAATCCCCCACCCTACGCCACTGCTGCACAGCTCCAGGCATGAGGAGCTTGGTGTCGCTATAGAATCCGTTCTCACCTCCAAAGACGACGGAGGTGGTGAGCGACTCGAGATCATAGCTGTAACAGGATGGACTATAGCCTGTCTCGTAATAGAGAACGCAATGGTTGACACTGTCTATCAGACGTGCCAGGACCACTTTGTCGTCGGGAAGCACCGCCTCAAACTCGTCAGCCATCTGGTTGAAATAATCCTGCTCACTATAGACATCACCAGTGGTGTCGTCGCCGACGGTGTCGGCGATGGCGACAGACGCCACGGCTCTATGATTGTTAAAGAACAGCACCAACGAGGCTGTGCAGAGCAACGCCACGACAAGCACTATGGGCAGGTTGATTATTTTGGTGGAAGACGACACGTGGTGTTATTTAAGCGGGATTGTTTTAACGGTTTTCACAGCCTCCTTGAGGCCTTCATCGTTGTCACGCATCACACGGTAATAGTATTCAATGCCGTAGAGGTTGCGGGCAATAAGTGCCTTGATCATATAGCCCATAGTGATGTCGCTGTGGCTGTTGATAAGGTCGCTGCGACGATCCTCCGACTGTGCCTTTTCCTTGAGACGGCTGATGAAGTAGGGGTCGGCAAGGAGTGTGTCGAGATACTGGCTATAGTTGTCGGCATGGATGGCATGGGCTGTGTCGGAGACCACTTTGCGGGCCTGCTCGTTCATCCACGTCGCCACCCATTCGCCTTTTACATCGGTACGTCGCACATTTCGCGATGCGGCATATTCGGCGAAGTCACGCGCCACCTGCAGGGAGTCGTAGTTGAGCAAGAAGCTGTCGAAATCGGCAAACTGAGGATCTGAACGATGGTTGTCCGCCCATGTGAGTGCGAAGGTGTTGAAGGCTCCGGCGGAACGCAGGGAGAGGAAATAGTCAGAGAGACGCACAGTGTCGACAGGCACAAAGACGTCGGGCATGATGCCACCACCCCCATAAACGATGCGACCTTTGAAAGTTTTGAATTTCAGAGAATCGGGGAAACTCACCGAGTCGGCATTGGTCAGCTCGTTATGGTCGTAGCGGTGCTGCAACTCTTTGTTGTAGTCATCGGTGCCGTTGTCATAAGGTTTCTGAATGCAACGGCCCGAGGGAGTGTAGTAACGGGCTGTGGTGAGACGTATCTGAGCTCCGTCGTATATCTCGAACATCCGCTGTACCAAACCCTTACCGAAGGAACGGCGACCGACAAGGATGCCACGATCCCAGTCCTGAACGGCTCCTGAGACAATCTCTGACGCCGACGCCGAATATTCGTCGATCAGTATCACCAAAGGACCGGAGGTATAGCTTCCGCCTCTGCGTGACACCAGGTTCTGACGAGGCGACTTGTCTCCCTTGGTGTAGACTATCATGCGGTTGGCCTCGAGGAACTCGTTGGCGACGCCGAAGGCGATATCGAGGTAGCCACCGCCGTTACCCCTAAGGTCGAAGACGAGGCGTTTCATGCCTTTCTTCTTCAAGGCCGATATAGCGCTGCGAACCTCTTGATGCGAGGTGCGTGCGAATCTGGCGAGACGGATGTACCCCACTTCGTCGTCAAGCATGAAATAGGTGTCGACGGAATAGATGGGGACCTTGTCGCGAACCACGTTAAACACTATAGGATCGGCAACGCCCTGACGACGGACTGTCAGCTTGACCTCAGTGCCCTTCTTGCCTCTGAGATGGTTGAAAACAAAACTATTGTTAACACCTTTGAAGGTCGCCACAGTGTCGTCGACCTTAAGGAGCTTGTCGCCAATCATGATGCCCACTTTCTCGGAAGGACCGCCGACAATAACCTCGGTGACCGAGATAGTGTCGTTGACAATCTGGAAGGCGATGCCGACACCCTCGAAATTAGCCTGAAGCCCCTCGTTGGTACGCTGCACATCTTTGGCGGCGATATAGGTGCTATGAGGGTCGAGTTCGGCAAGCATCGACGAGACAGCCTTCTCGGTTATCTTCTTATAATCAGGTTCCTCAACATAATGGTCTTCGATATATTTATTCACCTGCTCGATACGCAGGAAATGAGATGTGTCGGACTGTGCGTGGACAGTAGCGAACAGCAGTAGTGAAGCGAGAAGTGAGAGATATTTTATTTTCATGATATTAACCTTAGATAGAATCTCTAGAAATCCTAGATAACCTAGACATTCTAGAAACTTTAAACTCTAAACTTTAAATCGTAACCTTTACTTAACGCCTACGATATAATATTATTTTGCCGAGAGAAAAATAAATCGGCGGTAGGGTCGTTACATATTATTATTATAACAAATTGAAAATTGATAATTGAAAAATGGAAGAGAACACCCAAACACCAGTCAACACAAACAAGAAAGAGAAGAAAGTGACTTTCGGCAAGATAATGCTTGCATCGGGAGTCGGCACCCTTATCGTAATGATTCTGATAGGACTGTTCAAGCTGATGTTGCTGTTTGGCATCATCGGTTCGGTGAACAGCACAAGCGGCAGTCAGGTGGCATTGACCTCCGACTCTTTCCTCAAAATAGACCTCACCAAGTATTACACCGAAAGAAACCTCGACGAGATGTCAGCACTGCTAATGGGCGACAAAGGCACCGGGTTCAGGGATGTGATACGAAGCATTACCAAAGCCGCTGACGACAGCAAGATCAAAGGCATATACCTGTACATGGGGTCAGGATGCTCACTGTCGTGGGGCAAGAGCGAGGAGCTGCGCCACGCACTTGCGCTGTTCTCAGCCAGCGAGAAACCTATCCTCGCCTATGCCGACAACTATTCGCAACAGGGCTACTTCATTGCGTCAGTAGCCGACAGCATCTACCTCAACCCGTCAGGTATGCTGGAGTTCCGTGGCATAGGTGCCGAGGTGATGTTCTATAAAGAACTGCTCGACAAGTTGGAGGTTAAGATGAACCTGGTGCGTCCGAAGAGCAACAGTTTCAAGAGTGCTGGCGAGACCTACACCATGAACCATCTCAGCGACGCCAACAAACTGCAGCTGAGAGAATATATCAACGGAATATGGAGCTATGTGGTTGACCAGATTGCCGAAGCCCGCGACATTCCCGTCGAGGTACTTCAGAAAGGCGCCGACAATCTTGACCTTGTGATGCCCGCCGACGCCCTGAACGGCAAGATGATAGACCGTCTGTGCTTTGAGAACGACGTGAAGGTCGCCATGAAGGAACAGTATGGAGCCAAACAGACCGTGCCCGTGGAGGAATATGCACAAAGTCTGATACGCAATGGGAAGAGCAAGAACAAAATCGCCATCATTTATGCCGAAGGCGACGTGATAACAGGTTCGGGCAACAACATCGCAGTCTACTCCGACAAGATAACCAAAGCCCTTGACGATGCCGCCAAGGACAATAACATCAAAGCCATCGTGCTCCGTGTCAACTCGCCGGGAGGCGCCGTCACCGCATCGGAGATTATGACCGACGCTGTGCGTAGGGCCAAAGCGCAGAAACCGGTGATTGTGTCGATGAGCGACGTAGCGGCGTCGGCAGGCTATGAGATTTCCTGCAACGCCGACTACATCATTGCCGAACCCACCACGATAACGGGCAGTATCGGCGTCTTTGCCGCAATCCCTGAAATCGGGGGAACCCTGCGCCGCTATTTGGGCATCACCACCGACACAGTGAACACCAACGCCAACGCTACCTCATTGGGCATCCTGCGACCGATGTCGCCGAGGAGCATGGAACTGATGCAACGCAACGTCGAGGAATTCTACACCGTCTTTGTCGACCGTGTCGCCAAAGGTCGAGGTCTTGACAACAACTTTGTCGACAGCATTGCCCGTGGCCGTGTCTGGACTGGCCGTGAGGCTCTGAAGCTCGGTCTTGTCGACGCCCTTGGCGGACTTGACGACGCCGTCATCATCGCCGCCGAACGCGCCGGCGTAAGCGACTACCAGGAGGTGGACTACCCCGCCGACGAGGGTCTGCTGGCGACTTTCCAGAACCGCAAAGCGTCGACTGAGCAGTTTTCCGCAAAGGCTTCTGCCAACGATGTCGTGAGGGCTCCCTTTGCCGGCGACGGAGTATGGGTCCCCGGCGAGGTAATGAAGGAAACGCTGAAACGCATCACAGACTCACGTGAGTTGCAGGCTCGCGTGGAGTTTTTCATCATCACCGAATAGCACCATCCACATCGACACCATGTATTTCTGTCATGTACTAACCTTCATCATCCTGCTGTCCGTGGCTATTCTCTGCGGCGCCCAACCCGCCTGTCTCAACGAACAGGAATGGGGACTGGAGAGTCGTCAGCGGATCTATCCGTCGCATTGGATTTGCACGGGCGACACGTTGAAGGTCGACACGACGGAGACCATGGGAATAATATGGCTCGTAGACGGATACTGGATGATGTGCCAGGAGGTGACTCAAGACCTGTGGCACTGGTACATGCACTACGACCCCACGCCCTACAACAGGAGGAATCCCGAATGTCCTGTGACGGGAGTCACCAAAACTCAGATCGACTCGTTATGCCACGAGATATTACTCTCGTGCCACCAGGAATGGAGACTGCCCACGGTGAATGAGTGGCTCTTCGCCTACTATGGCGGACTCTTCAGCGAGAACTACACCTATGCTGGAGGCAACAACGCCAACGTCGTATCATGGAACAGGCAGAACAGCGGTGGCAGACTGCATCCCATTGGCAAACTCATAGCCAACGAGCAGTCGCTCTTCGATATGGCTGGCAACGCCGCTGAAGTGGCAACCTCTGTCGACGGGGTGGTCTTCATGGGAGGCAGCTACCTCGATGAGAAGGGAACCATGGTTTCGACTACCACTCCGCCAGAAGCGACAGGATTCCGACTAGTAATGCCACAACCGCTGTGGTTCAACAGCTACGGAGAGAGAGTAAGCAGACAATAACAAACCCCATCATACCTATTTGCGGACGAGCCGTCCGCGTTCCTAACAACAACAACTAAAAAATTGTTTTGAATTCAAGATTCTGATTAAAGGTCGCCATAAATGGCTCAAAATCCCCAAAAAATCAAATTAGAAAATTGTAAAAAAATTATTTTTCATAAATTTTGATTTTAATTTTTCAATAATTTTGAGCGAAGCGACCAAATAAACCAAACAGTTTCTAAAAATGACAAAGTCACACAACGTAAACATCGGACTGGTGCAGCTGAGCTGCCAGTCAGACAAAGAGCAGAACATAGCCCGCTACACGGAGAAGGTCAGACAACTTGCCGCCGAAGGCGCCCAAATCATCTGTCTGCAGGAACTCTTCGCCTCGCTCTATTTCTGCGATGTGGAGGACTACCACAATTTCCGCTATGCCGAAAGCATTCCCGACGGGCCCACCACACAGCATTTCATGGAGCTGGCGCGGGAACTGGGCGTTGTCATCATCTGCTCAATGTTTGAGAAAAGAGCCGAAGGCTTATACCACAATACCACCGCTGTTATCGACGCCGACGGCTCGTATCTGGGGAAATACCGCAAGATGCACATCCCCGACGACCCTGGATATTACGAGAAATTCTACTTCACCCCGGGCGACTTGGGCTATAAAGTCTTCAACACCCGTTTCGCCCGCATCGGGGTATTGATATGTTGGGACCAATGGTATCCCGAAGCCGCCAGAATCACTGCCCTGAAAGGCGCCGAGATGCTCTTCTTCCCCACTGCGATAGGCTGGTCCATGAACCAGGACGAGGCAACCAACGACGAACAATACCAGGCTTGGCAGACAATCCAACGCAGTCACGCCGTGGCTAACGGCATCCCTGTGATAAGCGTGAACCGCACCGGTGTCGAGGGCAACATGCAGTTCTGGGGCGGTTCGTTCGTGACCAACGCTTTCGGACGTGTCTTATGGCAGGCACCTCACCTTGAAGAATGCACACATATAGAGACCATCGACCTCGGCGACAGCGACCGCTATCGCCGTCACTGGCCCTACCTACGCGACAGAAGGATAGACAGCTACGAGCCTATCCTCAACAGATTTATCGACTGATTGTAAAACTTCTCAAAACAACTTCAACACGATGATCATCACCCCCTCACCTAAAGAACGAGGTTTCTACATGCCGGCGGAATGGGAGAGACATGAGGCAACATGGCTCAGCTATCCCCACAACGAAGATTCCTGGCCGGGGAAAATAGAGACAATCTTCCCGTCATACAACCTGTTCATCAAGACTCTCACCGAGGTCGAGACCGTCCATATCAATGTCGAGGACGAAGCCATGGAGCTCCATGTAAGCAACGCCCTGAAAGAACTGGGCGCATTTATGGTCAATGTGGAGTTTCACCGATTCCCCACCAACGACGCCTGGTGTAGGGATCACGGTCCCGCATTCCTGCTCAACCACAAAAATCCGGGGATGAGAGCTCTGGTGAATTGGAACCACAACGCATGGGGTGGCAAATATCCCTACGAGCTTGACACACAGATTCCGGCACATATAGCCAACCACTTTGGAATGACCATGTTTGAGCCTCATATCGTCATGGAGGGTGGCTCTATCGACGTGAACGGGAAGGGTGACCTCCTAACCACCACATCGTGCCTGCTCAACCCCAACCGCAACCCGGGACTGAACAAAGAGCAGATTGAGGAACATCTCCGCGCTTACTACGGTGTGGACAATATCATCTGGCTTGGCGATGGCATCGTGGGTGATGACACCGACGGCCATGTCGACGACATCTGCCGCTTCGCCGACGAGGAGGTCATCATCACCGCCGTGGAGGAGAACCGCAACGACGAGAACTATGAGCCTCTGCAACAGAATCTGAAAACTCTGAAGAAATGCCGGCTGGCAAATGGCAAGCAACCCTCCATTGTTGAACTGCCCATGCCGTCGCCAGTGATATGGGAAGAGCAGCGTCTGCCGGCAAGCTACGCCAATTTCTATATCTGCAACGGACTGGTGATATTCCCCACATACAAGTGCGACAACGACACACGCGCCGCCTATATTCTCGAAGAGACCTTCCCCACACGTGAGATTGTAGGTATCGACAGCACCGACATCATCTGGGGTCTCGGCAGTTTCCACTGCCTGAGCCAGCAGATGCCGGTATAGTTGATTAAGGTATAATATTATTTTGCGTCGGATTACAAATCCGACGCAACGAGTAATTAGCGAATAATCTCACGAATCATACGAATATTTACTTTGTATGGTTGAATGATTTTTAATAAGATTTTCGGTAGATTTTGAGTCCGTAGGACGACCATCATCTAATCGCTTACAGCCTATCAATCCTAAATAAAGAATAGGCTGGCACCGGCTACGCTTATGCAGGCGCCGAGAATCTCACGGAAGGTGACCTTCTGATGAAAGAGCAGGACCGAGGGGAGTATGATGATGACGGGAGTGAGAGCAAAGAGTGTCTGAGCGATACCCGTAGAGGTGTATTGCGTAGCCATCAACGAGAGACTGACACCGATAAAAGGACCGAAAAGCATGGAGAGGAAGGCGCTACGCATAGCGCGACGGTCGCCCAAAGAGCGCCGCAACTGTCCGATGCCGTCCTTAGAAAAGATCAGAAGCAAGAGCAAGAATCCGCACAAACCCATAATGCCTCGGATCATGGTGGAAGCGAAAGGGATACTCATCCGCAGAGGCACAGGCAGTAGCGCCCCCGACGGCACTGCGGCAAGGTCAATACCGCAGGCGGCGAGCGAGACATCGTAGTAGTTGAGCCCGATTTTACTGAGCACGAGACCTGCACCTTGACAAACACCTGCCATCACAGCATAGAAGACACCTCGCCGCGACAGCTTGAGGTGGATATGGGCGGTATTACGGTTCTCGCCATGAGTACCGGTGTCATCGTCCTTGGCGAGCACCGACATTGCGATGCCCGACAGGGTTACCACCATACCAACAATGGCCATAGGCTTCATCTGCTCGCCCATGAAGAGGCGTCCCAACAGAGCGGCGGTAGGCGCCGAAAGTGTCATGAACAGCTGTCCGAAACGCGACCCAATTATGATATAGCCCTTCATGAGGCAGTAGTCGCCTATGACGTAGCCCACCAGTCCCGAAAGCAGTAGCCAGAGCCAGGTCTGCCCGTCGGCATATCGGGGATAGGGAGCCCCCATAGTGAGCCACAGTGCCAAAGCAAGGCAGATCAGCGACATCGTCATCCTCACAGCATTGAAAGGAAGCGAACCCATGCGCTTGGATCCCACCTCGGCAAAGAGAGCGGTAACGGTCCATGAAAATGCCACAAATATCGAAAGAATCTCGCCGAACATCTATATTGGAAATATCATTATTGTTGACTATCAGCAGATGCCAGTATAGTTTATTTCCCCAGTTGCTTGGTAATCCAGACCGCAAATGGGATCGACATAAGGAAGGTGCAGACATCGGCGACAGCCTGTGCCATCTCCACTCCATGAAGACCTAAGAAGAGCGGAAGCAGCAGTATTGCGGGGATGAAGAACAGTCCCTGGCGACCTATTGACAACAGGGTTGACCGGATAGGCATACGGATATTCTGGAACAGCATATTGGTGGCTGTGCACAGCGTCACCAACGGGAAGACGGCGCACTGCCATCTCAACGCCCGTGTGCCAATCTCTATAAGCAGCGGATCCTCGTCACGGAAGACGGCGATAATCTGCGGGGCGAAACACAAGCCCAGAATGGCGAGCACCGTCATCATAGCTGTAGAGATAGAATAGGCGAAGAGATAAGACTGTCGGACCCTGTGGTACATGTGAGCTCCATAGTTGTAGCCACATACAGGCTGGAAGCCTTGGATGAATCCCAGTATCAGCGAGAAGGCGAACATGGTGGTACGCGACACCACCGTGAAGGCGGCGACGGCCGACGCCTCCTGACCCCGAGGGGCATACTTGGCGGCGGCATAGTTGAGTAGCACCACAGCAAGACAGTTGAAGGTCTGCCGACATAACGACGGAAGTCCGCCGGCAAGAATCTCCTTGTAGCAGTACCACGACGGGCGGAAATTGGCGAAGGAGATATGCACCGACTCGCTCCTCGTAGTACCCCACAGAAGCAGGCACCAAGCCAGGAACTGGCTAATGGCTGTCGCCATCGAAGCTCCGGTGACTCCCAAGTCGAGGACAAAGATAAACAGCGGGTCGAGGACAATATTGAGTATCGCTCCGCTCACGATGCCTATCATGCCGAAACGGGCGTTGCCCTGCAACCTCAGCTGATTGTTGAGGGTGAGCGCCGACATCATGAAAGGTGACGCGATGAGGATATATCGCAGATACTGACAGGCGTAGGGAACCACGTCTGGGGTTGCACCCAACAGAAGCACTAGCTGTGGCAGTAAGGGCAAGCCGATTGCGGCAGCCATGATGCCTATGATGAGTGGCGTAAAGAATCCCACCGACGCCATCACTCCGGCCTCCCCTACCCTGCGTGCTCCTAGAGCACGGGAGATATGGTTGCCCGAACCGTGACCGAAGAAGAAGCCGACAGCCTGTATAAATGTCATATAGGCAAACGAGATGCCGATGCCGGCGGTCGCCTCGGTGGAGAGATGACCGATGAAGGCGGCGTCGACAAGGTTGTAGAACGATGTGACCACCATGCTCACCATCGACGGCAACGCCAGGCGCATCACCAATCGTGGCACCGGCGTCTCGGTCATTTCCCTATATTTAGTGTCTAGAGACAAATACGGTAGAGGTTTCAGCCTTTAATAATCTGTGTATTGCCTTTCGAGTTGAGCAGTGTCAGCTCCGTGGTCAACAGTTTGCCGTCACGGATGTACACCACCGTCACCTTGTCGCCAGGATTGAAGAGCGCCACCTCTTCCATCATCGACGCATAGGAGTTCACCTCCACGCCGTTGACATTAAGGAGGATATCCCCCTCCCTCATGCCGGCTTTGGCGGCGGCGCAGTTGGGAATAACCCGAGCGATGAGGATGCCGTGAGGTTCGTCGAATCCAAGACGCAACGCCAACTCACTGGTCACCTCGACGACATTCACGCCGAGATAGCCACGCTGGACAGCGCCATAGAGTCGCAAGTCGCCCGTCACCTTTCGGGCTATGTTCGACGGGATGGCGAAGCTGTAGCCTGTATAATAGCCGTTGCCGCTGGCAATGGCGGTATTGATACCTATCAGCTCACCACGGCCGTTGACGAGGGCTCCGCCCGAGTTGCCGCTGTTGACAGCGGCATCGGTCTGAATGAACGACTCGATAGTGCTCTCCACTCCGGGGTTCTCGATAATATTCATGTATCTTGCCTTGGCAGAGATAATGCCGGCGGTGACTGTCGACGTGAGGTTGAAAGGGTTGCCGATGGCGAGCACCGGCTCGCCAATCTTCGCCGAGTCGGAATTACCGAAAGGGATGTACTGCAAGTGCTCTGCGTTAATCTTGAGCACCGCCAAGTCAGTGGCAGGGTCGGTGCCAACAATACGTGCCGGAAGTTCTCTCTTGTTGTTGAGAGTGACCGACACTTTCTCAGCGTCCTGGACCACATGGTTGTTGGTGACAATATATCCGTCGGAGGAGATTATGACTCCCGAACCATAGGCGTTGTAGGTCTTGCGTTGCACGCCCCTGTCGATAATCATTCCGAAAAAGGTCTGATAAAGGGGGGTGAGTTTGGTCATCTCAGTCTTAATATGGACAACGGCATCTATCGTTGCCGCCGCCACATCAGTAAAGTCGGTCTGCTTCAACAGCGAGGGACGTGACTGAAGTGCTGCGTTGTCGTTGTCTGAACGAGAGTCAATCCTTTGCGACTGCCGTCCCTGATCGTTGGTCTGGGCTGTGCAACCGCTCGTAATCATCATGCTTGCTATCGCCAATGTCAAAAAAAACTTTCTCATAATTATTCAATTTATATAATGGTAAAGTAAGAAGGCAAAATGATAATGGAGTTAAAGTGGGAGTTAAGAGAAGTTAAGGGAAGTTAAGGGAAGTTAAAGGACAATACAATTCTCAGGTCCGCCCACGTCCCCGTGGGCATCTATCATATCAACGTATCAACATATCAACAATTCACGGGTCAAGATTTCTTTCCAATATTTTTCTATAGTACGAAACAGAAAAAGGGTGATTTTATTATTGAGGAGGAGGATTATTAATTTTTTTTAAGAGGTGAAGAAAGAGCCAGTGGCTCTTT
>DBXB01000027.1:0-14334 GCA_002309155.1 Bacteroidales bacterium UBA1223 | reverse complement strand
CTTTCGATAGCGAAGCGGAGAAAAAAGAGAAAAAAGAGCCAGTGGCTCTTTCGATAGCGTAGCGGAGAAGAGTTTTACCCAGTGGCCTGTGACCTGTGACCTGTGACCTGTGACACGATTGTATCACCGATCACCGATCACGATTAAACAATTCACAATTCACCATTTCTAAAATAATATTGTATCTTTGCATAATAATTTAAAGAACAATATCGTTTATTTATAACGATATATTCTTATTTATTGACTAATACCGATAACACTCATCTATATGAAAATCATCATTGTCGGAACAGCGCACCCATATCGTGGAGGACTCTCAGCCTTCAACGAGAGACTTGCACATGAGTATCTGAAACATGGCGACGATGTTGAGATATACACCTTTTCACTGCAGTATCCCAAATTACTGTTTCCTGGAAAGACGCAGTACTCCGACCAGCCGGCGCCGAAAGACTTGACGATACACCAGCGGGTCAACTCCATCAACCCGATAAACTGGGTCATGGTGGGCAACGAGATAGCCCGCAAGCGTCCCGACATCCTCATAACAAAATACTGGCTGCCATATATGGCACCTTGTCTGGGAACTATAGAGCGCCGAGTGCGGAAGAACGGTCACACTAAAATCGTCTCTATCCTGGACAACATCATCCCCCACGAGAAGAGAATAACCGACAAGATGCTCTCCAGCTATTTTGTCGGCTCGACCGACGCCTTCGTAGCCATGTCCCGTTCGGTGCTCAACGACCTTTCGATTTTCGACAACAACAAACCACGCCAATTCTGTCCTCACCCACTCTACGACCATTACGGTGAAATCATCCCCAAGACTGAGGCAAGGAAACGTCTCGGTCTGGACCCCGACGGGAAATATATCCTCTTCTTTGGATTCATCCGCGACTACAAAGGTCTGGACCTGCTACTTGACGCCATGGCCGACAGCCGCATACGCCAACAGGGTGTCAAACTGATCGTTGCCGGAGAGTTCTACAACGACAGCAGTAAGTACATGGAGCAGATAGAGCGACTGGGGATCAAAGACAGCGTGGTGCTCCGCACCGACTTCATACCCGACGACAAGGTGGGAGACTATTTCTGCAGTTGCGATATCGTGACGCAGCCTTACAAATCGGCGACACAGAGTGGCGTAACACAGATAGCGTTCCACTATGAGAAACCCATGATAGTCACCAATGTCGGCGGACTTGCGGAGATTGTCCCCGACGGCAAGGTGGGATTTGTCGTCGAGCCCGACGCGTCGGAGTTGACTGACGCCATAGTGCGTTACTATGACGGCAATTTGGAACAATCTTTCTCCTTAGCCGTAAAAGAAGAGAAAGAGAAATACAGCTGGAGCAAGATGGTGGAAGCTATCGGCAACTTTGTTTAAGTCCTATCAACATATCAACGAATCACCTTCTATGATAATCCGCAGTAAAGCCCCCCTTCGTCTCGGTCTGGCCGGTGGTGGCACCGACGTGTCGCCATATTCAGACATCTACGGCGGAGCAATCCTCAACGCCACCGTCGACCTCTTTGCCTATACCACCATTGAACCAACCGACGACAACAAGGTGGTTTTCATGGCCCCCGACAAAAACCTAAAGGAGGAATACGAGAACGCCACTGAGGTAGACACCGATGGCTATTTCATCCTTCATAAAGGAGTCTACAACCGCATAGTACGCCAGTTCACGCACCATCCGTTATCCATGCGTATAGCCTCGTATGTCGACGTCCCTGCCGGCAGTGGCATGGGCACCTCCTCCACCTTGGTTGTCAGCATACTGGGAGCATACGTGGAATGGCTGAAGTTGCCTCTGGGAGAATACGACATTGCTCGTCTGGCATACGAGATTGAACGCGTCGACCTTGGTCTGGCTGGAGGCAAGCAGGACCAGTATGCCGCCACTTTCGGAGGATTTAATTTCATGGAGTTTGTCGGCGACAACGTCATTGTCAACCCCCTGAGAGTAAGACCGCGTTATCAAGACGAGCTGTGCCACAACTTGCTACTGTACTATACCGACACGAGCCATGTCAGCGCCGACATCATCAAGGAACAGCAACAGAATGTCAAAGACAAGAAATCGAACAGCATAGAGTCGATGCACAAACTCAAGGAGCAGGCGATAAGGATGAAAGAGGTGCTACTGAAAGGCGACATCAACAGCATAGGAGAGATTCTCGACTTCGGCTGGAAACATAAAAAGCAGATGGCAAGCAGCGTGAGCAACCCACGCATCGACGCCATATACGATATAGCCAGAAAAGCAGGAGCCTCGGGAGGCAAAATCAGCGGTGCCGGTGGAGGCGGATTCATGTTCTTCTACTGCCCCGGACTCTCTCGCCACTCTGTAGCGGAGGCACTGAGTCAGTTCGGTGGGACCGTCTACCGCTATGAGTTCTGCACCGAAGGACTCAAGACATGGACCATGATGAATTGAAAATATAAAGGTTACAGTTTAAAGGTTAAAGAGTTTTTTCTCCTTATCGCCTTATCATCTTAACATCTTATCACCTTATCATCTTATCACCTTATCATCTTATCACCTTATCAACATATCAACATATCAACATATCAACGAATAAACTAATGAACCGCATATCAGAATCCATAGCACAAAGCATAGCCGCGAAACAGTCTATTCTCGACAATCCCGATTTTCTGAACCGCATCCAGACGGCGGCGGACATAATCATCGAGTCACTTCGCAACGGCGGCAAGATACATTTCTGCGGCAACGGCGGTAGCGCCGCAGACGCCCAGCATCTGGCGGCGGAACTCAGCGGACGATTCTACTACGACCGTCCTCCGCTCAACGCCGAAGCGCTGCACTGCAACACATCATATCTCACCGCCGTGGGCAACGACTACGGTTACGAGCATATCTTCGCCCGTCTGCTGAACGGCACAGGTCACAAAGGCGATGTGCTTATAGGCATCAGCACCTCTGGCAACTCAAAGAATATCCTTTATGCTTATGACGTCTGCAAAGAGAAAGGCATAAAGACCATATCCATGACGGGTGCCACCGGCGGTAAGATGAAAGAGGTCTCTGACCTGCTCCTCAACGTCCCCTCGACCGACACTCCCCGTATTCAGGAGAGCCACATCATGATAGGACATATCATCTGCGAACTTGTCGAATCGGCACTATTCCCAAAAGACTGATTATGGAAGCCATTATCCTTGCCGGCGGTTTCGGCACAAGACTGCGCAGCGTGGTGAGCGACCTGCCCAAACCCATGGCGCCGGTGGCAGGAGGGCGACCATTTCTGGAAGTCGTGATGGATCGTCTGCAATGCCAGGGTTTCAACCATATTGTTCTCTCGACAGGTTACAAGCACGAAGCCATAGAATCGCATTTCGGCGACCGCTACAAAGATATCGAACTCTCCTATGCCCGTGAGACCACACCCCTGGGCACCGGCGGAGGCATGAGGAACTCACTGCAGTATTGCCGTGAAGATGATATAGTTGTCCTTAACGGCGACACACTCTTCAGCATCGACTACAATGAACTGTTCCAGTTCTACCATTCCCACCGCACACGTCTCGCTGTAGTGCTTCGCAACGTGGATGACGTCTCAAGATACGGCTCGGTAACCACCGGCGACGACGGACTTATCGTAGGTTTCACTGAGAAGGACGCTTCGTCGGACGGTGGCACCATCAACGGCGGAATATATATGATGCACCGCAGCCTGCTGGAGGAGATGCCGCCCGAGACACCCTTCTCGTTCGAGAAAGAGATACTACAGACTAAATACAAGACCGAGAAATTCTACGCCTACCCTTCCGACGCCTTCTTCATCGACATCGGAATCCCAGAAGATTATCTGAAAATGAAAAACCTATCGTAGATAGTCTTTCCAGTCTTTCTCAAACCTTCCCAAAGAAATAGAAAAATTGTCGTGGCAGGCTGTCGCAACCCCTTCGGAATAGGTGGTCTGCAAGAACGAGCGCACACCATCCAACCCATAGCGTGATTCCATATAGTTAAATATGGAGTGGCCACCTTGGTAGACCTCAAAGACATAGGGGAAATATCTCTCCGACAAGTCGCACTCCTTAATGATCTGATTCTTGTCGCGACGAGAGAGATTAACCTTCTCTCCTGGACGGGAACTGTATTCAGCCAGACCCTCATAGCACCACATGGGTATGTTAACCCTCACAGAATAATTGACTGAGGCGAAGAAACAGTAATGATTCATCTCATGCCACAGCACGTGGCGCATTTCAGAGGTAGAAGAGTATGCGAATTTGCCGTTCAGAGCCAGACATCGGAGATAATAACCCGAGGGAGAGACCTCGCTGACATGGACACCGGCGGTATTCCCCCAGTTGTCACTACCACAATTCATGGACTTCATCAACGACTCAAACTCTTTCTGATTCCGTGTAAGGTAGATAGGGACTTTGCGCCCGTTCATATCGGCAGGATAGTAATAACGTCCGCAGACCTCCACAAGTCTGGGTATAGCGTCATGTGCCATCTTCTGACATTTAAGCATTTCATCATAAAGCTCCTCATGGTAATAAAACACAAACAGGGAGTCTTCGAAAGTCAGATAACCTGACGCTGTGTCTTTGCCGAAATCACCATCGTTGTCCCAGGGAGTCTCACGGGGGTTGGGATTGAAGGTGGAGAAGATATCGTCGAGCCCCTTTCCGATACCGTTTATCCAGTCAATGGTTTCCTGAGGTATCTCAGCATCTACCAAAGCCTCACTCTCCTTGCCTTTCTCGTAGATGACAACCATCGAGATTGCGGCGACGGCGAAAAAGATCAGCACATATATTATTGAAAGATGACGTTTCATTCCATTCAACAATTAAACAAATAAACAACTCAACAATTAAACTCAGTCAAGATAGAGGACACTCTCCAGCTGGTCCTTGTAAGTGTCGCCGAGGTTGCCGATACGAAAACCGTCGCCAGTAGTCTCGCAGAAGAAATAGATATGTCCATCATGAGTCACCAGCGAAGAGTCTGCCAATGAGAGCATGCCGTCGGAGTCGCCATCCTTGAATGCCACTGCCACCGCCGCATGATTTTGAGTGGTGACATACGCCGTGGGCCATCCTCCCTCATGGAAAAGCAGAGCGGCAAGGACAGCCTTGCAGTCGCAGTCGCCACGACCGTCAAAAAGAGTCTCATCAGGATAACGGGCATAATCATGAGGGTTACCTATCTCCTGGCAATCACAGTCTTTGATATAAGTGATATTAGGACTCTGAACAAAGTCAAGAATAAACTGCATGGTATCCTGCTCGTCAAGTCCGGCTTTAGTGGCCTTATCGAAGATATATCGCAGTATTTTGTGAATCTTTCTTTTGTCTACGCATCTGTCAATGACATCCGCGACATTGCGAATATGTCCATTGGAAGGAGTCAGTCTGAACGGGTTGTTGGCACGCAACACCTCAATCTCGGCGGGAATGAACGACAGCGACATATTGCCCTGCAGGGAAGCATAAGGAGAGTCCAGCGTCCAGTTATAGTTTCTCACAACGGCGGAATCAGGATCATCCTGGTCTGTGTCTCCCTCGCCAGCGTCATCAGTGTCATTCCACACGGGAGACCTGTTCTCACCCTGTTTAAGACACACCTCCCAAGGTTCGCCAGTAATGTTCCGACTGTTGACACTCATGCCTATCAATATGGCGAGCTGGAGAGGCAGAAAATCCGCACCATAAAAATATATGGATATGAAGACCGACACCGAAGCCAACAGAATGATAATCTTGTTGAGTGGGGCGAGTCCGGTATTGCGGTTTATAAGCATCAGGAACTCATCAAACTGGCGCCCGTCAAGCATGGCTTCAATCTTGATATGTCTCAAGACTGCCCATATCAGGAAATAGGCAAGGATGAAAGCAAGAGTGAATCCGATACGGGTACCCAGAGCAGGGAATGCAAATCGGCCCGCACCGACGAGAAGCATCAGTCCATAGATGACGCAATAGACCACCGTGGCGGGAAGAGCGGTATCTTTCCATGTAGTGCGGGCATCCATCGTGTCCTCGCTTCTGGGCTGGGGGTCTCTCCCTTGATAGAGAAGCAGCCACGCGGCCGCCCTTGCTGTCAGAGAGAAGTGTCCGGGCTTTAGTTTCAGCAGACGGCCTGTCTCCGATATCTTGCCGACAGGGTCTTCATCGTAAATAGTGTAGACCAACGAATGCTTCACAAGCCACAGCTCATACCATCTTCCCGAACCACTTATACCCTTCTCCCCTTTCAAGTCTGTCACATAGCCGATCTCATTGCCTTGATTATCAAAGATTGTTCCGTCGAGAGTCACATGGCCCGCATAATGAAGTTCGTTGTTCACCGCCGTGGTGGAAGGGTCATCGCGCAGGTTGATTTTCGCCACACCACCGTCCACGTTGGAATGACCCTGGAACCTGTTATGTACAGGTTGGTTATAGTCGTGGAATATAAAGCCGTCGATGCCAAGCTTCAAGAAACAGTCGGCAAAGAAATAATATCTCTCGTCCTCGCCACGATAAAATATCGACGCATTGCGACGGAAGAGCCTGAATAATTTATAGGCGACATAAATCGCCAGAACAACAGACAGAAAATATAACAGACTCATGAACATAGACGCAACTTATTAATCATTTCATCTAAACCCGACATAGATTCTCGAGAGACAGACACTGGAATATCGGCTATACGGTATGCCAGATCACGCTGACGGAAGTAGCAATAATAGAGGACAAGGATATCGGAGAAGGATGGCGAATCGAGACTCTCAATCTTATAATTGCACAAGAAGCTAGAGTTGACTCCCACAGGCAGCTGTTGCCATGTGGTGAAGTAGAGGTTATCATTGTCGCTTTGGTCGGCAACGATGTTACACTTCTCGAGTCTTGCGGGAGTCGACGAGACTCTCACTGAGGGAGTGTTGTTTGCCAGACTGTCGACAAACATACCGTTAATACCAGCCATCATGACAGCGGGGTCAAGGTTAAGGTTGCCACCCAACAAATCTATCATCTTGCCGATATTACTTGACGAGTTGAAGTCCAGCATGTCGCCAGAGGCCACACCCCACATCGCCAACATCTTCCTACCCTTGTCTATCATTAACTCCTCATCGTCGGTGGCGATACTGGCATTTTCCACTATGTTCACCTGCTTGAAGAGCCGACGCAAGACAGAGAGACAGTCGTCGCGAGTCAAATCAGAGATGGATTTGGTCTTGTCATCCAGACGACATCTGCATTCTGAGACACCTTTGTCCTTCACAAGTTCCGCACCATTGAATGAACCCGTCAAAATATCTTGTGAGAAAAGAGTCTGAGGCAGTTTTTCAATTTCCTCGACGGTGTCGTCGAATGACAATGAAGAGCTCCATCTGTCAATCTTATCCACTTGCCTCTGACATTCTTCAGCGAGGGTACGGTAGACTCCGATCTTCTGATCATAGAGCAGAGCCGAGAGACTATCGTTCACCTCCCTTAGAGTCAATGCAAGCAGACGGTAGCGGAGCCTCTTCACCTTTTTGAAATGACGTCTCAGGCGGAACAGCATCTGCACTGCCAAAGGCAGCAGGAACAGGACAAGGATCCAAAGCCATTCAATCTTATCGGGGTTACCAAGGTTTATGACCTGCGGGGAGAGCAATCTCAGTAACGGTATACCGATAAAGACGAGCAGTACACCTATCAGGAAACATCTGACAATCAACGCAAGGACCACTGGTTCTTTCTTCAGTCTGTTCTGCAATCCTTCCAACTGTTCCTTGCGGTACTGCTCATAATCCACATCCTGGCAGAGGTTGTAATCCTTTCTGAGATACTTTGGGATGGGCACAAATTCCACATACTGTTTCTGGACTTCGGCACATTGCGCCTCGAAGAATTCCTTAGCCTTACGGAAGAATGTCTTCACCTGTGTGATAGTGGGATATTTGCAACTCCCGTCGACAAGGATTCGGTTGTAAGAGAGGTGGAGGGCTTCCGTTATAGCCTTCTCCAGCTTTCGTCTGTTGTCGCTCACCATAGACGCATAATGCGTGGAGATGGCGTATTTGAGTCGGCGGAGGAATTTCACCACACGTACAGGCATATATCTGAGAAACTGCAGATAATACGAGGGGAACAACCTGACGGAGAACAAATCGAGAATCGGATGCGGGTCAGCTTTCTCATCTAATTTGCGCAGGTCGACCCTTATGCTGTCGCATCCTTCACGGAGCCTCTTCTCGATATGGTCGTCGCCAAGCGTGTCGGATTTAAGATGCTTGCGAATCACCTCATCAGCATAACCGTCGTCACTATTCTCCTCCGACCTGAACTGTTCGAGGAGTATCGTCTCAAATGCCCTTACAGATGTCAGCTCATGCAACTTGCCGTTATAAAAGAGCGACACGGCACCCAGTGTGCACATTCCTTTGCCAGCATCAACCTGGTCGAAGAGACACGGCGTGGTCTCAGAGCAGAGATAGATGTTGACAAGATACTGGAACTGCAACTGCACGACCTCCTTCTCGGAAAGCTGAGCATAATACCTGACAGCCTGATACTGGACATCCTGATACATGACAAGATGGTTGTACATTATACCCGACTGACGGTCGACAACTGTATTGAGTTGTTCAAGGAACAGAGCGCAACTCCTTCTGACATTGGCATCATTATGCTGGTTGATGGTGTACGGGACGTAGACGAAGCCAGTGATGTCGACACCCAGATTGGCATGATCCGCGACAATACCCGGCATAATGTCACGCAGCAATCCACCAAGCGACGCCATAATGCCACGGGTGAACTCTTGATCCACACGCCCCATCACCGCAATATGGAGATTGGTCATACGGAATCCCTGTCCTGTAAAGGCATTATAGCACTTGCGCCCCTCCTCCTTGAGGTCGTTCGCAAACGAAAGACAATCCTCAATTGAAGAGAGCGACTTCGAGGGGAAAGAACTGTAGTGCCAGTAGCGACGTTTCTCAGACGGAATTGAATCTATCAGTCGGGACAATTCGTCAGATAACTCGGAACCACTTTCCAGATTAATAATCCAAAGGGGATGCATAGATGGATGTCAGAAGATGAGGTAGAGATTAATACAGATTGGTTTTCAGGAAATCATCCACAGTATTGAGCTTCTCGTTGAGAATCTGGAGCAGAACGCTGATTGTGTCTTTCTCGTTGCGACCTGCGGCACTCCACTGCTTGTTCAGTTCGTCACGAAGTGCGGAGAGACGGTCTTGGAAGTTTTTACGGAGCAGCTCTGGCTCAAGGAAGTTGACATCCTTCACAAGCTCAGAGATGAGTTGCTCATAACGGGCAGTATTGAACGACTCGACAAAATGACGCAGCAAGTCGGTATACTGATTGCCCGCCTTGTCGACGACGAGCAGCTCATAGAAATTGGTGGCACCGTCGGTGACATGAAGCTCTATCTGCTCATTATCTATCATCCTCACAGCTGCGGAAGTGGCGAATTTCGCTATCATTCCGTCAAAGATGACAGGAGAATCGCAGAAATGTCCGGCATCATAGTCTGAAGATGGTTTACGCATGATGTGGCTGAATATGTCGCTCAGCTTGTTCATCAGAAGATATTTGGCAAAGATGATAGCCTGCGGGGGGATCTCTCTCGGGAGGGTTATTCTTGAGGCGTCTCCACCGGCGAGAGCAAATGCTTGATGGAAATGGTAGAACGACTTGTTGGCACAATTGTCATAGTACTGTTTCAGGTTGGGATACAGGTCATAATGTTTGAATGAAAGTCCCAGTTTGGTAACAATCTTATACATGACAGAGGGATCGTCGCTGACAAGATTCTGGACATCTACAGCGTCTTGGGAGTTGACAAACACGCCCTCGCGGACACCAGCAGGCAACACGCAGAAAGCCTTTGATGTGACACGACTGATGTTCATCGCCTTGTTGTACGGGAAGAAGAGCGACGGCTGAGTCAGTCGCTGGATTTCACGGAACGCGTCGTTATTCATCTCGTCAAGCATCATCGAGAGGTTCTTGCTATACCAATGGTTCTTGATAATCTCGTTCTGATGCATCAGCTTGCTCATCGTGTCTTCGGCATAGAAGAGGATGTCCTCAACGATACGGCGCTTATCGCTCTTCTCGAGATTGGTGAAGAGATGACTACCCTCGCTGTCAACATACTTGTCACGCAACATTACCTCCGAGTGGTCGGACACAAGGTTGGAGAAGATTGCCTCAAGCGAATGCATAGTATCGTTGTTACGCACCGGCACAAAACCTTCACCCACAATATAATCGGAAGTAGGATGGACAATCTCAGCATACCATTTGGAGAACAGGTTGTCCTCTTCCTTCCAGCCAGCGCCTGCGGCATATTCGGTGATGTCGGGAACGTATACCGATGTCACATCCTGCTTTTTGTTATAAAAAGTACGTCCTAGTTTCTTGTAGGCTTCAGCGGCACCCTTTTCGCCGTCAAGCACATTGTTGGCTTCAACAATCAGAGATCTGACATGACTGATGATATTGTCGAGGATGGCATGGTCACCATAAGCCAGTTCCTTGAGAAGTCCAAACGATTCCTCGGTAACTATCACTTTCACCGAAGCCTCTATCCACTCCTTGAGCCGTGAGAAGTAGTTACCCACATCGCTCCTGTTGCCATGTGACACTTTCTCACGCCAGGTGACATCTATCGCATTGTGATAGAGTTGATCCAGTTCACTTTCGATGCTGTCCTTGTTCTCAATCAGGGCACGGCGGGAACCCAGACCTTGCAGGATGGATGTGTTGGTGTCAGTGGTGTAAGCCGTGTACATGTCGGTACAGAAAGCGTCAAGCTCTGTCAAGACATCTCTCACATAGCAGAGACCCCATTTGCGTGCATTCTCCTCCGCCCATTGCAGAATCCGGTTTTTCAGTAACGCCTTGAGAGCATCCTTCTCCTCGCAAAGATTGTTGATATATGTCTCAATGGATGCGAGCACTGTGGCGGCGGTGTCGTTGTTGACATTCTGAGGCAGTTCACTCAGCACTTTGCCGTTATTGTCCTGAATCAGATTATCCGCCATCTCCTCGTCAACGATTTCGTTGGCTTTGGCATATATCTTGCCGATATAGGTAACCTCTGTCGAGTTGGAGGCGAACACCAGATCCTTCACGACACTGTTGAACAGCGACATCATTATACGCTTGCGTTCGTCATTAGAAGACAGGGGCGAGCCAATGACACCATATCGCAACAGTTCATATTTCAGACGCAGCTTCATATAATTCTCGAATTCCTCATCGGGCTTGCGTATCGCCATATAACCCATGGGTATGAGGAAGAACTCGTCGTCGTTGGGACGCTCGCCGTCCTCGTTATTGTCGAGAAACGACTTGAAGCCGCTGGCACCCTGACCGCTGTGGATATAATAGAGAAGCTCGGATACATTGGAGTACATGGAGAGCTGGTCGCCCATATTGTTGTTCGAATCGGTATTGAAATCGACAGGGATGCAGAACTCGAAAGGACGATATGTCAATTCCTCATTGATGATGGTAGTGTCGGTAACCGCAGCAAGACGATGGAAGAGTCTGTTACGCTCAGCATCGTGCGACCATGACTGTATCGTGGTCAGCTCGTTGAATACGGCGAAGGCGTTGCGGGAGTATTTCTCCACATTCTTAGAATTAACATTGATATAAAAACGAGGCATGTAGAGAATCAGACCCACCTTAGGATTGCCTGGCTCGACATGCACCTTGTGCAACATATTGACAAGGTACAGCACGTCGTTGACAGTGCCACTACCCGTGCCACCATTGCTGCTGGCGACGACCCAATAATGGATGACATTCGCCTCGTTGTTCTCGTCAGCCACATTGAGACTGTTGATATTGTTAAGCAGCATCTGGTAGAAATCATCCACTTTGGTGGCAAAAGCCACACGTGATTTAAGTCTCAGTGCTCCGGCACCAAAGGAGAGGTTGCGGTTCTCCATATTGTCGGCGACAGTCTCAGGACAAGCCTCCAGAATGCGTCGGTTCTCCTTCTTCTGCATTCCCATCTTGGCACTGCGATAAATCATGTATGGGTTCAGGTTGCCCAAGTTCATCAACTCACTATCATTGATGAAATCGATGCGACCGCCCTCGTAGACATTCCTGTAAAGTTCGTTGAAATGATTGACGTCTCTGCTGTCGGTGTCGAGGAACATGAAACGATAGGTTGCCTGCATCTCCTCAAGACGAGTCCTCAAAGCCGTTGCCTTGGTACGTTCATAAATCTTGTACTTAAGCATTGAGAGCGTGCTGACTCCAGAACCTCCCAAACCGATAAAGATGTGTTTTTCTGCCATATTGATAGATTGTTTATTATTAACAAGATAAATATCAGGGACTACTGAATCCAACGGATGCGATAGTCTTCAATGTTTATGTTCGAATAACGGGGGACCTCAGGGGTTTGATGCATTCCCCATTTGGAACCCTTGACTTTGAACGAACTGCCTTTGGTCATCTTCACCCTGTAGACAGGTTTCTTAAGACTCATCGGGAAATAGGTCTCAACATATATCTCCAAGGTCCAATTGCTGTCGGGCACCGCCAGGAATCCAGCGCCCTTGCCGATATCCACCCTCTTCTTTGCCACCGCAGGTTTCTTTTCAGTGACAGGCATCCCGCCACGAGTCACCTCGAATTTGCCATTGATAAAATTGAAACTCTTGTGGTTCCTCCTGGCCGCTATTATTACCAACACTATATAGATAATAAACAGAATCAGCAATGCCAATGCGAACCAGAACGGCAACGGGAAACAGAACATTATGCGACTTATACTCGATTCCGTCTCGAGTGACGGTGTATCGAAACTTAATCGGGTAAGCTCATCAAGATACGGGACATCAAAAGAGGCTTTCACCGTAATATATCCTTCTATCTTCTGGAAAGGCCAGATTGGTTGCGACATACTTTTGAACTTGCCGGCATCAACCTTTTGGGGATCGTCGATAACAACGGGAAGAGACGACTTGAATCGATAACCGTCATTGTCGAACAGCAGTGTGTCGATTCTGAGCATATCGTACACATCGTTAGGCTTCCAATTCACATTCAATGTCAGATTGCCGTCAATGTCAACTTCAGGACCGACACCAAGTCCGGCATCTTCTATCTTGCCGGCTATCAATGCTTGGAATTTCTCAAGCAGTATGGCATTCTTGCGTTGACGGAACCAGCTTGCG
The DNA here is from genome assembly GCA_002309155.1 of Bacteroidales bacterium UBA1223. Classification (GTDB taxonomy): domain Bacteria; phylum Bacteroidota; class Bacteroidia; order Bacteroidales; family P3; genus Colimorpha. The sequence continues at coordinate 1,128 of DBXB01000027.1, read as the reverse complement.
AGTGCGTTACCGTCATTTACTGCGACATGACTGAACTTGAAGGATTGGGGAAGCGACTTATGGACACGGTCGAGGTCACGTGCCGTTCCGGGCAATTGAAGGGCAAAGAGATAAACATTATTATCAATCTGCTCTTTCTCGAAGCGTTTCCTCACTCCATCCCAATCCTCTTTGCCCGAGCGTACCCCCAGCGGATCATGGATAAAGTCTGTGATAAGGAATACGAACTTCAAGTTATTTCGACCAGGCTGAATCATATCGTCAGCCAATTTATGCAGCATGTTATCGAGATCGGTGTTGTTAAAGAAACGGGCGTTGTATTCCTTCGATTTCGACTTGGCATACACATTGTCAATATAGCGGCAAAGTATTGGAAGCGTCTCGTCGCTTATAACATCAGAGCTGCCGACCTCCTGAACGGCGTCAGCACCGAATTTGATAATCGACACATAGTCACCTTGCTGCATCGAACCAAAAAACTCCTTCAATGCTTTGGACAAGGTGGCGCTGTATTTAGCCATTGTTCCCGACACATCGATTGCGAAGATATAGTCTGCCCTCTGCTTGTTCAGTTCATCACCAAATTTTTCCATCAACAATGGATATTCTTTCTTCAGCAAGTCTCTTCCATCTGTCTGACTATTTGACATTGGAATCATTAAACACAAAAGACAACAAAAAGCGACAAATCTGGGCGTATGGATATTTTTCAGCATCGACTATATTATTTTAAATAGCATTAATAATAAATATACGCACAAATGATTAAATATAAACACAATACATAATCATTCGCAATAATACAACTATTGCAAATATACACTTTTTTCTGAAACTATTTTTCAAATTGTCAGAAAAAGTTCAGGATATTCGGGAATATCCTAACGGATGAACAGGAGTTCGTGGTATTTGGGGAGGGTCCAGAGGCCGTCTTCGACTATGAGTTCGAGATGGTCTATCTCGTAACGGATGGCATCCATCTTGGGACATACGGTGTCGTGGTAGGCGATGGCGCGCTGCAGGATGCCATCGACCACGCCGACATCGACGCTATGGCCCTCCGCCGCCAGCAGAAGCAGGGATTGTAAGAATCTTTATACTTACCCTCGCGGCTGGAGGCTGCGGCGG
>DBXB01000072.1 GCA_002309155.1 Bacteroidales bacterium UBA1223 | reverse complement strand
TGGGTTATGAGCCCAACGAGCTACCACTGCTCCACCCCGCACTATATCAATTTTGAATACTGAAAACTCGGCTTTCTGTTTCAAAATCGGAGTGCAAAGATACTACATTTTTGCTATCCGACAAAATCAAATAAAAGAAAAACAAATCCTGTCATCACAAACCATTGGTTTACAAGACGACAGGATTTGATATTTTTTATACAATCTGGAGCCCTACTTTATCAACGGGCCTCTAAAACGGCATTAAAAACTTACTTTTTGCCATAATTTGCCACACCCTCCTTAAGGAATGCCACAAACTTGTTGACATCACGTGAGTAGGAATAATTTTCGGAGGTAAGCACATTACCCTCAGCATCGATGATGACATAATAGGGCTGTGCTATCATGTTGAAATTATGACGTTGGTAGTAGAGATTCTTTCTTCCAAGAGTCTTGAGAGTACGTCCCTTGTCATCGGTCACATAGTCCTGCTCGGCAAGATCTATATCATTCATGTCACAATAGAGTGCGCACATTACAAACTCTTCGTTCAGTAACTTTTTAGCCTCAGGGGTAGCCCACACATACTGCTCCATCTCACGGCAGTTGTTGCAGTTACGTCCAGTGAAATCGATAAAGATAGGTTTTCCCTGCTCCTTAGCCCATGCCTTGGCCTCATCGATGTCGTAGAAGCCCTGGAATCCACTGGGCATATGCAGACGGTCGGAATATTTGCGGTCGGCAGGCAGAGCGTCGAACATCACTGTCGACTCCGACGGGTTGCCACTGATTGAGATATTCTTCGTGGACTCATATATAGAGCGTTCAATATTGAAATCCTGGGTATCCATCGGTGGCAGGAATCCAGAGATGCCGTTGAGAGGAGCACCGAACATGCCGGGAATCATATAAACGACAAAGCTGAAGCTGGCTATGGAGAGGAACAGGCGGATAACGCCGATATGCTGAACCTCCTCGTCGCCCTTGAACTTGAGTTTTCCCAAGAGATAGAATCCCATGAGAGCAAAGATGACAATCCAGAGAGCGAGATAGACCTCACGGTCGAGCAGTCTCCATGTCCAGTACTGGTCGGCCATAGAGAGGAACTTCAGACCGAAGGCGAGTTCGAGGAAAGCAAAGACAATCTTGACTGAATTGAGCCAACCACCCGACTTCATATTCTTCAGCACAGAGGGGAAGAAAGCCAACAAGGTGAAAGGCAACGCAAATCCTATGCCAAAGCCGAGCATCGAGACAAGACCGATCCAGCGGTTGGTGGTGGAGGTGGCGAATTCAACGAGAGCGGCACTGATGATAGGACCGGTACAAGAGAAGGAGACCAAAACGGTGGTCAACGCAATGAAAAACGGTGCCATAAGTCCACCTTTGTCAGCCTGCTCGTCAGAGGCATTGACCCACTTCTCAGGCATCTTGATTTCGAAGAGTCCGAAGAACGAGAGGGCGAAGACAAAGAAGATTATGAAGAAGATAAGATTGGGGATACCATGAGTGCCGATGAAGTTGAGCGAGTCGGGTCCGAAGACCAGAGTCAACAAAGCTCCGATGACGGCAAAGATAAAAACAATCGAAAGTCCGAAAAAGGTGGCCTGACGGCGGTTCTTGCGTTTGTTATCGCTACTGTGCATGAAGAAATTGACTGTCATAGGAATCATCGGGAAGACACACGGAGTGAACATGGTGATGATTCCGGCAAGAAGAGCTCCGAAAAACAGACCCAGAAGAGATTTCTGACCATTGTGATCACTTGCAGGCTCTGATGCCGAGATCTCCTCAGTCGGCATAGGATTATCTTCGACGGCGCTCAACGACCCCCCTGCTGTATCTACAGATTCCGCAGTTTCAGTTGTCTCGACCTCATCGGCAGTTGCTTGCTGGGCAAGCATTTCCTTCGAGACAGCCTGCACTTTGAACGAAAATGGCACATCGTCGGGGGCAATACAACTACCGTCATTGCACAGCTGATAGTACATGGAACCTTTCACTTCGAACGCCTTGTCGGTGTTGCGTTTGATTTTCTGACGGAAAGTGACATTGCCGCTGAACGACCTGACGACGCAATGGAAGATATCATCCATCTCCTCGTGCGGTTTGGGCTCGACTACCGAACCGACACGCTTGTAGTCGGAACTTTCCTCAAAGGTATATTCAGAGGGTATGGGACCCTTGGGGTCGGATTTCTGAGAATAGATATGCCAGCCGTCATCGAGAGACAGTCTGAACTGCAGCTCCACTTCGTCGGCCGAAATCTCTTTGACATTGAATTTCCAATGAGCGGGATTGTCCTGGGCAAAAGAGGTCATGGAGAGGACAAGGAAGAATGCCAAAGACAAAAAAGCGAAAGACTTTTTCATGTTTATCAGTAAATTGCGATAATTATTCCTATTTTATTTTCGTTGCAAAGTTACATCTTTTTTTAAATATAACGTATTGCGAAAAGGTGCGAACATAGCGAAATAGACGAAAACTCATTCGCATTGCTTTCGCTTTTTTAGCGAATTTTTCGCAATAAAAGAAGACATAAGTTCAACACAAAAAAAATGTTAATTTGTATTTTTTTCTTGTCATTCAATTTTTTTTATTACTTTTGCAAAGTAAATGGGGAAGCCGAAAACCATATAGAGTAGGCACAATTATCACACTTAAAACAAATTAAGATGAAAAAAGTATTTTTAGCTCTCGCAGTCGTTGCTACCGTTGCTATGTTCAGCTCTTGCAATAAGACCTGCACCTGCAAAACTTACACCCTTGGTGAAGTTACCGCTACCACTGAAGATGTCGAACTCGGTGACTATGACAAGTGCTCCGATATGACAGTCATCGTTGGTGAAGGCGATCTGAAGACTGGTGTTGAGTGCGAATAATCCTTTTATCGCATCGAAAAAAAAAGCGTGAGAAAAATTCTCACGCTTTTTTTATTTCAAGTTGAACAGGAGTTTCTTTTCTCCCTTCGCTGTCCTTATATAAAGCGTGTAGTTTGTTCGAGGCATCTTGCTGATAGTGATGCGCGCCTCATTCTTATATTGAGGTATGGTGCGGATACTCACACCCTGGGAGTTGACGAATTCCACCTCTGCCACCGGACTCTCCATCGATATGGTGATATATCCCTGTTCGAGGTAGGGGTTCACCACCACCCGTTCCGTCGATGTACCTTGCGCCACCATTCCTGACGACACCTCGAAGTTATTCCCGAATGAGGCACCTTTCACCGTCGTCAGTTTGATTTCGGCAGGTTCCACCGTCCTACCGTCAGCCTCGGGAGTGACAGTCACCGTGGCATTAGTGGCGACCTCAAGGTAGTAGTCACCATTGGCATCGGTAACCGCTTCTTCGTTGCCACATTTGATTTTTATTCCAGCCACGGGTTCTCCCTTGTCGTTAACCACACGTCCCATCACAGGCTGGGCGATGAAACGCACCAAGCCCTGCAGACTGCATCCGAACCATTTTGAGCCCTGACCGTCGACCATCACCCTCCGCAACACATCCTTAGGAATAATGGTATTCTTGTCGTTGTATACCTTCCATCGGTTCTTGCCGTCAAAGAGTGCCACACCTTTGTCTGTCACCATCCATATAGCACCCGACGGGTCGAAGGCCAAGTCATTCACCTGGTCGCACGGTATAGGGCTGTTGGAGGTGTTGAACACCGTCCACTCCGTCCCTTCCAGTCTGACCAGACCGCCGAGGGTAGCGATCCACTTGACATCATTCTTGTCGATGATGACTGCAGGAACGATATTGTCGGGAAGTTTAGAGTTTTGTTTTGTATATGATATCCAGCGGCGCTCGTCGTACACTGACAGTCCGTCGTTGGTTCCAATCCATTTCTTGTTGCCCTTGTCGACAGCCACGCAAAGTATGAAATCGCTAAGCAGTTCGCTGTCGTTGGATGTGTATTTCTTCCATTCACGTCCGTCGTAACGCACCAGTCCGCCGAGTGTCACACCTATCCACTTGACGTCATTGCGGTCGATGGCAATCTTTGAGATGAACTTCATCTGCAACCGTTTCATCTCATCTTTGTATTCAGTCCATCGTGAACCGTCGAACTCAATCACACCATAGTCGTCAGTACCTATCCACAGTACATTGTTGGCGTCAACCGTGAGGCAGTTGACATACTGCCCTTTCAATTTCTCGTTAAACATGGAGAAATCCGTCCATGTCTTTCCTGTCAGACGTGCCATACCCAGCTCGGTACCGAACCATTTGACATTCTTTTTGTCGGAAGCCATAGCCAGTATCGAGTTGCCCAACTCCGAATTTTGCATAGTGAAACGCGTCCAGTTCTGGGCAAAAACAGAATTGAGAATTGAGAACTGAAAACTGAAAATTATAGTGGCGACTATCAGTATTTTTTTCATGATAACTATTATAATTCGTGAATGGTGACCGGTGACCCGTGACCTGTGAATTGTGATTAGTGATTAGTGACCTGTGAATTGTGAATTGAAAAACTAGATGCTCTATACAATCTAGAATTTCTAGAATTTCTAGAACCTTTTAAACCATTTATACTTTTTAAACTCTTAAACAATAATCCATATCAACATTCCACCTTAACATCTTATCATCTTATCAACTTCAAACGTCAGCCATCATACATCATACATCATACATCATACATCCTCCCTCTTCCCTCATCAAGTCTTGTGCTTCTCTTTCTTGGCGGCGGGAAAGAGGATATTGTTCAGTATCAGTCGATATCCAGGAGAGTTGGGGTAGAGGGAGAGGTCCGTTGGTGGGTCGCCGACAAAGTGGCGGTAGTCCTCAGGGTCGTGGCCGCCAAGGAAAGTCCACGTACCTTTGCCATATTCTCCGTGCAGATACCTAACCTCGTTAAGTTCTTTGTTCTCCGCAAGAATCAAGGCGCTGCTCTTCACCGTCTCACGGCGGAATGCCGTAGTCTGACCCATGAAGCCATGTATGATGCGGGTGTGGTTCTGCGTAAGCATAGTGGGAATCCAGTCCCACTTGGCGCTGAATTCGAAGAGAGTGAAGAAATCGTTCTTCTCATTTATCTGTCTCTGCCGAGTCCTGTCGTCGATATCTATAGTCGATATCTCATATTCAGCGGGATTGGTGCTTATCTTGAAATCCTTGAAGGCAAAACATTTGGAGTAGTCGAGCATCTGCTGTGCGTTGGGCTGCATGGGGTCGCCGTCGAACATCACATCGCAGATATCTACATTCTCAGCCGCCAGAGCCACATCGTAGCTGTCGGGGGCGGAGCACATGGCAAAGAGAAAACCTCCACCCATCACGAAGTCACGGATTTTGTGACTGACGGCGAGTTTCAGCTGCGACACCTTGGAGTATCCCAGTTTGTGAGCCCTCGCCTCCTGGTCACGCACATCCTCGATATACCACTGTGCGTTGCGGTAGTTGCCCCAGAACTTGCCATACTGACCGGTGAAGTCCTCATGGTGCAGGTGCAGCCAGTCGTAAGTCGGCAGCACACCTGCCATCACCTCTTCATCATAGACCACATCATATGGTATCTCGGCGTAGGTCATCACCAGCGTCACGGCATCGTCCCACGGCAACTTGCTTTTGGGAGAATAGACTGCAATCTTGGGCGCCTTCTGCAGACGCACGGCATCCATATTGACCGAAGCGTCGGCAATCTCCGACAGTATCGCCGTCGACTGTCCGTCAGCGATAACCTCGACGGTAACTCCCCTCAGACGCGACTCACGCTCCAACTGATCGGCATACTTCATCATGAAAGAGCCGCCACGGTAATTGAGAAGCCATGTCACCTCGACCTCACGTTCCAGAGCATAGTAGGCTATACCGTAAGCTTTCAGGTGGTTGCGTTGTGTGTCATCCATCGGGATAAGCAGATAGGCCGCTCTTGCCGACTGGAACAGAACGGCCATGGATAGTATCAGTAGTATTGTCGCCCGTTTCATAAAAACGATTGTGCGTTTATTTGTTGAATTGTTATAAACAATTAATGAATAACTATAATAATCCGTTTTTATTGTGTCTCGCATTGACAATACGTCCGCTTACATAAGCATGGCAAGATCAGTCGTCATCCTCCAAGATGAATATCTCCTCAACGGGCTTGCCAAAAAGCCGAGCCATTTTAAGGGCCAGGAGAGTTGAGGGAACATACCTGCCCAGTTCTATTGAATTTATTGCCTGACGGGTTACGCCGATACGCTCTGCCAACTCGGCTTGAGTGAGGTCCATCTCGGCACGGGCCACTTTCAACCTATTCTTCATTTCGCATCGTTTTTTTGTTGATTAAAACACGGATATAGAAACAAATGATAAAGAAATAGAGCAACGAGAAAAGGCTGCAGAACATCACTGGCAAGAACGACAGCCCCCAAACAAATATCAGACATACAACCAACACGATGCTGTTCAGATAGACAGACAACTGCAGCGATTCGTAACGTATCTGCTCAATGAACTCATCTTCATCCTTGTTGCGCGAAAAACCGATGAATACACCGGCCACAACCATCAACACTCCAATAAAAGTAAGCGTCAGATCACTACCGGCATTAAATGAGCCTGAGAAATCAGTCTTCGTCGGGAGTGGCTCGGCGCCAAACAGACCGCGAAGATCGTTCAAGGTTAGCTGCAACGAATCGGGAAGCAGACAATAGAGCACTCCTAGAATAGCTCCTACGGCAAACAGACAAAGACCCGCCACCTTGAAACTTCGTGGCAATAACATTCTTGTTGTTTTCATAATAAAATAACTTTTAAAATTAAAATTCAGTTCATTACAAAGAATGTACATTCTTTTATTCCATCAATTGACAATGCAAAAGTAAAGAAAACTTTACATTTGTCAAGTATAAATTACATTTTGTTATGTTTAAATATCATTAAGGATCATTTAAATCACACAATGACAGTGTTATTGCCTATATGTTAAAAAATCACAAACCTCAGTACAAGAGTTCAAAAAAGAGGCTTGGAAACAAAAAATTTTGCTGATTTTTTCAAAAATTGTAATTTTGCAAACGCTTCCGAAGAGGTCTATCACGATTAAACATCTGACAGCCACAAGGAAAGCACAATGCGGATATGGCGTAATTGGTAGCCGCGCTAGACTTAGGATCTAGTTCTTCACGGAGTGGGGGTTCGAGTCCCCCTATCCGCACAAAACAAAAAACAACATCCCCCTCGGAATGTTGTTTTTTCATATCAGTAGTATTCCTTTTTCGCATTCTATCTTTTATTGCGAAAATATGCGAACTTGGCGAAATACACGAAACCTATTTTGTTTAAAGCACGGACTACTTTTAACACTAATTGCACGAATCATCTTTTCGCATTGTTTTCGTTGTTTTAGCAATTTTTCGCAATCTTCTTCATCGAAATAGTTTTCAACATGCCATGTGTGGAAAAAAATCTTTCTTCGCTGACGGGCAATAATTATTATTTGTATTTTTGCAGTTTGTAAAACATCAAACTTTTCAGTCTCACAACTGATTTACACATCTTTGAATCTAAGAAGCAGTATGGAAGACGACATCATAACTCCCATCGGAAACGATTACGACGAAAGTAGCATCATCCATCTTGAGGATATGGAGCACATCCGTCTGCGTCCCGGTATGTATATCGGCAAGCTCGGCGACGGTTCGTCGCACGACGACGGCATCTATGTGCTCATCAAGGAGGTCATCGACAACGCCATAGACGAATTCACATCAGGCTACGGCAAACGCATAAACGTAAAAATCGACTTCGGCGAACGCCGTGTCAGCATACGCGACTTTGGCCGTGGCATACCCCTCGGCAGCATCGTCGACGCCGTCAGCAAACTCAATACCGGCGCCAAATACGACAGCAAGGTATTCCAAAAATCGGTGGGACTCAACGGTGTGGGTACCAAGGCTGTGAATGCCCTGAGCTCTTACTTCAAAGTCCTGTCGGTACGTGACGGCAAGTGCCGTTATGCCGAATTCAGCGACGGCAAGCTCACCAACGACAGTGGCATAATCAACGTCGACAAACTTACTGAATCGCAAGCCTCATCAACAGAGAACGGCACCCTCGTGGAATTTATTCCCGACCAGAAACTCTTCGGCAATTTCCATTTCGTCAACGAATATGTGGAAGAGCGTATCTGGAACTACGCATACCTCAACAAAGGACTCACTCTCTACTACAACGATCGCCGCTACTATTCCAAAAACGGTCTGCTCGACCTGCTTGAGCACAATATGGATGGCGAAGGCCTCTACCCTATAGTACACATCAAAGAGGGCGACTTCGAATGCGCCTTCACCCACATCAACGGCCAGAGCAGCGACTACTACTATTCTTTCGTCAACGGACAGCACACGACGGAGGGTGGCACACATCAAAGCGCATTCCGTGAGGGCTTTGCGAGAGTGGCGCGCGACTTCTTCAAGAAAGACTACGAACCGGCAGTCTTCCGCCAAGGTCTTGTCTGCGCCCTCTGCATAAGAATCCAGGAACCCGTCTTCGAAGCTCAGACCAAGACAAAACTGGGCTCCACACATCTGGAGCCCAACAAGGCCGACGGCACCAACGACAGTCCGGTACTGAAGACCTACGTCCTCGACATACTGAAACGCAACCTGGACAACTACCTGCATATCAACGCCGCGACAGCCGACGCCATGTTGCAGAAAATCAATGCCAACGAGAAAGAGCGCAAAGAGATTGCCGGCATCAAGAAAGAGGCCCGTGAAGGCGCCAAGAGAGCCAGTCTCAACAACCGCAAGCTGCGTGACTGCCACATCCACTACAACAGCAACCACGCCCGCCGTCTCGAGACCACCATCTTCATCACCGAGGGCGACTCGGCAAGCGGAAGCATCACCAAGAGCCGTGACGTGGCGACCCAGGCGGTGTTCAGCCTTCGTGGAAAGCCGAAGAACACCTACAGCATCAACAAAGTCGATGTCTATAAAAACGAAGAGCTCAACCTGCTTCACAACGCACTCGACATCGACAACGGCATAGAAAATCTCCGTTACAACAACGTGGTGATAGCCACCGATGCCGATGTCGACGGCATGCACATCCGACTGCTCCTGCTCACCTTCTTCCTGCGTTTCTACCCCGAACTCATCCGTACCGGACATGTATACATCCTGCAAACACCGCTGTTCAGGGTCCGCAACAAACAGAAGACACATTATTGCTACACCGACGACGAGCGCATTGACGCTATACACAACACCCCCAACGCCGAAATCACACGATTCAAAGGTCTCGGCGAGATCTCTCCCGACGAGTTCAAGAACTTTATAGGGAAAGACATGAGGTTAGACCCTGTCTTGCTCCACAAGGACTTCGACATCAAAGGTGTACTCAGCTTCTATATGGGCGAGAACACCAACGAGCGTCGCGAGTTCATCATGGACAACCTAAGGGTTGAAGACGACGAGTCAATCATAGTGGCGTAAAAAATATTTTGCACATTAAAATTAACTTACTATACTTGCACAAAATTTTCAGGCGATGATAGACCACAAAAATCGTAAGAAAAAACTGATTATCAGCTTCAAGAACTTAACCGACGACATTCGGGAACTATTCAAAGAAACATATCCCGACGGCTATCAGGAGTTTATCCAAAAGACCATAAAGCCCAACGGTGAACCTCTTTTTGTCGTCCCTTTGGAGACCGACGACACCTCTTACATGATAAAGTTCGATGTCAAGATTGACACCGGCCTTGTGGAGGAGGATTTAGACAAGGACATCTATGGCGAAGAGGAACAGGAAGAGAACGAGTTCGCTCCACTGTCTGAGGCCATCGACAAAGAAGAAGGCAACAACAGGTCGGTAGGGAAGATGAGACATGGCGCCATCGAGGAGTTTGACAGCATAACTGAGAGCAAGAAGGAATTTGAAGTCGCCACCGCCGATATGGAAGAAGAGTTTGGGGACTCGCTCGAAGATGAGGGCGACGACCTTGACAGTTATCTTGATGACGGCAAAGAAGAGGATGAGGATGACGAAGACCTCGAGCCCAACGATGACGAACTGCTCGACATCGAGGCCATACTGAACGAAGCCGACTCGGGAGAGGGTCTGTTACGTGAAGACAATCCCCCCGAAGAGGGAAAGAAAAAAGGCAAGAAAAAGAAAGAGAGCGCCGAGATAGAATCTGTCAAAGCTGTCGGCGCCGCCGTGAAAGAGGCGAAAAAGGCAAACTCCAAGAAATCAGTCAAGGAGACCCCGACACCCGCAAAACCCACCAAACCCGCCAAGTCAGAAAAGCCAACTAAACCCACTAAACCGGCAACGAAGCCCGCTAAACCCACTAAACCGGTAGCAACCACCAAACCCACTACCCCCATTAAAACCACTAAACCCACTAAACCGGCAGCCACTCCAAAGCCCACTAAACCGGCGACAAAACCCACTACCCCCACAAAGCCCATTAAAACCACCAAACCGGTAGCCACCACAAAACCCACTAAACCTGTAACACCCACTAAAACCACTAAACCGGCAGCCGCTCCAAAGCCCACTAAACCCGCAAAACCGGCTCCAAAGCCCGCCACAAAGAAAACGACAAAAAAGAAATAAAACTCCAGAATCAATGTAAAAGAGGATGCCTTTTGGCATCCTCTTTTGTTATTTGCTCTTCTTGCTTGACAAGACGTTGAAGTTGTAGTTTATTCCAACGTCAAGCATCAGACGCGGAGTGTTGATATTCTTTCTAATCAGATCATATCCAGCCTTAATATTAAACTTCAGATGCTCCCAGCCAAAACAGAAACTCAGATAAGGCTCGAGGAAAAAGCTTCTGTTGTAGCTGGTCGTACCTGGATATTCAGTGCCGGCCACATATTCGTCACCTGTGTGCAAAGACATTATCTGTGAATCCAGAACACCTGTCTTCACTGCGCCGGCAATGGAGATATGGGAGTTTGCAAGATGATTCCAGCCATAGTTAATCTGAGTGAAATACTGTGACACATAACCGATTTTTGAGTAATATATGTCAGGGTCGGCATCAGACCAGTAACTCCTGACTCCGTTCGCATTGCCGTAACCACAGTATATTTCAAGGACTCCAGAGCCTACTGTTTTGTACCAACCTAACGAAACCTGATTGTCCGTCCATCTAATGTGGTTTCGGAAAAAGAACTGTGCCGCGATATTATCCGTCAATCCGCCTGCGGCAGAAATATGACCCATGCAGACAACATTTGTTTTGCCATTGGTCGGAAAAGCCAGCAGGCTGCCTTCGAGACGCACATCGCCACGTTCCTCAATCAATGGAATGTTGACGCATTGAGGATAGTAGTAACTTCCTACGCACCCTGTCAGCAGGCAGAGGAATGGTATAAGTGCAACAGAGAAGATTATCTTTTTCATAACTATTTGTTTTTAGTGTCCTTCAATTCATTAATCTATTATAAAAAAATTATCTTTTTATAATCTCGGTTGGTTCTATATACAATTCCTCATAATAATTAATTATACCTGTAATAAACAATAGCGAATCGTATGGATTTTCAGGCATTATTGAATCAATGGGCACCAATGTAGTTTCTAACAGAATGTAAGGATATGAAAACAATTCTGATTTATTGGTGCAATATTGTAATTCTATTTTGTTGATTAATAATTTTGAATAATAACCTTTTGAATCTTCAATCATATAGAGCCATCCGTAAACTTTCAGCGTATCGCCTATATGTGCCTTATTCTCATCTACAAAATACTTGAAATTGCAATGCACATCCTCCACCGTATTGTAGTCCGTCCAAGACAGCTTGTCACATTCGTGTTTCTTGCATCCTGTGCAAATTATACTCAGCAATGCGACCAGAATAATCACTTTTGTTTTCATAACTATTTATTTTTTGTGTTCTTCAATTCATTAATCTGTTTCTGCAAGTCAATGACGTATAGCGTCAACTCCTCGACCTTCTGCAACAGCTTGGCGTTCATCTCGCCCAAGTCCACACCGTTCTCCTCAACCTCCTTAGCCGACGGAATGCCAGGCAAATGGCGGTTGCTGTTTATATAACTCTCCACCTCCAGAACCAATATCTCTATTGGAGTAAATATTCTCTTGATTGAACAATCCACTCCACTCTGATTCGTGAGTGGATTCCATTCCACGAGTCTGAAAACTATATTCAACCTGTTCCTTGTAATTCTGAATAAATAATTTCAAACCGCAAGGCAATTCTTCAAATCTATCAAAAATCGACGTGTTGTCTACCACCCCATAACGCCCTACAACAGGCAGACAGAGTTTATTTCCGGTAACAAGAACATTTATTCCTATGTCGCTGACAACCTGGTACAATAATGTATGCCCATTACTATCAAACTGATGGATATTTGCAATATTAACAGACAATCCTTTGGTATAAAGAATCTCCGCTTTTGCAACAGCGACAGCTTCTTCCCGCGTAACTTGCTGACTGAATAGTATTCCACAGCAAAATAACATTATTGTAAAAAAAACAATTCGATTTTTCACATATCTATTTGTTTATTAATCATAGATGCATTTAAATAATAAGATCCCACAGAACCGATTTCAGGATCATAGCAAACTATTCCCGTCACATAAAGCAATGAATCATATGGATTACTTGGCATCAAGGAATCAAGATATTTATATGGCAAGAAAAGTGTCACATGAGGATTTTTAGACAATAAAGACATATCACCCGTAAACTGCAATTCCTTTTTATTTGTCAAATACTGCCAACTGGGGTAGCGCTCATGAGTTTCAAATAGCCATCCGTAAACTTTCAGTGTATCACCTATATGTGCCTTATTCTCATCTACAAAATACTTGAAGTTGCAATACACATCCTCCACCGTATTGTAGTCAGTCCAAGATAGTTCGGCACATTCGTGCTTCTTGCATCCTGTGCAGATTACACTCAGCAATGCAACCAGAATAATCACCTTTGTTTTCATAACTATTTATTTTTTGTGTTCTTCAATTCATCAATCTGTTTCTGCAAGTCAATGACATATAGCGTCAACTCCTCGAGCTTCTGCAACAGTTCTCTGGTTCATTTTCTCAAATTGTACGCTAATCCTTGTCCCAAAATACTTTATACCAATCGCCTTTGGTATCAAGTACATCACCAAGAGACTGCAGGTATATTCTGTTTGCAGTGTCCTTAAACGCAATCCAATAAAACTCTCTGTCGTTGTATGGGCATTCCACATCTAATGCCTCCGCAACAACAATATGAGGCTCATTGGGTATGCAAATTAGTACTTTCAGCAAAGAATCAAAAGCCGAATCAAAATCGTAGCCTATGGTCGCCTCGTATTTGATATACCCCCCATCCCAAGTATAACATCCTTCACCGCATTCTTCTTTCTCACATCCGACAAAGAATAAAAATGAGAAAAGAGACAACACTAAGATAATAATTATTCTATTCTTCATTGTTCGGCGTATTTTTTATATCAAACGGTCTTATATAAAAGGGGACAAATGCTTCTTCCATTACTTCGACGACACCTGTAACATAAAGCAACGAGTCGTATGGGTTTTCTGGCATCAAAGAGTTATAATCGGAATGATATATATTTAAAGAAACTATAGGATAGGAATGCACTTGGGATGCATCAAGACAGAACTGAACTTCCTTATGACTCGTCAAATATTGCCAATCAGGGTTGACCTCACGAGTTCTATATAGCCAACCAAAAACTTTTAAAGTATCGCCTATATGTGCCTTATTCTCATCTACAAAATACTTGAAGTTGCAATACACATCCTCCACCGTATTGTAGTCCGTCCAAGACAGCTGGTCACATTCGTGCTTCTTGCATCCTGTGCAAATTATACTCAGCAATGCGACCAAAATAATCACTTTTGTTTTCATAACTATTTATTTGTGTCCTTCAATTCATTAATCTGTTTCTGCAGGTCAATGACGTATAGCGTTAGTTCCTCGATCTGCTGCAACAGCCTTCTATTTCTGTTATTATGTGATGGTATTAAGCAATAAGTCCCTTATTTGTTTAGCATTAAACTGTAGCCAACACCTATGCTTAGTGGACAATATGACAGTAGACCTGCCTCTGGACCTGGTCCAGCACCCCAATGACTCATATATGGTAGTTCATGGTCGTTGCGTAAATGTAGTCCGCTAGCTATCTGAATGTAGAGTTTGCTGTTCTGCGAAATGGGGAAAAAGATACTCAGTGGGAATAAAAGGTCACATCCGGTCTTTTGTCCTATGTCGGGGTTCCTTTGTATGACACTTCCTGACGAGTAGGCATATCGAATAATCCAACCAAGTTCAACCTCCGGCCCAAATAGAATATGAATTCTGTCTTTCTTAATGATGTATAATTGCAAAGCTAATGCCAGTCTTAGATGATCCGCCTGGAATTGAGTGTTGTATTGTGAATAGTCAAGATTGTCGTACCTTGCAGAGAGTCGCCATTTTACAATTTTGCTTTCAGCAGCAATGGCCATGCAAAACTGATGGTGTTGAAAATGGCTATATGATGTGTCTCTCCATGGATTCCATACTGCATAATTAAAACTGAATGGATTGTGTACCTCTGTCGACCCCGGAGAATAATAACTGTCATACTCTGTGGCACTTGGAATAAGAAAATTATATCCAAATTCCATTGATAAATGAAAGCTTTTTAAAAATGCAGACAAAGAATCGCTCTGACTCTGAGGGAATACACTTAACGAACAGAGAATCAGGGTTGTAAACAATAACAATTTCTTCATCTATTTTTATTTCTTCTTCTCGTAGAAATGCATCTCGGTGAGATAGTTGAACACCGGCTCAGTGAGCATATACCTGGGCGGATGCCCCTCCTCTATCTGTTTACGTATATAACTCGAGGAGATGTCCATCATAGGCACATCAACCATGTGCACATGAGGATGGTTGGCAAGTTCGTCTTCGGGATGGCAACCCGGACGGGGATAGACATAAAGGTCATAATGCTCCAGGATATATTCATAGTTGCGCCACCTGCGGAAATTCTCGAGGTTGTCACCTCCTATTATCAACGAGAACCGCTTGTCGGGATGCTGCTCGGAAAGATGTGCCAGCGTCACGACGGTGTATGAAGGTATGGGAAGATGCATCTCGACATCACACGCCCGCATCTTGTAGTTGTCGTCGATGGCGACACGCACCATCTGCATCCTGTGATGATCGGCGAGAAGGGTCTGTCTCTCTTTCAACGGATTCTGTGGCGACACGACGAACCAGACCTCGTCAATGTCGGTAAGTTCCAACATCGAGTTGGCGACAATCAAATGCCCTACATGAATGGGATTGAACGAGCCGAAAAAGAGACCAATATGCTTCATTGTAGGGAGTTAAGGGAAATTAAGGGGAAGTTAATGAAGTTAAAGGGACGAATGATTCATATTGTCCTTCAACTTCTTTTAAGCCATTAACTCCAAAATTAGTAGTACTTGTACTTGGAGATAATGCCGATGTGGCGCAGCTTATTGCCACGGAAAGTGTAGATCTGTCCCACCTCGCCGGCACCGCTGATGACTTTCAGCACCGAGATATCGGACACGTATGATTTGGGGAAACGTTTGAAGACGGTACGGAACACTTCCTCCTTCGTCATGCCGACATGGACTCCGTTGTCCAACTTAACCTCAGGGTCGGTGATTTTGCCCGCCACCATCTCCACCCTGCCGGTGGCTATACTGCGGTACATGTCAATATAGCTGTCGTCGAGGCGTTTGAGAGTGTTGACCGACACCTGCATGGAATCAAAATAGTTCTTATATCCCACCTCACGGTACCACTGCAACTGAGTGCTGGTAATGTATTGCTCCACATTCTCCCACTTTCCGATGGGGTAAATGACATAGTCAGCCAAAGAATAGACGGTCATAGTGTCGCCAAGGACCTTGATATCCTTCACCATATATTCCGGTTTGGAATAAGTCATCATCCTCATAGCCTTGGCTCGGCAACTGATTTCTTGGGCAGAGAGAGAGAAGAACAAGCCACCCAAGACAATAATAAGGAGTATTTTCTTCATTGCGTTACTATTTTCACATAGGATTTTTCTATTAACGCAAGAGTCTTATTATTATTATATCCCCTATTATTTATTTTTCTGTCTAAGTAAAAAAAGTTGAAATGATAAATGATAATGGAGTTAAATTGTTTAATCGTGACCCGTGACCGGTGAACGGTGATACGATCGGGTCACAGGTCACAGGTCACAGGTCACGGCTCACAAGTCACAGGTCACAGGTCACAGGTCACGGATCACAGGTCACGATTTTTTTGTACATTTGCAAATTGATTAATAAACATTCCTCCGACACAACTCTCAACCCCACAATGGACTACGCAAAATATATAGCCGACCAAATCAATGTCGGCATCCGACAAGTTCAAAAAACCATCGAGCTACTCGAATCGGGCGCCACGGTGCCCTTCATCGCCCGTTACCGTAAAGAGATGACCGGCAATCTCAACGAAGTGCAGATTGCCGCGATTCGTGACCTGCTGACAAAGCTCAAAGAGGTCGACAAACGCCGCGAAGCCATACTGCAAAGCATCGAGGAGCAGGGCAAGATGACCCCCGAGTTGAGGAAGCTCATAGAAGACGCCGTAACACTCACAGAACTCGAGGACTTGTATCTTCCCTACAAGCCCAAGAGGAAGACCCGCGCGACCATGGCAGTCGAGAAAGGTCTCCAGCCTCTCGCCGACGAACTGATGAAGCAGTACCGGTGCGATGTCATGAGACTGGCATCGGATTATGTCAACGAAGAGAAAGGGGTGAAATCTCCAGAGGAGGCTCTGGCAGGAGCCCGTGACATCATAGCGGAACAGATCAACGAGAACTCCCAGGCTCGCAACAGAATCCGCAACATCTTCCGACGCACCGCCATGCTCTCGTCATCGGTGGTGAAGAGCAAAATCGACGACGCCGGCAAGTATGAGTCGTGGTTCGACTGGAAAGAGAACGCCATGCGCGCCCCCTCACACCGCATACTCGCCATGTTCCGTGGAGAGAGCGAGGGTATGCTCCGCGTGAAGATAGCCCCCACAGACGATGCCGAGGCACTGGAATCTCTGGAGCGACAGTTTGTGAAAGGCAACTACGAATCGTCGGAACAGGTCGCAGAAGCACTGAAGGACAGCTACAAAAGACTCATGTCACCCAGCATCGAGAACGAGTTCTACAACATCCTCAAGGAACGTGCCGACAAAGAGGCCATAAAAGTCTTCGCCGAGAACCTGCGACAGCTGTTGCTGGCGTCGCCATTGGGACAGAAACGCACCCTAGCCATCGACCCTGGCTTCCGCACCGGATGCAAGGTGGTATGCCTCAACGAACAAGGCGAGCTCATCCACAACGAGACCATCTATCCGTTCACCTCCGTCAGAGAGGAACGGGCGGCGGTCAGCAAACTTGAGGCGCTGGTCGAAGCCTTCAAGATAGAGGCTATAGCCATTGGCAACGGCACTGCGGGACGTGAGACCGAGGAGGTGGTGAAACGTTGCCGCTTCAAATCCAAAGTCATAGCGGTGATGGTGAGCGAGAACGGTGCGTCGGTATACAGCGCCAGCGACGTCGCCCGTCGGGAATTCCCCGACTACGACGTCACCGTCAGAGGGGCTGTAAGCATCGGTCGCCGACTGATGGACCCGCTCAGCGAACTCGTCAAGATAGACCCCAAAAGTATCGGCGTGGGACAGTACCAGCACGACGTGGACCAAAAGATGCTCCAGAACAGTCTGGAGGATGTGGTTATCAGCTGTGTCAACAGCGTCGGCGTGGAACTGAACACCGCCAGCCGCGAACTGCTGTCGTATGTTAGCGGCATAGGCCCCGTACTCGCCGACCGCATCGTCGAATACCGCAACCGTAACGGAGCTTTCCAATCTCGTGCTGAACTTCTACAGGTGGAGCGTCTCGGCAACAAAGCCTTTGAGCAGTGCGCCGGCTTCCTTCGTGTGCGTGGAAGCCAGAATCCCTTGGACCGCAGCGCCGTACACCCCGAACGCTACGCCCTTGTGGAGCAGATGGCGGCATCCGTCGACTCCTCTGTCGAGGACTTGATGAAGAACAAAGAACTGCGTTCAAAAATCGACATCTCCAAGTTCGTCACCGACGACTGCGGACTACCCACGCTCCAGGACATCATGAAAGAGCTCGACAAACCGGGACTTGACCCACGAGCCAAGTTCGAAGTCTTCGAATTCGACAAAAACGTCACGAGAATCGAGGACCTCAAGGAGGGCATGGTTCTGCCCGGAATAGTGACCAACATCACCGCCTTCGGAGCTTTTGTGGATGTCGGCGTCCACCAGGACGGACTGGTACACATCTCCCAGCTGGCGAACCGCCGTGTCGGCGACCCCTCTGAGGTCGTCCACCTCCACCAGCATGTCCAAGTCAAGGTGCTGGAGGTCGACCTGAGGAGACACCGCATCTCGCTGACCATGAAAGGACTCTAACACTCTTCCGCAATGAATATCAAGATAGCTACAATAATCCTCTTCTTCATCATCCTTATCGGATTGATGACCTACGTGATGTGGCACGTCTGGACTCTGATCCCCCTGCCCCGATGGGGCAAGGCGACTCTTGTAAGCATTGTATGTTGCTGTTTCCTGCTTGCCTTCGTAAGTCTCAGTCCCTTGATGAACCCGTTGCCTCTCGGACTGGCGTCGTTCGTATACAACCTTGGCAACAAGACTCTTATCATACTCGTCTATCTCCTCATGGCTTTTGTGCTCCTCGACCTGTGCCGACTGCTTCACCTCTTACCCAAAACCGCCCTGCACGATAGCCTGCCGACAACTATAATACTCCTGCTGACCCTGACCGCCATATTCGTTTATGGCAGGCTGCACTACCACCACAAGCAACGGGTGGAGATAACCCTTGACAGTCATGGCAAAATAGAAAAGCCTTTAAAGATAGTCATGGCTTCCGACCTGCATATCGGCTATCCCAACAGACGCGCTGATCTGGCGAAATGGATTGACCTGATAAACGACGAGAATCCAGACCTCGTATTGATTGCCGGCGACATCATCGATTTAAGCATGCGTCCTGTCGTTGAGGAGTCCATGGCTGAGGAGTTCCTGCGCATCAATGCGCCTGTTTTCGCCTGTCTGGGCAACCACGAATATATGTCAGGGAAGTCGAAAGTCCTGCAGTTCTACGAAGATGCCAACATCCATCTTCTCGTCGACAGTGTGGCTATCGTCGACGGAGTGGAGATACTGGGTCGAGACGACCGCAGCAACCGCCACCGCAAGGAGTTGTCTGACTTCGACATTGACCCGTCGCTATACACCATCCTCCTGGATCATCAGCCTAGCCATCTTGAAGAGGCTGAGTCGAATCACATCGACTTCCAGTTCAGCGGTCACACCCACGGCGGACAGGTCTGGCCTCTCTCATGGTTGGTCCGTGCCATGTATGAATGTTATTGGGGCAGCCACCAGCGTGGCGACACCCACTACTACGTAAGCTCAGGTCTAGGCATCTGGGGCGCCAAATACCGCATCGGCACCCAATCAGAATATATTGTGGCGACAGTCCGGTAACCGGGGGTAAGTTTAAAGGTTACAGATTAGAAGTTAATTGTTCAGAAGTACATCCTCTATTCTGTATTTTATTCCACGAACAGTTTGTTCTTTTAGTATCCCTCCTATTTGGTGAACCCATGACTTATACATATTCTTTGATTTAAGGAGAGCCGGATTGTATTCTCTCATATATGGGTAAATAGAGGAATCTCCCAATAAATCCTTGATGACAGACTTATGCTCAAAGAGTTTTTTCCAGACTTGAGGGACACCACCATCCATAGGCTCCCATGTACTTGGATTCACCTTTCCTCCAGCTGAGAACGGATCTCTAAAACTAGGATTCACAACGCCCTTGGCACTAACCATCCATAAGACAGCATTGCCGTATTCACCATTAACAACTTCTGGAAATAAAATAAAAAACATTGCTAGAAGCATCTCCCTCTCATCCATACCAAGCGTATTCCAAAGTCGTATATTCACCGGCAACGTAAGAGGGTTTTCCTCATTCTCATCTATCCACCACGGCATCTGTCCCTTCCTTGCTTGTCTCTTATAGTAATTCTTTACTTTCTTGATAGAATTGGGGTCTTTTCTAAAACTATCATAATCGCATTTAATCTTGTCAAAAATGGTATTGCCTTTTGACAATTCCATATCAATCAAGTAACGGGGTGAGTGAGTGACAGCTATGTCATACATCACATCAGAATAAGGACGGCACTTGAATTCCACACATCTGCCACCCAATTTCCCAAACAGTACGTATATGCTCTCCACCGTTTCCACACGGGTACTCTCAACAATACTGCTCCCTGTCGATTTCCAATGATCGGATGTCGTTGATTTCACTTCGACACCATAATACTTTTCCGCAACGATATCAGGGAATTTGTGCCCCGATATAAGATTAACCTCATCTGCATCAAACTCTTTGACTTTACAACATGCGTTCTTTATAGCATCAACAGCCTCTTTTTCAATAGAGGATGATGTCAACGACTTGGTGGTTGTACGCCAATTGTTTTTCAATGCCCGTGAGTTCAGGATATCCTCTGTCTCCTTCATCAGGTTACGGAATATCCCTTCGGCAACATTTGCGTCATTTTTCCTTATTGCGATGATTTTTCCCATAATCTATTCAAAGTATTTTGGCCACAATTCCTGAATTCTGACAGCAATGTTATAGGCCAACATTGGCGGAACCGCATTACCTATCACCTTGTATGCCCCCGACTGATTCACTGCGAAAAGGGACGATTGCGGTCGATAAGTCACAAATGGATAATCCGGTGGGAATGTTTGTATCAGAGCACACTCACGAGGGGTCAACCTCCTTTCCTTTTTACCTTGTGCCAGTTCTTCGTTATATATACCCCCATGTTCAGCACTCAATCTACGGAATTCTATGTTCCCATGATGCTCGGAACGTATTGTAGGAGCCAGACCGTCAAGATGAATTTCTGTTTGACCTTGACAGTGTTTACCCATAAATTTCGCCTTGGAGTAGAAACGCTGAGACAAATCTCTCGCATATTCTGGTTCTTCTAAGTCAGTGAATACGTCTCTACAAGTAACCGGAGTGAGCAAGGTGTCGTCGCCCACATTGTAATTGTGTGTTGGCGACGGATACGGATTATACTCATCAGGAATCACGTCCTTCTCGAGAGCCCTCAGCGCTTTCTGATTTAATGCACTACGTCTTATACCAATAAAGATGACACGTTCTCTAGTTTCAGGCACCCCAAAGTTGCCAGCGTGCAGCACCTGCGGAGGTGGAACAATATAGCCATCTCCATCTGCATGGGCAAAGTCTCGTTGTATTATTTCCCTGACATCACCTAATGTCACAAGCCCCTTAACATTCTCTGCGATGAATATTTTGGGCTTAGTGATGTCAATAACCTGCTTCATCCAATAATACAACTTTCCTCTGGTCTCCTCAGTAGGCAAGTCCTGATTCCTACGGGTTCCGTCATGCGACTTATCTGACTCAAATCCTTTCCGTTTCCCAGCCACGCTGAAATCCTGACAAGGGAAACCTCCCGTGACAATATCAACATGCTCTGGAAAAACATTCTCACCAGCGCGGTGTCTTTTTACCAAGTCAACAATACTGTCCGGATGATATATATATGGATTTTTGTCATAACGTTTCATGTACTGAATCCACGAACGCATTGCTTCTGGAAGAATATCATTGGCGAAGATAGTCTTGAAACGGTTGGGTTTCAACTTGACCCAATCCTTATTTACCACACATTCAATTCCTTCGGAATCTTCTGGTATAGATTTTTTGTGACATATAAAACCGCCTTCAAAACCTATATCCATTCCGCCACATCCGGAAAACAACGAAAGCATCGATAAGTCAGTAGGGAGTGTTGTTCCGTATGTATATAGAGGCAATTCAGCTATACCTAACTGATCTGAGATATCTTCATCTTCATATATGGGATATGGAACAACCTTTCTCTTCTTCATCTTATGCAATCATTTTTACTTTTAATGAGGGCATAAAAAAACCTCTCTTGTTTTCGAAAAAGAGGGCATGGAAGAGATTGGTATAACAGAGGCTTAGGACGGCCCACATCAGACGACAACCATACTGTCCACGCCCTATTTCAGAGCGCAAACATCCGTGCCTTGTCTGACTGATGTATTTACAAAGGTCCTAATTCTGTTATTTCAGCCTAATCAAGGATGTTCTAGTATCAGTTTTTCACGTTATAACTTTGACTATCTTATTTATTAAGATTTAGAATAATTTCTTTTTAGAGAGCAAAAGTACAATTTTATTTTTGATTAATCGCACTTTTATAATTCCGTCATCCACAAACACTCACAACAAGATGAGATTCACCCTTTTCACCCCGTTTTAACTCTTAAGGGTGATGAACGGGATAAGGGTCTCCTCCATGGAGATGCCGCCGTGCTGGAAGGTGTTCATGTAATACTGCACGTACTGGTTGTAGTTGTTGGGATAGGCGAAGAAGTCGTTGTTGTGGGCAAAGATATAGGGTGAGGTGATGTACCGCTTCGGGAGGAATATCTTGCGAGGCTCCTTCACCTCGAACACCTGTTTGGGATTGTAGTCCAGTAGACGGCCCTGCTTGTAGCGCAGATTGACAGAGATGTCACGGTCGCCCTTGACACGCACAGGGTTGTCAATACGTACCGAGCCATGGTCAGTGGTTATCACCACGTTGGCATCATGCTCCGAGAGGAACTTTATCACCTCGAGAAGAGGCGAGTGCTCCAGCCACGACAGTGTCACTGAACGGTAGGCACGCTCGTCCTCGGCGAGCTCACGCACTATGTTGGAGTCGGTACGGGCATGCGACAGCATGTCGATAAAATTATATATAATGATATTCAACTTGTTGTGCATGAGATTCGGCAGACTGTCGACCAACTTCTTGCCATGCTGGGCATTGAGGACCTTGTTGTAGGAATGCTTGATATTGAATCCGTGTCGCTTCAGGTTCTCACCCATCAGCTCGCTCTCGAACTGATTCTTGAACCCCTCCTCGTCCTCATTGACCCAATACTGCGGGTATTTGCGCTCTATCTCGGCGGGCATAAGTCCGGCGAACATGCTGTTGCGGGCAAACTGGGTTGTTGTGGGGATGATGCTGTAGTATATCTCGTCTTTCTCGACATGAAGATACTGCTCCACCAACGGCTGTATATATTTCCACTGGTCGTAGCGGAAATTATCTATCACAATCATGAAGGTCGGTTTGTCGTCCTCCAGCAACGGAAAGAGACGCTCCCTCACCACTGTCGGCGACATCAACGGCTTTTGCTCCACGTCGTTGACCCAGTCGATATAATGGTTCTCGTAGAACTTGCAGAAGAGCTGGTTAGCCTCGGACTTCTGCGACTTGAAGATGTCGTGGATATTGTCGTCCTCGGTCGAAGCCAGCTCCAGATCCCAGTAGACGAGTTTCTTGTAGAGCTCTATCCACTCGTCGGCATCGAGACGGTCGGAGAGGCGCATGCTGATATCCCTGAACTGTTGCTGATAGCTGAATGTGGACTTCTCGCTTACCAGACGGCGAGCCTCGGTATGCTTCTTCACCGAAAGGAGTATCTGATTGGGATTCACCGGCTTGATAAGGTAGTCGGATATCTTTCCTCCAAGAGCTTCATCCATGATATGCTCTTCCTCACTTTTGGTAATCATGATGACAGGAATCTGCGGATAGCGGCCCTTGATTTCGGTCAGTGTGTCCAGTCCACTGAGTCCCGGCATATTTTCATCCAGAAAGACTAGATCAATCTTTCCGTTAGCAAGTTCGTCGAGAGCCTCACTGCCTGAAGTAACGGGAATAACTTTGTATCCCTTGTCTTCAAGAAAGAGGATATGGGGTTTCAAAAGATCGATTTCATCATCAGCCCAGAGAATGACAATTTGGTCCATATTGTTTTGAGTAAAGTTTAAAGGTTACAGTTTAAAGGTTAAAGAAGTTCTAGAGCTTCAAGTTTTTCTAGAATTTCTAGAATATCTAGGTCTTCTAGGTTTTCTAGATAGTTTTAAAAATAAAACGAGTTTTGTAGTTTTTTAGTATTTTTGGAGAGTGAACCGATTTGTTCGTTTCACGATATAGCACTGATTAAAAAGTGCATATACACATTATTTTTTATCAATAGCACTTTCATTCCTGCACCTTGCGACGACAAAATGTTCTTTGACGACAATTATAACAGTTCTCCACTAATTGAAAAAATAACTTCTCTGCTCAACAAAGGCAGAGCACGCATACACCTAGACGGAATCGCCGGCAGTCTCACCGCCGTCATAGGGGCCTCGCTGTCGTCGAGAATGGAAGACAGGAACATGCTGTTCATAGCGAGCGGCAAAGAAGATGCCTACTATCTGCAGAACGACCTCGAGAACTTGCTGGACGACGCAGATTCCGACATGGACTCAAAACGGGTGATGCTTTTCCCGACGACTTACCGCCGTCCATACCAGACGGAAGAGACCGACAACGCCAATGTACTGATGCGCAGCGAGGTGGTCCGCAAACTTAATGCCGGCAACAGACTGCTGCTGGTAAGTTATCCCGAAGCCCTCGCCGAAAAGGTGGTATCGTCGAAGACACTCACCAAGAACACCCTTCAGATCGTCAAGGGCAACAAGGTGGACATGGATTTCGTGATCGACGTACTGCAGGAATACAATTTCGAACGTGTCGACTACGTCGTGCAACCAGGAGACTATGCCGTACGAGGCGGTATCATCGATGTCTTCTCGTTCTCCAACGAGAACCCTTACCGCATCGAGTTCTTCGACGACACCGTGGACTCGCTCAGAAGTTTTGACCCCGTCACCCAGCTCTCCATACACAAGCTCGACAGGATAAACATCATCCCCGACTTGGAGAACAAGGGCAATGCCGAAGTGACATGGAATATGAGCGAGAGCGACAAAGTCAACCTCCTCGACTATTTTGCGAGCGACGACATCGTCTGGGCCTCGGGACTGACCCAGTCATGCGAAATCATCGAAAAATGCTACGCCACGGCGGTCACAGAATACGAAAAGCTTGCCAAAGACAAAGAGAAAGGGCTGATACGGCTCCAGAAAGCCAAACCCGACGAAAACTACTCGTCGGCGAACGATTTCATCAAAGCTCTCATACCCTGCAACGTCATCGAGTCGGGCAACTCCTACTTCTTCACCTCCTCGGCCGACAACAAGGTCAAGATTCAAGACTCGGATTCTTTTATCCATGTCAACAGCGAGCCACAGCCTGTATTCAACAAACAGTTCGACCTCCTCAGGGACTCCCTGGAACACTACAGCAGCCTGGGCTACTCCCTCTATATCAGCATCGGCAGCGAGCAACAACGCAAACGTCTCGACAAGGTCTTCTCCCAGCAACCGGGGGCTGAAAACATCCCCTTCTCCGCCTTCAACTTCCAACTCCACAACGGCTTCATCGACCACGACCGCCACGTCCTCTGCTATACCGACCATGAGATTTTCGAGCGCTACCACAAATACACAGTCCGAGACCTGAGCCAAAACCGTGAGGCGATAACACTCAAAGAGCTCTTCGAACTGAAACCTGGCGACTATGTGACGCACATAGACTACGGCGTAGGCCGCTTCTCGGGACTTGAGAAGATTGAGGTCAACGGCAAACAGCAGGAGGTGATCCGACTGATATATAAGAACAACGACACACTGTATATCAGCATACACAGCCTCCATAAAATAAGCCGCTACATAGGGAAAGAGGGCGTCACCCCCACCCTTAACAGACTCGGCAGCTCCAGTTGGCAGGTGCTGAAGCAGAAAACCAAGAAGCGTGTCAAGGACATAGCCAAAGAGCTTATAGCACTCTACGCAAAACGCAAGGCATCGAGGGGCTTCGCCTTCAGCTCCGACAGCTACCTCCAGAACGAGCTGGAGGCCAGCTTCATGTACGAAGACACCCCCGACCAGCTGAAAGCCACCCTGGATGTCAAGAACGACATGGAGGCGGCGGCACCCATGGACCGACTGGTATGCGGCGATGTGGGATTCGGCAAGACTGAGGTCGCCATACGCGCGGCATTCAAGGCTGTGTGCGACTCGAAACAGGTGGCCGTGCTGGTACCATCCACCATCCTCGCCTTCCAACATTACAACACCTTCTCAGAACGACTGAAGGAGATGCCTGTGAAGATAGACTACCTCAACAGGTTCCGCTCGACAAAGGAACGGAACCATATACTCCGCGACCTCGAGAGTGGCAAGATAGACATTCTTATCGGCACCCACGCCATCACCAACGAGAAGGTGAAATTCAAAGACCTCGGACTGCTCATCATCGACGAGGAACAGAAATTCGGCGTCAGCGTGAAGGAGAAGCTGAAACAGATGCGTACCGACGTCGACGTGCTGACTCTTACCGCCACACCCATACCCCGCACCCTCCAGTTCTCGCTCATGGGAGCCCGCGACCTCAGCGTGATACAGACTCCCCCACCCAACCGACAACCCATACAGACTGAGCTGGCGACATTCAACGAAGATACCATACGTGACGCCATACTCTTCGAGCTGTCACGCAACGGACAGGTCTTTGTGATAAACAACAGGGTCGAGAACCTGACGGAGATGGCGGGACTTATCAGCCGTCTCGTACCCGACGCCCATGTCGCCATAGCCCACGGCCAGATGGAGGGCAAGCAGGTGGAAGACACCATGATGGATTTCATCGAAGGCGACATCGACGTCCTTGTCTCCACCGCCATAGTTGAGAATGGACTGGACATCCCCAACGCCAACACCATCATAATCAACAACGCCCACCAGTTCGGTCTCAGCGACCTGCATCAGATGCGAGGACGTGTGGGCAGGAGCAACCGCAAAGCGTTCTGCTACATGCTCATCCCATCTTTCACCGTACTCACCGACGAGGCTCAGAAACGTCTCCGCGCCATAGAGGAATTCGCCAGCGTGGGCAGCGGATTCAATATCGCCATGCGTGACCTCGACATCCGTGGCGCCGGCAACATCCTCGGCGCCGAACAGAGCGGATTCATCAGCGAGATAGGTTACGACATGTACCATAAAATTCTCAACGAAGCCATAGAGGAACTCAAAGAGACCGACTTCAGGGAACTTTTCTATAACGACGGTGGCGACAATAATGCCGACGGCACCGCCAATCAGGAGTCGACAGCCAACACGCAATTCGTCAAGGAATGCCTGATAGAGACCGACCTGGAAGTCCTCATCCCCGACAACTATGTCACCAACGGCGGACAGAGACTACTGCTTTACAAAGAACTCAACGACATCAGCAGCGACGACGAACTCGACAACTTCCGTGAGCGACTTATTGACCGTTTCGGGCCCATACCCAAATCGACTCAGGAACTTATCAAGACCATCACGCTGCGCCGCATGGCTAAGGATTTCGGCATAGAGAAGCTGGTCCTGAAACAGGAGAAGATGGTGTGCCATTTCGTCGCCAACCAGCAGAATCCGTTCTACCAATCCAACAACTTCATGAAGCTGATACGTTACGCCCAGGATCACCCCCGCTCTGTTCATCTAAAAGAGACCACCGAACGACTCTCACTAGTATGCGACAACGTCGACAGCATCCACTCCGCCATAGACAAACTCCAAAACTTGACGGGGAATTGTTGATTGTTTAGTTGTTGATTGTTTAACTGTTTAATTGTTAAGATTATAAGATGTTAAGATGTGAAGGTGTGAAGATGTTAAGTTTAGTTGTTGATTGTTTAACTGTTTAATTGTTAAGATGTGAAGATGTGAAGATGTGAAGGTGTGAAGATGTTAAGTTTAATTGTTGATTGTTTAACTGTTTAATTGTTGATATGATAAAGGTTACAGTTTAAAGGTTTAAGAGTTTAAAGGGTTGAAAGGTTAAAAAGGTTTTAAAGGTTAAAAGGGGTAATCGAATAATCGTTTAATCGAAATAGTTAAGGTTATAGTTAGAGTTAGAGTTATAGTTATAGTTAGAGTTATAGTTAAGGTTAAAGTTGATATTTTCTAGTTTTTCTAGAGGTTCTAGGGCTTCTAGGTTCTCTAGAGGGTCATTTCCAAAAAAAATTGTATATTTGCATATCGCAAAGAATGCGCAACAAATATTTAACCGCAACACAAACAACAGAAATACAACTGTTTTTTATAAGTAAGCAACTTGAAAATGGAAATAGAAATAACCAGATTGTTCGATCTTCTTGACCACCTTGTAGTCAACCACCCCAAAGACGATATCCTCGCTGGAAAAGTCAACGGGGAGTGGGTCCGCTACAGTTCGCACGACTACTACAAATACGCCCATTTCATGGCATACGGCCTTATGGAACTGGGCATCCAGCCGGGCGACCGAGTCATAACGATCTCTAATAACTGTCCTGAATGGAATTTCATAGATATGGCCCTCGCCTTGATGGGCGCCGTCCATGTGCCGGTCTATCCCACCCTGTCGACCGAGAACTATGTCCATATCTTCCGCCATAGCGAGGCCCGGCTTATCCTTGTGAGCAGCAAAGTCCTGCTGAATCGCATAACTCCAGCCCTCAAGCAACTCGAACAGTCTCCCGAAATATACACCCTCGCCAATATCGAAGGGTATCACCGCACTCTTGAAATCCTCAAACTCGGCATCGCCAGCCGCGAGAAACATCTTGCCGAACTTGAACAACGCAAAGCCAGCATCAAGCCTGAGGACTGGCTGACATTGGTATATACCAGCGGAACCACGGGCGAGCCAAAAGGTGTCATGCTCTCCCACCGCAACATCTGCTCCAACTTCCTCGCCCACGCCAAGGTCAACCCCATGACTCCCGACTACAGGGTACTCTCTTTCCTGCCGCTCAACCATGTCTTCGAGCGCTCTGTCAACTACCACTTCCAGTATCTGGGATGCAGCATCTACTACGCTGAAAGCATGGGCACTCTGCAACGCGACATGCAGGATATAGGCTGTGGCGGATTCTGCGCCGTGCCCCGTGTGCTGGAGATGTTCTACGACAAGCTCTACGCCGCTGGCAAAGACTTCCCATTCTTAAAGAAAGCCATCTATTTCCGTGCCTTCAAGCACGGAATGCGCTACGACAACGGCATCATCAAGAAGGTGTCGCTGTGGTTCCAAATCATGCAGTGGTTCTACGACAAGATGGTTTACAGGCACTGGAGAGAGAAATTCGGTGGCAAACGTATGATTATCATCAGTGGCGGAAGCAGCATCCCCGAGCGACTTGTACGACTGTTCAGCGCCGCAGGCATGGCAATCTACGAAGGATATGGACTGAGTGAGACTTCTCCTGTCATCGCCGTCAACGACCCCGTCGACGGACTGGTGAGATACGGAACCGTGGGACCCATATTGAGTGGGACAGAGATGAAACTGGCTGAAGACGGCGAGATACTCACCCGCGGCCCTCACGTGATGATGGGTTACTACAAAGACCAGGCATACACCGACGAGGTCATCGACTCTGAAGGATGGTTCCATACCGGCGACATCGGAAAACTTGTGGCAGGACGCTACCTTAAAATCACCGACCGCAAAAAAGACATCTTCAAACTGTCGGCAGGAAAATATGTGGCGCCACAGGTCATCGAGAACAAACTCCGTGAGTCGGAATATATAGACCAGGTGATGGTGATAGGCGAAAACCAGAAAATCGCCGCGGCGATTATCTCCCCCAACTTCAACACCCTCCACTACTGGGGACTCAAACACCACCTCCACTACCGTGACAACGTCCAGCTCATCAACCTCCCCGAGGTGAACAAGAAGATGCAGGAGGTGATAGATGTCTACAACAAAGAGTTTGCCCCTCACGAGCAGATAAAGAAATTCCGCCTCGTCAGCGAGGAGTGGACAACAACCAACGGACTGCTCTCGCCGACTCTGAAACTCCGTCGCAAACTTTTACAAGACAAATACAAGGATTTGATTGTGGATATCTTCGGCAAGCAAGACGACACCAAATCTGGTCTTTTCTCCGCTTTCCGGACAATAGAGCTCCCCTCCATCAAGTTGCCGTTCAAAGAAAATTAACCTTACGCAATTCCCAAGGCAACAATAGTTTACCCTCCTCTCGAGACAGCTTGGCAAAAAATTTTTGCCCATTCAGCGAAAAGTTAGTACTTTTGCACCCGCTTTCAGAGTCAGGAAAGCTGGATATTGAGACCAATTTTATAATTTTAAATTTTAAATTTTAAATTCTCAATTTTCAATTTACTTTGTCCCATGGTGTAATGGTAGCACATCAGATTTTGGTTCTGCTTGCCCAGGTTCGAATCCTGGTGGGACAACGGAAAACGCCTCGATTACGGGGCGTTTTTTCTATATAAAAATAATTATGTATCTTTGCATCGGTTTTCCACCATTCTGTCACCCATGCAAATATATAGTGTTTTTCTCCGCCGAGTATCCCGAAACCTGCGCACACTGCTAGCCTTTACTATGCTAGTGGCGGCGACGATGTTGTCAACACCGATGCGTGCACAGACACTGCGAGACTATGAGTTCAGCACGGGTGTCGACGCTTCAAAGTGGATAACGACCTCCGACTGGACAACAATTTTTAATAGTGGAGTATACAATGCGGCCTCCTCAGTACTGAACATCGGCTTTTCCTTCCCATTTGGGAGTGGCACCTATACCCAGTTCTCTGTCGGCACCAGCGGAATCTTCAGATTGGGTCCCGAGGTCACTTCAACTTTGTTATCGGTTGGTACGTTCACCTCTACATATTACACCACCAACTTACCAAGAATCAGCGGTGTAGTTCGAACAGGATCCGGTAATGCCGGCACCTCTAGTAATGGGTATATTCGCTATGCCGTGACGGGTACTGCTCCGGCACGGGTGTTTGTGTGCGAATACTGTCTGGCTATTAATAACGGCGAATCGACCGCTGACGTGATGTGGCAAGTACAGCTGCACGAGACCACAGGCGAGGTAACGATAGTCTATGGTTCTACGACTCCTGCCAACTATGTCCAAGGCTTCCAAACAGGTCTGGCCACCTCTGCCACCGACATAGTTGTGCTACCACCCGACACCCATACGCCCGTCTATAGCACCACCTATTACAATACGACCTATTATGACCTTTGGCACGGTGCCAATCGTTACTACAGTTTCACGCTTCCCAGCTCCACTTGTCCCCGGCCGGAGAGCATTGCCATCAGCGATATCGGGACCACGTCGCTCACCGCCACGTGGGTCGACAACGGTGTTGCGACACAGTGGGAAGTGCGGCTTGACCGCCGCAACGTGCATGAGACACCCGTTGTAGTCAACACCCCCTCATACACATTCACTGGCCTGATGAACGGCACAGACTACACTATACGTGTGCGTGGCATCTGTGGCCCTGGCGACACCACAGCAGTGCGAAGCTTGCCTGTGCAGACCCTTTGCGGATACCTGCAACTGCCCTATTCGGAAGGCTTCGAGAATGCATTGGGAACAAACAACGCCAACGGTGGCGGAAATCAGAACAACCTACCCAACTGCTGGGATTACCATAATGAAGGATCCAATTATTCTTTCTGTCCTTATGTATTGACAGAAGGCTCAGCTCATTCCGGCACCAACTATATGCGAAGCTACATAAGTACGCCTTCCAGTTACAGCGCCGAGTATGCATTTTTCCCCATTACCGACTCAATCATACATCCAATCAACAGTCTTGAACTACGTTATTGGATGAATCGCCAATCTACCATCCATCCCGGCAGATGCATTGTCGGCATCACTCCCGATCCTACAGATATCAGCACCTTTATCCCCGTGGACACCGCTGATACCGATAATTTACACGAATGGAGAGAAATTACAGTACACTTCAACAACTATACTGGCCCCCATGGACGGGTAACGATGCTTTTCCCAAAACAGACAAGAATCCCAGCACATCCCAATTGGACTTTCATTGACGACATCTATCTCTTTTCTCACAACAGCTTCGACACTGTAACCCAGACGGCCTGCAACAGCTACACCTGGCCTGAGAACGGCACCACCTATACAAATAGCGGCACCTACAACCACACCCTCCCAAATGCGGCAGGGTATGACAGCATCATCACGCTACACTTGACCATATACCACTCATACGCTGGCGACACAACGGCGGCGGTATGCGACAGCATCACATGGCGTGGAAACTATTATTCGGAAAGTGGAAACTATATCGACACCATATCCCTCTCGCCTCTTGTAGGATGCGACAGCACCGCCACACTCCACCTCACTGTGAATCACCGCAGCGGCCTGCCTGCCATTCTTCCAGGGGCTACCGAATCGCATTTCTCGGTGAGTTCGACACAGACAGTCCAATTCAGTAAAGGCAACCTTCAATACCAAGCCAGCACCGGCCTGTGGCGTTTTGCAGAGCACCAGTATGACTACGTAGGCAGCGACAACACCAATATTTCAAGCACCTACGATGGATGGATAGACCTGTTCGGCTGGGGAACAAGCGGATGGAACAGCGGAGCCACGGCATACCAGCCATACAGTTTCAGTTACAACGCATACGACTACCGACCCGGAAACAACGCCTACACAGACCTCACAGGCAGCTATGCCGAAGCCGACTGGGGGTGGCATAACGCCATCCAAAACGGCGGGAACAGGAACCACCTGTGGCGAACCCTGATTCACACAGAATGGGAATATCTATTCAATACCCGCACTACCAACACGAACCTTGGCACACCCAATGCACGCTATGCCAAAGCCAGCATCAACGGTACTAAGGGAGTCATTCTTTTCCCTGACGAATACACCCATCCTACCAATGTCGCAGTTCCCGTGGGCATAAATGCCACTGATAACACCGGATGGGACGGCAACACATACAGTACAACAGACTGGGACAAGATGGACTCTGCCGGAGCGGTGTTCCTGCCTGCAGCTGGAGTCAGGGGCAGCATAAATTATTCCAATTCCGGGCCCACCGGCTATTACTGGGCGGCAGACAGGCACATATTCGACGACAGGTTTGCCTATAACATAAGATTCAACAATACATCTTTACATCTTTCCGACTACCATAATAAATATTCCGGATATTCTGTCCGTCCTGTCCATAACACCGATCCTATTACCACCAACGACACTGTCACCGAAGCATGCGACAGCTTCACGTGGTGGAACACGAATTACACAAATAGCACGAATACTCCCACTCATCTATACTCCACCACTGCTGGATGTGACAGTCTGGTGACACTGCATCTAACCATAATTCATTCTTCCACTGGCGACACCACGGCAACAGCATGCGACAACTTCACTTGGTGGGGCACGACGTACACCAGTTCGACAAATACGGCGACGCATACCTTTACCAACGCCGCTGGATGTGACAGCGTGGTGACACTGCACTTGACAATTAAGAACAGCACTACGGGAGACACCACAGTTACAACATGTAATAGCTTTACTTGGTGGAACACGAATTACACGAATAGCACGAATAGTGCTACGCATACATTTACAAATGCTGCCGATTGTGATAGTGTGGTGACGCTACATTTGACGATTAATCATTCGAATACTGGTGATACAAACGCTACCGCTTGCAACAGCTTTACTTGGTGGAACACGAATTATACTAATAGCACGAATTCAGCTACTCATACGTTTACTAACGTTGCTGGCTGTGATAGTGTGGTGACTCTGCATTTGACGATTAATCATTCGAATACTGGTGATACCAACGCTACTGCTTGCAATATCTTCACTTGGTGGGGTAATAGTTACACAAGTAGCACGAACAGTGCTACTCACACCTTTACTAACGCCGCTGGGTGCGACAGCATCATCACGCTGCAGTTAACAATATACCACTCATACGCTGGCGACACCACGGCGGTGGTATGCGACAGCATCACATGGCGGGGAAACTATTATATGGAAAGTGGAAACTATATCGACACCATATTCCTCTCGCCTCTTGTAGGATGCGACAGCACCGCCACACTCCACCTCACTGTGAATCACCGCAGCGGCCTGCCTGCCATTCTTCCAGGGGCTACCGAATCGCATTTCTCGGTGAGTTCGACACAGACAGTCCAATTCAGCAAAGGCAACCTTCAATACCAAGCCAGCACAGGCCTGTGGCGTTTCGCAGAGCACCAATATGACTACATAGGCGACGATAACACCCATATTTCAAGCACCTATGATGGATGGATAGACCTGTTCGGATGGGGCACCAGCGGATGGAACAGTGGAGCCACGGCATACCAGCCATACAGTTTCA